>CAZOXZ010000285.1:0-1501 GCA_964583865.1 uncultured Rhodanobacteraceae bacterium | reverse complement strand
CCGAAGGTGTACACCTTGCTCATCGCCAGGCAGTAGCTTTCGACGTTCAGCTGGCCGGAGACGGTCAGAAAGGCTTCCTTGTGGAAGAAATCCTTGCCGAAGTCGATGTCGCCAGCCTCGGTGCGCGGCAAGTTGGCCATGTCCAGCGTCGAGACCCGGAACATGTCGCCGGCGCCCTCGGCATCGGAGGCGGTGATGATGGGCGTGTTCACCCACACGAAGCCTTGCGCGCCCAGATGCTGGTGGATGGCCGACATCATGGTGTGGCGGATACGGGTGACGGCGCCGATGAGGTTGGTGCGCGGGCGCAGGTGGGCCACGCCGCGCAAAAACTCCATCGAGTGACGCTTGGGCTGGATGGGGTAGGTTTCCGGGTCATCCACCAGGCCCGGCGACGCGATGGCCCCGGCCTGGATTTCGTAGCCTTGGCCCTTGCCCTGCGAAACCACCAGCTTGCCCGTGGCAATGACGCTGGCACCGGCGGTCAGGTGCTGCACCAGGGCCTGGTAATTGTCCAGGCTGTCGGGTGCCACCACCTGGATGGGATCAAAACAGGACCCATCGCTGACCTGCACGAACGACAGGCCGGCCTTGGAGTCGCGCCGGGTGCGCACCCAGCCACGGATCGTGACTTCCTGATCCAGTAGATCGCCGCTCAGGGCCTGTTTGACGCTCACCACCGTCATTGTTCGAGTTCCTTGACATGCCGCACGCGGGCAGGACAGGCGATGATAACGGAAGTGCCGGCGTGCCCGCATCCGCGAGTGTTTCTGCCGCCCAGGCTCCTGGCATGGGGTTCACCTGTGCGGCGTTGTACAATGGCGCACGCCCTCCACAACCTTTTCGGCCATGAAGATCGAACTGACCCCCGCCGCCCGCCAGCGCATGCAGGATTTTCTGGCACGCAATGCCAATGCCCTGGGTATCCGCTTCGGCGTCAAGCCGGCCGGATGCTCGGGCTACAGCTACGTGGTCGATCTGGCCACCGAGCGCCGCACCGACGACACGGCCATCGAGGTGGATGGCGTGCCGCTGCTGGTCGATGCCGACAGTTCGCCACTGGTGGACGGCATTGTCGTCGACTTCGTGCGCGACGGCCTCAGTGCCGGTTTCGTGTTCGACAACCCGCATGCCGACGCCGAGTGCGGTTGCGGCGAGAGTTTCACGGTGGCCAAAGCCGGGCGCGGGGCATCGCGGTCCTGTTGATTTGCGCCGTGCCGTTCTTCTGTTTACAATAGCCGACTTGCCTGTCTCTGGCAGGCATGACCTTGCCTCACCGTCCTGACGGGGGGCTGCCGCGTCAATCCCGGCGCGGTATCCACAAGGAGACAACATGCGTCATTACGAAATCGTGTTTCTGGTCCATCCGGGCCAGAGCGAGCAGGTGCCTGCCATGGTCGAGCGCTACGTCGCTCAGGTGACCAATGCCGATGGCAAGGTGCACCGCCAGGAAGACTGGGGTCGTCGCCAGCTGGCCTATCCCATCCAGCACCTGGCCAAG
>CAZOXZ010000284.1:0-1502 GCA_964583865.1 uncultured Rhodanobacteraceae bacterium | reverse complement strand
GGAATACTCATCCCAGCTCGGCATGGGCCAGGGACGCCCCCGGCACAGCAGGTTCTTGCCACGGGTGTCACGGTAGTGCGTCTGTTCGACGAGCTGTTGCAAGGTGTCGCATGGCTGGCGGGACAGGGTGCCGAGCTGGAGCTCGGCGAGTATCAGCCAGGCGCCATTATCGGGCGGTGCCAGTAACGTCACCAGCAGGCCGCGATCCGCCATGGCGTAGCGATGCACGGGACGATAACCCAGATGCCCCATGTTCGGCAGCAGGTCCTCGACGGCGAAAGGCGCCAGGTTGAGGGTCAGGAGGGTCAAATATTCCGTGGGTGCGTCTGTGGGCCACAGACGCAACATCCCTACCTCAGGATGGCGGTGAATGTAGTCAAGCCAGAGCTGCTGAAGAAACTCTTCCCGTTGCATCGTACCGTTCCCTTGAGTCCAGCTGCGTCTGTCAGTATAGGGGCTCGCAGGAAGTCGCATTCAACGCGGATAGTGCGCATTTAACGCAGTGTGAACGCAGGATGGCCGGGCGCGCCCGGCTTTTGGGAAGAGGATGAAATCAGGCGAGCAGGGCGTGGTCGCGAACGTAGCGGTCGAACTCGGTAAATCCCCCAATAGGGGTCTGGTCGATAAGCACCTGAGGCACGGTATGCACCGGTTGGCCGATGGTCTTGGCCAGCTCTTCCTTGCTGATGTTCTCGGCCCACATATCCACGTATCGGTAGCCCTCGATCACCTTGGCGCTCTCCAGCCGTTCGGCGAGCTTGTGGGCATGGATACAGAAGGAACAACCGGGACGACCGTAAATCACCACGAACATGAAACACAACTCCTGAATGGATTCATCGCCAAATGCCTGCAGTGTGGTGCAAAACAGGCACTCCGGCTAATTGAATGCGGTTAACCGGTTAATGACATGAGACTATCCCTTGTCGGCGGCACGCAGGATATCACCGAGCGCGGTGTATAGCCCGGGGCTGGAAATCAGCAGGCTCTCACCATAGAGATCCTCGGGAAAATCGGCGGGGCAGGGGTAGAGATGCCCGGTACGGGCACCGGCTTCGCGGGCGATCAGGACACCGGCGGCAAAATCCCACGGCGAGACACTTTCGTAGTAGGCGTCCAGGCGGCCGCAGGCCACGTCACAGAGATCAAGGGCAGCCGAGCCGTTGCGCCGGACGTCCTGTACATGGGCCAGTACCGCACCGAGCCGGCGTACCAGCGGCGGCCGGTTTTCACGCTGGTAGGGAAAGCCGGTGGCGAGCAGACAACGCTCCAGGCTGTCGCTGCGGCTGGCCTGGATAGGCTCTCCGTTAAGCCAGGCACCCTGGCCACGCAGGGCGGTGAAGGTCTCGCCAAGAAACGGTGCGTGGACGACACCCAGCCGGGTCTGGCCCTTTTGGGCCCAAGCGATCGACACGGCCACATGGCGCAGGCCATGCGCGAAATTGACGGTGCCATCGATCGGGTCGATGACCCACAGTGACTCGGCACTGCGCATCAGCGCC
>CAZOXZ010000283.1:0-1536 GCA_964583865.1 uncultured Rhodanobacteraceae bacterium | reverse complement strand
GCGTCCTGCACCATCAGCGGCCCGTTCGGATACCGGACGTTGCCCAAGTGATGCACAGACCACGGATCGTCCGGATCGTCATTCCACACCGTAACAACCAGCGGCGGTACACCCTCTTCGAACGACTCCTTGACGGCGGTGACGGTGTTGTAGCGGTTGTTGGCGCTGCGCTGAATCTCGAATGCCCCGACGAATCGGTAGTCGCCCTCGCGGTACGTTCGGGCCACGGCGGCACGAACGAGGTCACGGGATGGTGACGTGGTGAGCCGCCCGGTGAGGTCGGTGTAAATGGCGTGGTGGCCGATTGCCGAGAGCCGGTCGGCGTTGATCGCGTCGTACCCGATACTGGCCCCACCCGTGGTCTGAATACGTGTGGTTGCCGCAGCACTGGATGGCGGCAAGTTCACGCGCTCAGGTGGCAATGGGAAGTTGGTGCATCCGCCAAGCTGTATATCGTCCCACGCCTGGCGAGATTGGCCGGTCGAGCCACCGGGCCGCACTTGAGAAAAGACAAACAGTCGGATGCCTACGGCTTCCGGCGGAATCGCCCCAACCTCGTATACCCGGATGCGCCGATTCCCAACGTTGCGGATATTCCTTGTTGTGATCGTTGCACCAGATATTGTCCCGCCGTCACTATCGATAAATCGTGCCTCAATCCTGCCAGTGATTCGCCCCGTCGAGTTATTCTCCATCACGCCGGATATGTAAATGTTCGGATACCCGCTCGGTAGTGGAATGTCTCGATACACCACTGCATACGCTCCGCCTGGCTGGCTGGCGTCGAACACCGCGCCCCATGCCTTTGTGCCTTCCATTGGGTTGGTGGCGAGGCTGCTCCATGACCACGTGTGCGTACCAGAGCCACCGTTGCCAAAGTGGAGTCTCCAGCCGGTGCCCTCTTGCTCAAAGCCACCGTTTGGCACGATGTTCGGCCCGATTCCCCCGCTGGTAGCCATCTTGATAAGCACATGGACATCATCGAGCACCAGTCCATTGGCCGGGGTATAGAACGTGAAGGGCAGGCTGGCATCGGCCAAAAGGTCAACGATGTCGCCGCCCGTGGCCATTTGCTCAACCTTGTCATCGCCCCATGTATCAACTGACCCGTCTGTTACCGTGGTGGGTAGCCCGAGGCGGAAGTGACCAAGCTGTTGCTCAATAACATCACCGACCTCTGGCGTTATCCGCAGATACGGCGCGATCCACATACCGTCACGCAGCACGCGCTTGTGCGTGGCGATCTCGACACGAGATTTGGAACCGGCACGGTCAATATCCCAATCGACCTGCACATCGGTGACGCCCGGAATCTCCGCGCCGGGCCGATTATCGCGGTCGGTTTCAAACACCACGGTTTCGATATGCGTATTGCGGTTCCCGCGCTGAGGGATCACCATCGTACTCATCACTCACTCCCTTCTACAGGGACTGCCGCAAGCTCCCGGAACTCAAACTCGACCGTGTACAACCGCCAGTGACTGTGCACGCGGCGCGGTTGCGAAATGCGACCGTAGACACGGCCATCATTGCCAC
>CAZOXZ010000282.1:0-1585 GCA_964583865.1 uncultured Rhodanobacteraceae bacterium | reverse complement strand
CGTTCTCAAAATGGCTGTGCCTCGCTCACATGGTTCCTACCGCCCAGGCTCCTAGAAGCCGTGCCGCGCTTGTCCGGGATGACGGCGTTCTTCTGCGGGGCCGGTTCTCGTAATGAATCGCCTGCTCCGTCGCTGCGCTCCTTGAGCAGGCCTACGGCATCGGGCCTCGCCTGGCGTAGGCCGGATCAAGCGCGCAGCGCGGATCCGGCATGCCATGCCAGATGTCGATCCCCGTTTCCCAACCATGTCGGTCGCGAGCAGGCTCGCTCCTACGGGTTCTGCAGCCGGTTTGCCGCGCCGTGGCCAACGTCGCGAAACCCGACGCGCCCACGATTCCCGATTCCCGATTCTCGGCTCACGAATCGCGGCGTGTCAGCGCACCGCTGTCAGGCTTTTGTCCGGGCCGGCGTGGATGATCAGCCGGCCATGCGGGTCGATGTCGAAGCCGGTGGCATGGTTCAGCACATCAAGGAAACGACGTTCCTGCTGTTCCAGTGCCGGGGCGCAGGCTTTCAATGTGGTGGCGATGCCGCCAAAGCCGAAGCCCTCGCCGGTGATCCGGAACTGGCCGTGCCAGTTGTTGCAGCTGGCGCTGCCGCCGGCCGTGCCATCGGCGTTGAACACCAGCGTGGCATGCGAGTTGTCGATGACGCCTCCACCGTTGATGTCCTCAACCCGCCATTCGCCGCCGGTCAGCAGCGAGACCGGCTCGCCGCCGCAGCCCTTCAGCGTGGTGTCGCCCATGAGAATCATCACCTCATCCGGGTACGGCATGCCGGACATGCTGTCGCGGCACAGGCCGTGGGTGATGTCGACGATGACCTGGCGCACACCGTCGTCGATGGTGTAACGGCGGCCGTTGATGGACGGACGTGGGACCGGCGTGACAGTGCTGAGCTTGTCCTCGCCGTAGTTCCATTCCAATGTGGTTTCGGCATCGTTGATGGTCAGCAGCCAGCCCGGTTCCTGGCCGCGTGCCGTGTAACTGGGTGGCGGCTCGGCCGCAACGCGAGCCAACCACAGGGTGCCAATATCGAGGTTGGCCTGGCCCGGCGCCAGGTTCAGTGCCTGGCTGGCCGACCACATCGGCTGCCCCTGCCGGCCCACGAGGCTGGCTTCCAGGCGGTACTCATGGCCCGCCAGCAACTTGTTCTGCGGCACTTCCAGGGTGAAGGCGACCGGGACCTGCTCGCCTTCCAGTACATCGTCTGAACTGGCGATGATGACCGCAGGCTCGACGCTGCTGTCCTCGACGACGGCCCGCGCCACGGTGTTTGGTGGCATGGCAATGCGTTCGCGGTAACTCATTTCACCGGTGATCTGCATGGTCATGATGCTCGGGGCGACGCCGACGGTGTCGGCAGGCGGGTTGCTGGCGCAAGCGGCCAGCATGAGGCCGGCAACCAGTGCCGGGAAAAGGATGCGGACGTTTCTGCTCAGGTTGTTCATCATGTTCCTTGATGTTGTTGTCAGGCGGCCTTCTTGCGTGCCAGCCGCAGCCAGGTATCGACCACGGTATCGGGGTTCAGCGACATCGATTCAATGCCTTGCTCCATCAGCCATTCAGCCAGATCGGCATGATCCG
>CAZOXZ010000281.1:298-1623 GCA_964583865.1 uncultured Rhodanobacteraceae bacterium | reverse complement strand
CCGGCGCCTGGAACGACGACATCAAGGCCACCTTCAAATCGGCCCTGGCCGAGTTCAAGAAGACGGGTAGCTGGTAATTACCGCAGGGAGCAGGGTTGAAAGCAGGGAATAGGGCATAGGAAACAGCGTCTTGTCGCAGCATGCCAAGCATGCGATCCCCTCTTCCCTGATCCCTCCGCCCTGACCCCTCAAGCGAGCAAAGCGAGCAAAACCAATGGCAAGCGGACGCGAAATCAAAACCAAGATTGCCAGTGTGCGGAACACCCGCAAGGTGACCAACGCACTGCAAATGGTCTCGGCATCCAAGATCCGCAAGGCGCAGGATCTGATGTCGGCATCGCGCCCGTACGCGCGCGCGATGCGCAACGTAATCAGCCACCTGGCGCACGCCAACACCGAGTATCGGCATCCGTACCTGGTGAAGAAGGACGCGGTGAAAAAGGTGGCTTTCGTGGTCATCTCCACCGACCGCGGCCTGTGCGGTGGCCTGAATGCCAACCTGTTCCGCAAGATCCTCGGCAAGGCGCGTGACTGGCGCGAGCGTGGCGCCGAGGTCCAGTTGATCGCGGTGGGCCAGAAGGCGGTTCAGTTCTTCCGCCCGCTGAAGGGCATTGAACTGATCGGCAGCGTGACCCATCTGGGCGAGAAGCCGCAGCTCGACGACCTCATCGGCATTGTCAAGCTGGCACTGGATGGCTACCAGGAAGACGCGGTCCAGCGGGTGTACCTTTGCTACAACGATTTCGTCAACACCATGACCCAGGATCCGCGCGTCGATGCCTTGTTGCCGCTGCCCATGGCGGCCGAGGAAATCGAGCAGGAGGCTGAGGGCGACGATGGCGGCGGCGTGCACGCGGCGATCACGGCCGAGCGCCAGTTCAGCTGGGACTATCTCTACGAGCCGGATGCCGAAACGGTGCTGGATCACCTGTTGCAGCGCTACATCGAATCGCTGGTTTACCAGGCAGCGCTGGAGAACCTGGCATCGGAACAGGCGGCACGCATGGTCGCCATGAAGGCGGCGTCGGACAACGCCAGCAAGCTCATCGACGAGCTGACACTCATGTACAACAAGGCACGCCAGGCCGCCATTACCCAGGAAATTTCCGAGATCGTCGGCGGCGCAGCCGCGGTTTGAAATCACGTTCAGGAGCCTGTCTGCAGGCGACCATCGTACGCAGGGACGTTCCTGCAGCGAAAGAAATTCTGAGAGGACAAGAGCATGTCTCAAGGCAAAGTAGTTCAGATCATTGGCGCGGTCGTCGACGTCGAGTTCCCGCGCGACGCTGTGCCCAAGGTGTACGACGCATTGAAGGTCGAAGGCA
>CAZOXZ010000281.1:0-288 GCA_964583865.1 uncultured Rhodanobacteraceae bacterium | reverse complement strand
GAAGTGCAGCAGCAGCTGGGCGACGGCGTGGTGCGCACCATTGCCCTGGGCTCCACCGATGGCCTGAAACGCCACCTCGGGGTCAGCAACACCGGCGAGGGCATCAAGGTGCCGGTCGGCGAGGCAACCCTGGGCCGCATCATGAACGTGCTGGGCGAGCCGATCGACGAGGTCGGCCCGGTCGAGGCCGAAGATCACTGGGTCATCCACCGCGAGGCCCCGGCCTACGACGAGCAGGCCGCAGCCAACGAGCTGCTGGAAACCGGTATCAAGGTCATCGATCTGGTC
>CAZOXZ010000280.1:0-1626 GCA_964583865.1 uncultured Rhodanobacteraceae bacterium | reverse complement strand
AACTCGGAGCCTTCGGGTCCATCTTGTTTGCTCGTCACGAACCGCCATTTTCTTCCGAAAACTTCTTCCGCTGTGGCACCTATCCACTGGAAAACCTAGCCGACCCGACGGGCGCCGGTGATTGCTTCATCGGCGCACTCGCCGGATATTTGGCTTCCACTTGTAAAGGCGCTCCATCGTATGCCGACCTGCGCCAAGGCACTGCCTACGGGGCCGTCATTTCATCTTTCGTATGTGAGGCATTTTCCACACAACGATTGGAGACCATCAACCACAAGGACATTCAAGAACGCTTCGAAGAACTGCGCAAGATGAGCAACTGGTGAATTGACTCCGGGAGAAACACCTACTGTCCCTCGCTCACGACTCCCACATCACGCACGATGGCAAATTCATCGGGAATCTCGCCTAAGCATCACCCGACCGCTCTTGAAGAAATTGCTCGACCCAGCCAATGTTGTACTTACCGGCAATAAAATCGGGGTGATTGATGATTTCCAGCTGAAAAGGAATCGTGGTTTTAATCCCACGTATCATAAATTCTCCCAAGGCCCGGCGCATCCGATTGATCGCAATTTCACGAGTGCTGGCACTCACGATGAGTTTCGCAATCATGGAGTCGTAATACGGGGGAATGGTATAGCCCGAGTAGACGTGAGTGTCGACCCGCACGCCCTTGCCACCCGGAGCATACCACAGCGAGATCGTGCCCGGGCTCGGGGCAAAATTATTATACGGATCTTCTGCATTGATACGGCACTCAATGGCATGCCCCCGTGGTTCAGCATGAATCACGTGATCCGATAACGGCTGGCCGTAAGTCACCCGAATCTGCTGCTTAATCAGCTCACAGCCCATGACCTCCTCAGTAATCGGGTGCTCTACTTGAATGCGGGTATTCATTTCCATGAAATAGAAATTCTCCGCATTTTCATCGACTAAATATTCAATGGTCCCGGCATTTTCATAGCCGATGGCCCGAATCAAATTCACCGATGCCTCACCCATGCGCTGGCGCAATTCCGGGGTCAACAACGGCGACGTGCACTCCTCGATAATTTTCTGGTTGCGCCGCTGCAGTGAGCAATCGCGCTCATTTAGATGAACAAAATTGCCATGGCGATCCGCCATCATTTGAAATTCCACATGGTGCGGGTTAACTACTAATTTCTCCACATAGCAGTCGCCGTTACCGAATGCGGCGTCGGCTTCTTTCGATGCCGCATTGAATAAGTGCTCAAATTCACTCTCCTCGAAACACGGCCGCATCCCGCGTCCTCCACCACCGGCAGTTGCTTTAATCATCACCGGGAAACCAATTTTCTTAGCAGCCGCAAGAGCCTGCTTTACATCCTTCATGATGCCGGTGCCGGGGGTAATGGGCACCCCATTTTCCAATGCCGTGGCCCGCGCCGTCGCCTTATCACCCATCAAGGCAATCACCGCCGCCGAGGGGCCAATAAAGCGAATACCGCAGCTTTCGCAAATTTCGGCAAAGCGCGCGTTTTCCGAAAGAAATCCATATCCGGGGTGAATCGCCTCCGCCTCGGTAATTTCGGCGGCGGCAATGATGCGATCCTGCATTAAATAGCTGTCCTTGCTAAATGACCCACCGATACAAACAGC
>CAZOXZ010000279.1:0-1628 GCA_964583865.1 uncultured Rhodanobacteraceae bacterium | reverse complement strand
CGATGATCGGCAACGACCTGGCCCTGGACGAGGGCGTCGGCGTGTGCGGCAAGGATGGCCAGAGCGTGCCGGTCGGGGTCGGTCAGCCGACCCTGCGTGTCGATGCCCTGACCGTCGGAGGGACCGCAGCATGAGTCACATGATGAGCGAAACCCATGGGCCGGCATTGCAGCCCGCCACGGATGCGACCGAGCGCCACGACCTGGAGCAGCGCGCGGCCGACGTGCTGGCGCGTGCGCGTGCGGCCGGTGCCAGCCAGGCCGAGGTCGGCGTGGCGGTGGGCCGCGGGCTCAGCGTCGAGGTGCGCAAGGGCGAGGTGGAGACCGTCGAGCATCACCGCGACCGCAGCCTCGACCTGACCGTGTACTTCGGCCAGCGCAAGGGTTCGGCGTCCAGTGCCGATTTCAGCGCCGGGTCGATTGCCGCCACCATCGAGCAGGCCTGTGCCATCGCACGTTTCACCGAAGACGACGCATGCAATGGTCTGGCCGAGGCCGGGCGCATGGCGCAATCCTTCCCTGATCTCGACCTGTGGCACCCGTGGGCGCTGGAGGTTGATGAGGCCATCGCGCTGGGCCAGCGCATGGAAGCGGCGGGCCTGGCCGTCGACGGCGTGGACAGCAGCGAGGGCGTCAGCGTGCAAAGCGGCAGCGGCCAGTCGGTGTATGCCAACTCACACGGTTTCATGGGCTATCACCGCGGCACACGGCATTCGCTGTCGGCGGCCTTGATCGCACGCGATGCGCACGGCATGCAACGCGATTACTGGTACGACAGCCGCCGGGCCGCCAGCGACTTGATGACGGTCGAGGCGCTCGGGCGCAAGGCCGGTGAACGCACGGCGGCACGCCGTGGTGCCACCGGGCTGGCCACCGGGAAGTTTCCGGTGCTGTTCGTGCCGGAGCTCGCGGCCGGGCTGGTGGGCCATTTGCTGGCGGCCGTCAGCGGCGGCTCGCTGTACCGCCGCGCCAGCTTTCTGCTGGACCACGCCGGCAAGCAGGTGCTGCCGTCCTGGCTGGACATCGACGAGCGCCCGCATCTTGCGCGTGGCCAGGCATCGCGCAATTTCGATGCCGAAGGCGTGGCCACCGGCGACTCGGCCCTGGTCACCGGCGGGGTGCTGGCACGCTACGTGCTGGGCAGTTACTCGGCGCGCAAGCTCGGCCTGGCCAGTACCGCCAATGCCGGCGGCGTGCGCAACCTCGTGCTGAGCCATGGCGAGGACGACTTCGAGGCGCTGCTGCGGCGCATGGACACCGGCCTGGTGGTCACCGGCCTGATGGGGCAGGGCGTCAACATCATCACCGGCGACTACTCGCGTGGTGCCTCCGGATTCTGGGTCGAGCATGGCGAGATCGTGCGCCCGGTCGAAGGCGTCACCATTGCCGCCAATCTGCGCGACATGTTTGCCAACCTGGTGGCGGTGGGCGCCGATGTCGATCAGCGTTCCAGCATTCTCACCGGCTCGATGCTGCTAGAGTCGATGACCGTCGCCGGCGAGTGAGAGCTTGTGAATTTTTCAAGCTCGAAGCCGGTCCACGGATGGACCGGCGCGGGCAATCACGCAAGTGCTTGATCCGCGGGAGCGGGGACGGGCATGTACCGGCCCCGCGACTGGAAAAATCCCC
>CAZOXZ010000278.1:0-1692 GCA_964583865.1 uncultured Rhodanobacteraceae bacterium | reverse complement strand
CTAGCTTGGATTATTCATGAGCCACATGGATAGACGCGGAATCGGCGTCATTTTGGTCTGACGGAGGCCGCTCTGGCCGGTGACGGTGGTGGCTGTCGCGCTGATGGCGGATCGGAGAGTAGTTTTTGGGTCGACAAGACGCTGTGGTGCTGTTTTTTGTGTCCTCGAGGCGAGCGAGATCGTCACGGCGGGTGCCGTGATGGTTGATGGATGCAAGACGCGTTGATGTCAGGTCGGTGCGGCACGCATGGCGCGTGCAATGCGGCACCAATCGGAGCGCCACGGCGCCGACTTCGGCAAGTGCAGCACGATGCGGCGTGTCGATGACTGCACCCATACCGCCAGTTTCAGCAGGCGCTCTCTCAACGTGTGCACCTGGGCATGCGCCAAACCGGTGCGCTTGGCCTTCAGTCGCAGCTCCTGGATCAGAACGTAAGCCGCCGCCGTCAGCAGCCCCCGGAACTGGTTGGCAAGAAAGCGTGTGCAGCTCATGCGATCAATGTTCATGCCGTGCAACAGCTCCTTGATGCGCAATTCGGCAACCGCACGTTGGCAATAGACCCCCTCGTAAACCTGCTCGGGTCGTGCCTGGAGGTTGGTGACGACAAAGCGCGGGTTGTTCTTGGGGGCGCGGCCAGGGTGACAAGTCACCTCTGCCTTGAACACGACACGGCGTTTGTGCTCCCATCTGCCCGCCTTGTAGTTGTTGGTCTCGCCAAACTCTCGCGCACTTTCGCCTGTAGCGGCGGCCTGCTTGCGAACCCGCTCCATGCAGGACTCAGCCTCCCGTTCCAAAACAGAATTCCTGGCCATCGCCACCACATACTCTACGTCGGCCTGGTCCAGAAACGTGAAGATCTCAGGGGTGGCAAAGCCACCGTCCAGACGAACCCGGATGCAGGCCTTCGGGAAGGCCTTGCGTAGACACCGGATGGCACGGCGCAACAACGGGATTGCGCCCAGGCTCGCATGGGCACGGCCATCACGCAGCATGTGCGCAAACAAGTACTGATCGGGCTCATCATCAAACTGCAGAAAGCCCAACATCGGCAGGTAACACCAGTTGTCGTAATGCCCGTTGAACAAACTCAATTGCTGACCGCCGTAGGTCGGCGTATCGGTGGGTCCAGATCAATCGTGATCCGCTTGACGCGCTTGCGCAAACGCTTGCGATGCCGTGCAACAACCCGTTCCATGAGCGCATGGCCCCTCCGGATCAGTGATCGGGCATCGGCCTGATTCTCGAAGCGCGACAGCGTGGGCTGAGAAGCCAGCGACTGCCCCGCATCATGTCCCGCCATGAGCTGCTGGATCGGGTCATCCGCCAAGCGCGCCGTGTCGTTGCAATCTTCATACCCACAAGCCAGCCCATAGACTCGTTGCATGATCAAGTTGGCCATGCTGTGGACCACACGTTGCGGGTCGCGCTCGTCATGCAGGCACCCGGCAAACGCCGCACTCAACCCCCACGTCTGGTCGCGCGCTTTCAGCAGAATGGCACCGCCGTCGGAGCTGGATTCGGGCTGATCAAACTGCGCGAGAACGGGCTTGTCCAGAAGATCTTCGAACAAAACACCCTGCGTTGTGCTATTTTGGTTCACAGGAAGGCTTTTTTGTTGGTATCTATTTGTTTTGCAACTACATTTTACCAAACAAAGGGCCTTCCGTCATTATTCTGGTGAATAATCCAAG
>CAZOXZ010000277.1:0-1696 GCA_964583865.1 uncultured Rhodanobacteraceae bacterium | reverse complement strand
TCAAGGCTCAGCTCCATGGCATCAATGCTTCCCGGCGGCAGGAAGGGCCAGGCGTGGTTGCTCCGGATGCGGCCGATAAATGCTGGCGACATGGCCGATGGTCTGGACGCACTCGGCACCCGACGCGGCCAGCAGCTTGTGCAGCGCTGCAGCGCGTTCCTCGCGGTCGCCGTTGATGCGGATTTTCAGGAGTTCATGCTGCAGGAGCGTGAGGTCAAGCTCGCGGCAGACGGCCTCGGTCACGCCCTTGTTGCCCACGGTGACCACGGGTTTCAGGCTGTGGGCAAGCCCTCGCAGGTAGCGTCGCTGGTTGGCGGAAAGCGGCATTGTGGACAAAGTCACCTTGGCAGACTGCCCGAAAGGGTATCATGGTCCATGACAAGCGAGAACGTGACAAGCGTTATGGCCCGCAGCAAGAGCAGCGCGAACTGGTTGCGCGAACATTTCAGCGATCCCTGGGTGAAAAAGGCCCAGCATGAGGGCGTGCGTGCCCGCTCGGCTTTCAAGCTGGCGGAGATCCTGGATCGTGACCAGCTGCTGAAGCCGGGCATGGCCGTGGTTGACCTGGGCGCGGCGCCGGGCGCGTGGTCGCAACTGGCACGCGAACGCCTGGGCAACAACGGGCGGGTGGTAGCGCTGGACATTCTCGACATGCCCCCGCTGGCGGGCGTGGAGTTCGTGCACGGCGATTTTCGTGAGGCCGCCGTACTGCAGAAGCTTGAAAACACGCTCGGCGACACCAGACTGGACCTTGTACTGTCGGATATGGCCCCCAATATGAGTGGTATAAAGGTCTCCGACCAGGCGCGCGCCATGGATCTGGCCGAGCTGGCAGCCGACTTTGCCGGTCACTGGTTGCGTCCGGGCGGGCATTTTCTGGTGAAACTGTTCCACGGGGCCGGTTTTGACCAATACGTGCGTGACTTGCGGGCCGATTACCAGCGCGTGGTCATGCGTAAACCCAAGGCTTCCCGCGCCAGGTCGCGGGAGGTGTATGCACTGGCGATGGGCTTGCAGCAGGCTCGTGCCAGCTTAGAGGACCCAGCATGAATGAAATGGCCAAAAACCTGCTCCTGTGGCTGGTTGTCGCAATCGTCCTGGTGACGGTGTTCGAGCGCTTCAGCCCGCAGCAGGCGACTGCCAGTGCCAAGATGCCATATTCGGAGTTCATCCAGCGCGTCGAGACCGGTGGCGTGGCCGAGGTGACCATCAGCCCGGACATCCCGCCTTCGATCACCGGCGAGCTGAAAAATGGCAGCAAGCTGGAGACCGTGGCACCGTACTCCGACGACACCCTGGTGCAGACCTTGCTGTCGCATGACGTGAAGGTGACCCAGAAGCCTTCGGATGGCGGCTTTTCGCTGCTGCGCATGATCCTGGACTGGATCCCGTTCATCATCTTCATCGCCTTGCTGATCTGGTTCATGCGCCAGATGCAGTCCGGCGGTGGCGGTCGCGGGGCCATGTCCTTCGGCAAATCGCGCGCCAAGCTGTTGCAGGGCGAAGACCAGATCAACGTCACCTTCGACGATGTGGCCGGTTGCGAGGAAGCCAAGGAAGAGGTCAGTGAGCTGGTCGAATTCCTGCGTGATCCGTCGCGCTTCACCAACCTGGGAGGCAAGATCCCGCGTGGCGTGCTGATGGTGGGCAGCCCGGGCACCGGCAAGACCTTGCTGGCCAAGGCCATTGCCGGCGA
>CAZOXZ010000276.1:0-1729 GCA_964583865.1 uncultured Rhodanobacteraceae bacterium | reverse complement strand
ATATCGACTTTGCCATCTTCCCGCCGCGCTGGCTGGTGGCCGAGCACACCTTCCGTCCGCCGTGGTTCCATCGCAACATTGCCAGCGAGTTCATGGGTTTGATCCACGGGGAATACGACGCCAAGTCCGCCACTGCGGGCGACTTTGTGCCCGGCGGCTCCAGCTTGCACAACTGCATGACGGCGCACGGGCCGGATGCCGAGTCCTTTGCCACGGGCTCGGCAGTCGACACCAGCCAACCACAACACGTGACCGACACCATGGCCTTCATGTTCGAGACGCGGGCCGTCATCCGGCCAACGCGTCAGGCGCTGGAATCACCGGCCTTGCAGGATGGCTATGACCAATGCTGGCTGGACTTGCAAAAACAGTTTGACGGTGCGTGATGAATTGACATCGTGATGCGATCGCATCATGATGCAACCCATGCATTGCAGGTTGCCGGTCGGCAGGAGACGTCCATGCGCACCACCATCGACATTCCCGAGCGCGAGCACACGCTGTTCACCAGCCTGGCGCGCGAGAAGGGCACCAGCCTCAGCAAGTTGGTGGTCGAGCTGGCCCTGCGTGGGCTGAAAAACCCATCGGCCGGGGTTCAGGACAAGGCGCCGCCTTACCGTATTGATCCGGAGACCGGTCTGCCGGTGTTCAATTCCGGTCGTCCGGTAACGCTGGAGGATGTGAAAGCGATGGAAGATGAGGAGCTGGATCGCCTTGGTCCATTTGTTGGACGGTAATGTCCTGATCGCACTTGGCGACCAGCAGCATGTGCATCACGAGGCCACACGTCGCTGGTTTGCAGCGCGTGGCGACGAACCCTTTGCGACGTGCCCGATCACGCAAGGCACATTGATGCGCCTTCTGGTCCGTCAGCAAACCACTGGAATTGCTGATGCGCTGGAAATTCTGCGTGGCTTTCTTGCCAGCCCTGCGCACCGTTTCTGGCCGGATAGCCTGGGCTATGAAACCATCCAATGGGATGGGGTCATTGGCCAGGCGCAAGTCACCGATGCCTACCTGGCTGCTCTGGCGCGCCATCATGGCGGGCGGTTGGCAACGCTGGACCGTGGTCTGGCCGCGCTGCACCACGACGTCACCGACTTGATCCCCACCCGAACAAAGGACAATCCATGAAACTTGCATCCCTGAAAGAAGGCAACCGCGACGGCACGCTGATCGTCGTCAGCCGCGACCTTACCCGTGCGGTCAAGGCCGCCGGCATTGCGCCGACCCTGCAGGACGCCATCGAGAACTGGGCGGATGCGGCGCCGCGCCTGAACGCCCTGTCGCAGAAGCTTGACAGCGACAGCGCAGAAGGCAGCTTCGCACTGGACGTGAACGCACTGGCCGCGCCCTTGCCACGGGCGCGCGAGTTTCTGGATGGCAGTGCCTATTTGCCGCACGTCGAGCGCGTGCGTCGGGCGCGCGGTGCCACGGTGCCGGAAACGTTTTACACCGACCCCTTGATGTACCAAGGCACGGCGGCTGGCTTCCTGGGCCCGCGCGACGACATTCCCGTCACCAGCGAAGATTACGGTATCGATCTCGAAGCCGAGCTGGTGGTCATCACCGACGACGTGCCCATGGCGGCGACCCCAACCGAAGCCGGCAAGCATATCCAGCTGGTGGGCCTGGTCAACGATGTCTCGCTGCGCGGCCTGATCCCGGGCGAGCTGGCCAAGGGCTTCGGCTTCCTGCAGTCCAAGCCGCGTTCGGCGCTGTCGCCGGT
>CAZOXZ010000275.1:0-1757 GCA_964583865.1 uncultured Rhodanobacteraceae bacterium | reverse complement strand
TGACGCCGTTGCCGGCCTTCAGGCACAGCGCGGCGGCATCGGCGGTGACGTTGGGCCGGGCCTCGTAGATCATGGCGATCACGCCCAGCGGCACGCGCACGCGTTCGATGGTGAAACCCTTGTCGGACGCGTGGCTGTCGGTGACCTGGCCGACCGGATCGGGCAACGACGCCACGAAACGCAGGGCATCGGCAATCCCGGCCAGGCGCTTGTCGTCCAGGGCCAGGCGATCAAGCATGGCTTCGCCCACGCCCTTGTCCCGGGCAGCGCGCATGTCCTCGGCGTTGGCGGCCAGAATCTTGTCAGCCTGCGCCTCCAGTTCGGACGCCATGGATTCGAGCAGGGCGTTCTTGTCGTTCGTGGACAACTCGGCGATGGTAGCGGCGGCCTCGCGGCACTTGATGGCGATTTCGCGTACGGATTCAGTCATGATCGGGCTCCTGCTCGAGAGGGTCGGGTTCGTCCACGGTGACCATGTCATCGCGGTGGACGATGGTGTCGTTGTGCTTGTAGCCGAGAATGTCGGCGATGTCGGAGGTGTGGCAGCCGTGAATCTGGCGCAGTTCGTCGGCGCTGTACTGGGTCATGCCACGGGCCACAGGCCAGGGGTTGTCGCGAGACTTGATGGCCACCACGTCGCCGCGCTGGAAATCGCCGTCGACGCCCACCACGCCGGGAGGCAGAAGCGAGGCCCCACCGCGCGCGAGCGCGTGCGCGGCACCGTCGTCGACGAAGATGCAGCCATCCGGGCCGGGCGTGTGTCGCAGCCAGTACTTGCGTGCCTGCAAGCGGTCGTGGGTGCTGCGCAGCCAGGTGCCTTTCAGGCGATCGCGCGGCAACAGTTGCAATGCCGCGGCGTCACGCCCGTTCACCAGTACGGTATCGATCCCGGCCTGGGCGGCGCGCTGCGCGGCTTCCATCTTGGTGCGCATGCCGCCGGTGCCCACGCTGCTGTTGCTGCCGCCGGCCGCGGCCACGATTTCCGGCGTGAACTCCACAACTTCGTGGATGGGCTCGGCATCGGCGTCGGTATGTGGGTTCGCGTCGTACAGGCCGTTGATGTCGGTGGCGATGATGAGCAGGTCGGCGTCGATCAACCCGGCCACGATGGCGGCCAAGTTGTCGTTGTCGCCCAGCGTCAGCTCGTCCACAGCCACGGTGTCGTTTTCGTTCACCACGGGCAAGACGTCGTGTTGCAGCAGCTCCTGCAGGGTTGCTCGTGCGTTGAGGTAGCGCCGCCGGTTGCGCATGTCGTCGTGGGTCAGCAGGACCTGGGCCAGGGGCCGGTCGAATAGACGCTGCCACAAGGCGATGGTCTGCGTCTGCCCCAGGGCCGCCATGGCCTGGCGCAGGGCACTGGACGTGTCCTCGCCGCGGTGGTCGGCCAGCATCATGCGTCCGGCTGCCACGGCGCCGGAAGAGACGAGGATAATCTCGCGTCCGGCGGCATGGCTGGACGCGATGCATTGTGCCAGGCCCAGCACATGGCGTGTGCTGAGGCCGCCGTCGTTGGCGGCGAGCAGGCTTGAGCCGACCTTCAGAACGGCACGGTTCCAGGTCGGGATGACTTGTTCGGTGAATGGCTTGGGAGTAATTGTCGCCTCCGAAAAACGAGGCCGCCCGGGTGGCAGTGCATGCCAGCCGGACGGCCGGAAACGGAAAGGCTGCCGGCCGTCGCCGACAACCGCCGGTCAGTAGCGGTAGTGGTCGGCCTTGTACGGGCCGTCCACCGGCACGCCGAGGTACTCGGCCTGCTC
>CAZOXZ010000274.1:0-1772 GCA_964583865.1 uncultured Rhodanobacteraceae bacterium | reverse complement strand
TGCAGTGATCATCGTGTACCAATACGAACGGCCATTGTAATCCTTGTGGCATTTCATCGCATGCTGGCATGCTGGTGGCATCGCAGCCGCTGGGTGGATTGTCGCTTACAAGTGGCAGTCGGGCGTGTGGCCGGCAGCGCGGGCGGCACGGTAATTCGGCATCAATGCCTCGGCCTGACTGGCCAGACGTTTGGCGCGATCGTCCGGGGCCGGATGGGTGGACAGGAATGCCGGCGGACTGGAACCGCCCTGGTTGTCCATGCGTTGCCACAGGGTCACGGCTGCATGCGGGTCGAAGCCGGCGTCGGCCATGTAGCGCTGACCGAGCACATCGGCCTCGGTTTCCTGCACGCGGGAAAACGGCAGCAGGATGCCGACCTTGGAGCCGATGCCAAGGGCGGCCATGAGCAGCTCCGGGTTGGCGCCCTGGCTGGCGCCGTAGGCACCGGCGAGCGCCACGCCGCCCTGAACAGCCAGGTTGTCGGACACGCGCTCGGCGCCGTGGCGGGCAATGACATGCGACAGCTCATGCCCCAACACCACGGCCAGCAGATCCTGGTTGTCGGCCACGTCAAACATGCCGAGGTTGATGCCGATGCGGGCGCCGGGCAGGGCAAAGGCATTGGCGGTGTCGTCGTCAATGATGGCAATTTGCCAGTCTTCTTTGCTCCAGGGTGCGGGCAGCACCTTGATCAAAGCATCGACGACGCAGGTGGCATAGGCTTTCTTGCGCGGCGCATGCGCGAACTTGCCCTCCGCGCGCATCTGGTTGAAGGAATCCAGACCCAGCTGGGTCATCTGGTCATGTGACACCAGCATCAACTGATGCCGTCCGGTGGGTGAGGTGGCGCAGCTGGTCAGCACAAGCAACACGCAGGCCAGCAGAATGCGGAGCATGGTCATCGCGGCTCGACGGTAGCGAAGTTGTCATCCATGGTAACACCGGGGCCACCGACCGGCGCGGTACAATGGCCGGTACAGCAATGGTTTTTCCGGAGTTCCCATGAGCACCGCCGCCCACGAAGTATCCGCCCAGTCCGTCCCGGCCACGTCCACGCCCCTGCGTTTCGTGACCGCCGGCAGTTTGTTTGACGGCCACGATGCGGCCATCAACATCATGCGTCGCATCATCCAGGATCAGGGTGCCGAGGTGATCCATCTGGGCCACAACCGCTCGGTCGAGGACGTGGTGCGGGCCGCCTTGCAGGAAGATGCCGATGCCATCGCCATCAGTTCCTACCAGGGCGGCCATGTCGAGTACTTCAAGTACATGGTGGACATGCTGGCCGAGCACGATGCCAGCCATATCCGTGTCTTTGGCGGCGGTGGCGGCACCATCACGCCGGCCGAGATTGCCGAATTGCAGGACTACGGTGTGGAGCGGATTTACCACCCCAACGACGGCATGCACATGGGCCTGGTGCCGATGATCGAGGATGTGGTGCAACGTGCGGCCCAGGCGCGCGATGCCCGTGACAAGGCCTGGCAGCCGGGCGATGACGTTGATGTCACCGACGAGATCAGCATCGGCCGCATGTTGTCGGCGCTGGAGGACAACCGCATCGCACCCGAGAACCTGGCCAAGCTGCGCAAACAGTGGGAACTGGCCAGCCGTGGCACGCCGGTGGTCGGCATCACCGGCACTGGCGGCGCCGGCAAGTCCAGCGTCGTCGACGAGTTGCTGCTGCGTTACCTGCATGCCTTCCCGGAAATGCGCATCGCCGTGCTGGCCGTCGATCCCACGCGCCGGCGCTCGGGCGGTGCGCTGCTGG
>CAZOXZ010000273.1:0-1775 GCA_964583865.1 uncultured Rhodanobacteraceae bacterium | reverse complement strand
GCCGCTGGCGCGGCCATGCCGGCAAGATGCCGGCGCTCCAAGGACCGCGAGCATCTTGCTCGCAAGGCGGCGCAGCCGCCCAGGCCACCGGCCAATTCACCACGGGCCGCTGGCGCGGCCATGCCGGCAAGATGCCGGCGCTCCGAGGCTGCCGGACCGATGGCTGCGTGTGGGATGTGTTATTCCGCCGCGGTGTGGTTTCGGGCGCCGCTGATGCGCACCCAGCCGTCTTCGACGTGGCTGGCGAGGTTGTCGAACCAGGTGGCGTAGCAGTCGAGCAGGCGGGCTGCCTGTTCTTCGAGGATACCGGACAGGGCCAGTTCACCGCCGGGGCGGCACAGGGCGGCCATGTGCGGAGCCAGTTCCTGCAGCGGGCCGGCCAGGATATTGGCGACGACGACGTCGGCGGCTTGCGTGGGTGCGTCCTCGGGGAGGAAGAGGCGGAGGTGCCCGGCGACGCCATTGCGTTCGGCATTGTCGCGCGAGGCGGTCAGTGCCTGCGGGTCGTTGTCGATGCCGATGACATGGCGCGCGCCCAGTTTCAACGCGGCGAGGGCCAGCACGCCGGAGCCGCAACCGTAGTCGATGACGGTTTTGCCGGCCAGGTTTGCGCCATCCAGCCAGGCCAGGCACATGGCCGTGGTCGGGTGCGTGCCGGTGCCGAAGGCCAGGCCCGGATCAAGCCGGATAATGACCTTGTCGCTGACGTCTTCGGGTTCCTCGGACCATGGATAAACCCACAAGCGTTGACCGAATTGCATGGGCCGGAAATGCGCCATCCAGGCGCGTTCCCAGTCCTGGTCGGCGACCTCGCGCAGGCTGAGCTGAGCCGGCGTGAGCCACGGCAGTTGCCGGCTGATTGCGTCCACCAGCTGGCGCCGGTCCCGGTCGGCGCTGAACAGCGCGTCGATGAAAAGCGAGCGCCACATCGGCGTCTCGCCGACACCCGGCTCGAAGATGGCCTGCTCGTCCGGCGTGTCGAGGTCGGCATCGCGCAGGGTCAGCGACAAGGCGCCCAATTCCTCCAGGGCGGTCTCGGCCTGCTCCCGCTGCGCTTCAGCAACGGCCAGGGTCACTTCCAGCCAGCTCACGGTGCCTCAGGCCTCGGATTTCAGGCGTTCCTCGCGCTCGGCCAGGCGCTTTTCGAGGTAGTGAATGTTCTGGCCGCCTTGCACGAAGCCGTTGTCGGTGATGATGCGCTGGTGCAGCGGGATATTGGTCTTGATGCCCTGGATGACGGTCTCGGCCAGAGCAATGCGCATGCGCGCGATGGCGGTGTCGCGGTCCGGGCCATGCACGATCAGCTTGCCGACCATGGAGTCGTAGGTCGGCGGCACGGCATAACCGTCGTAAACATGCGTGTCCACGCGCACGCCGGGGCCGCCGGGGGCTTCGAAGCGGTCGATGGTTCCGGGGCTGGGCATGAAGTTGTCCGGGTCCTCGGCGTTGATGCGGCACTCGATGGCATGGCCGTCGATCTTGATGTCTTGCTGGCGGATGGAAAGTTTTTCGCCGCCGGCAATCAGCAATTGCTCGCGCACCAGGTCCACGCCGGTGATCATCTCGGTCACAGGGTGCTCGACCTGGATGCGGGTGTTCATCTCGATGAAATAGAACTGGCCATCCTCGTACAGGAACTCGAAGGTGCCGGCACCGCGGTAGTTGATGCGCAGACAGGCTTCGGTGCACACCCTGCCGATCTCGGCACGTTGCTCGGCACTGATGCCGGGCGCGGGCGCTTCCTCGACCACCTTCTGGTGGCGGCGCTGCATGGA
>CAZOXZ010000272.1:0-1798 GCA_964583865.1 uncultured Rhodanobacteraceae bacterium | reverse complement strand
GTACCACTTCGAGAATCGCGGCGAAAACGTGGTGCACAAGCAGCAACTGCTGGCCATCGGCGACCGTTTCGAGGAGCAGATCGCCGCCGACCGCACCCTTGATGCACCCTACCGCTGAGGAGCCGGAGCCGTCACGATGACTTTCGCGTTGCTGTGTTTTTATCTTTTTGCGGGCATTGCCGTGCTGGCTGCGCTGGGCGTGGTGGCTTCGCGCAACCCGGTGTATGCCGTGTTGCTGCTGATCCTCACCTTTTTCAGCATGGCCTGCACCTGGATTCTGGCGGATGCCGAGTTCCTGGGCATCATTCTGGCGCTGGTGTATGTCGGCGCGGTGATGGTGCTGTTCCTGTTCGTGGTGATGATGCTGGACATCAAGATCGATGCCATGCGCGAAGGCTTCGCCAGGTATCTTCCGGTCGGCATCGTGGTCGGCGCGGTGATGCTGTTCGAGATGCTCAGCATCATCGGCATCAAGGCCATGCACGTGGCCGTCAAGGGGCCGGATCCGGCCCTGGTTGATGGCGGCTCCAATGTGGAGTGGATCGGCGAGGTGTTGTTCACCCGTTTCCTGATGCCGTTCGAGGTTGCCGCCATCATCCTGACGGTCGGTCTTGTGGCCGCGGTCACGTTGACCTTGCGCGAGCGCAAGGACGCCACGCGCAAGCAGAATGTTTCCGAACAGGTGGCCGTGGATCCGGCGCGACGCGTGCGCCTGGTGACGATGGAATCGGCGTCGGCGCCGAGGGAGGCTGGCAAATGATCACTCTGGCGCACTTCATTGTCCTTGGCGCTGTTCTGTTCACCGTCGGCGTGGTTGGCGTGTTCATCAATCGCAAGAACATGATCGTCCTGTTGATGGCCATTGAGCTGATTCTGCTGGCGGTCAACACCAACTTCATCGCCTTCTCGCGCTACCTGCGTGACCCGGATGGCCAGGTGTTCGTGTTCTTCATCCTCACCGTGGCCGCTGCCGAGGCCGCCATCGGGCTGGCCATCCTCATTTTGCTGTTCCGCAACCGCCGCACCATCAACGTCGGCGAAATCGACTCGATGAAAGGTTGATTACATGACGATTTCAACCACCATCCTGCTGACCATCGTCCTGGCGCCTCTTGCAGGTGCCCTGGTCGCCGGCCTGTTGCGCAACCAGGTCGGACGGGCCGGCTCTGCCGCGGCCGCCATTGCCGGCGTCACCGTGAGCACCGTGGCCTCGATCTGGGTGCTGTGGCAGCTCGGCTGGGGCGGCGCCGAGACCTACGACGAGTACCTCTACACCTGGGCCCAGATCGGCGAATTGCACATCGGCGTCGGCTTCCTCGTCGACCGCCTGACGGCCCTGATGATGGCGACGGTGACCTTCGTGTCGCTGATGGTGCACGTCTACACCATCGGCTACATGGCCGACGACGACTGCCCGCAGCGCTTCTTCAGCTACATCGCCTTGTTCACCTTCTCCATGCTGATGCTGGTGATGGCGAACAACTTCATGCAGCTGTTCTTCGGCTGGGAAGCGGTGGGCCTGGTGTCTTACCTGCTGATCGGCTTCTGGTACAAGCGCGACACGGCCATCTTCGCCAACTTCAAGGCCTTCATGGTCAACCGCGTCGGCGATTTCGGCTTCATCATCGGCATCGCGGCCGTGCTGTTCGCTTTCAACAGCCTGGACTACGGCACCGTGTTCGCCCATGCCGGGGAGCTGGTGGGTCGTGAGGTGCCCATCTGGGCCGGACACAATGTCAGCCTGGCGACGGTGATCTGCGTGCTGCTGTTCGTCGGCGCCATGGGCAAGTCGGCACAG
>CAZOXZ010000271.1:0-1812 GCA_964583865.1 uncultured Rhodanobacteraceae bacterium | reverse complement strand
ACCGACTATCACCAATAACAAGTCCCAGCGAATACCGACGATGTACTGGAAGACGAAGCCGGTAACGAAGGAAGGAACTGCAATAACCAGCAGGGAGACAACCAGAACGGTGGAGTCGAAGAAGCCACCGCGGCGGATGCCGGAGAATACGCCGAAGGCGATACCGAAGATGGTCTCGAAGACAATAGCCATGAAGGCCAGCTTCAGAGTTACTGGGAAGACATTCTGCATTACCTCTGTAACCGGCACGCCGGAGAAGGTGGTGCCAAAGTCCAGGGTCAAAATGCCCTTGACATACAGCAGGTACTGAATAATGAATGGCTTGTCCAGGTTATATTCAGCCTCAATGCGTGCACGCGCGGCTTCGGTCAAGCCGCGGTCACCGCCCAGTGCCTCTACCGGATCACCAGGCATGAGGAAGACAAGTGCGTAGATGAGCAGGGTCGCTCCGAAGAACACCGGAATCATCTGGAGCACTCGTCGCCCAATGTAGCGCAACATAAATGTGTCCTTTACAAAATTGTGGGTCCAACTACCGATTCCGCAACGTATCTAAGTCACCAAGTCGAGTCGTTGTGACTTATCTTAAATCCCTCGCCCTGCTACTGATAATCGGCACAGCCCCATTTGAAAGCCTATTCACCCAACGTAAATAAATTGTTGAGTGTCACGTCCTATAGTGTGGCATACGAAAATTAATAAGCTGGGCTAATCCAAGAAACCATAAAAATCTATCCCATAAAATGGGAAACTGCTCGCTGGCTGCGGTCTTTCACGGT
Organism: uncultured Rhodanobacteraceae bacterium; assembly: GCA_964583865.1. Taxonomy (GTDB): domain Bacteria; phylum Pseudomonadota; class Gammaproteobacteria; order Xanthomonadales; family Rhodanobacteraceae; genus DASSBG01. The sequence goes on along the minus strand of CAZOXZ010000271.1, from coordinate 1,033 downwards.
TACCCCAAATAGTGGGCAATCTTGGCGTCCCCGGTTTGAAACAAGTGTGAATAACTGTCGCAGACATTGGCAGCTGTTGTGAAGAATCCTAGCCCGCAAGCCAGGATCGCACTAGGGGGAAGTACTAAAAAGATGCTGGAGACGGGCGTATAGGCCCGCTGGATTCAGCCTTGGAGGGGTGGCATGACTAAGCCCTCGCCATCCAGCAGGTGCGTGGAGCGAGGGCCTAGCTTAAGAACTTACGTCATCAGTTAGGTCCAAGGACCCGGGGAGAAATTAGTTCTTGGTGATATCGGTGAAGATTGGAACGGAGTCCCAGCCGAAGACCACGTTGTCAACGTTCTCAGAGTAGCCAGCGGTCACGTTGGAGTACCACAGTGGGATAGCTGGAAGGTCTTCGAACAGGATGGTCTGAGCTTCCTTGAAGCGCTCTGCTGCTTCCTCAGGGGAGTCAGCTGCGTCAGCCTCGCGGATCTTCGCGTCGAAGTCTGGGTTGGAGTAGTCACCATCGTTGGAACCAGCGCCGGTGCCGTACAGTGCGGCCAGGAAGTTACCCATACCTGGGTAGTCAGCCTGCCAGCCGGTACGGAATGCGGTCTCGATGGTGCGGTTGGTGACCTCATCACGCAGGGACTTGAAGTCTGGGTAAGGAGCGCCGATTGCTTCGATTTCCAGGGTGTTCTTGATGGAGTTTGCAGCTGCATCAACCCATGCCTGGTGGCCGCCGTCAGAGTTGTACGCAATTGCGAACTCTGGAGAGGACCACTCGTTCATTTCATCAGCCTGTGCCCAGAGTTCCTTAGCCTTTTCTGGGTCGTATTCAAGAACCTCGTTGCCTGGTACGTCCTCGGAGAAGCCAGCTTCAACTCGAGAGGTGAAGTCAGAAGCTGGGGTGCGGGTGTTCTGGAAGATGGTCTCAGTGATCTCTTCACGGTTGATGGCGTGGGACAGTGCCTGGCGGCGCAGAACGCCTTCCTCGCCACCGAAGTGCTCCAGGGACTCACCAATGGTGAAGGACTGGAAGACAGCGGAA
>CAZOXZ010000270.1:0-1821 GCA_964583865.1 uncultured Rhodanobacteraceae bacterium | reverse complement strand
GACAGAGTGTCACTGAACCGATCCTGAATGCGTCAAATAATGCGGCTTTGATAGCCGTTGGGTAACAATCAGTACCGCGAACAGCGCCACCCGCGCCGGAATGACGCGGTTCTGTGTTTAGGATCTGTTCACGGCACTGGCACCCATGACGTCGTACCGCACCACTGCTGCGACGCGCGACCATGGCGGCAGCGCACGACCGAAGTGCAGGACGACCGACGGAAGCGGAGGACCGCAGTTGCGCGCACGCTTGATGGCGATCGTGCTGTCGCTGTTTATGGGGCTGGGATTGCTGGCGCTCACTGCCGGCGCAGCCTCGGCCTCGACACCGACGCCGGACGCCGGCTCGCTGGGTGCGGCGGCGCCCTGGCAGCCCACGGTGGCTCCCGACATTCGCGCCGCAGACGACGATTCCGGTGAGGCGCTGCACGGGCGATTCCAAGCGCGCATCGGACCGGACGGTGAGCGCGTGGGCGTTGCCGGCATCACCGTGACCGTCAGCAAGGACGGTGCCGAAGTCGACACCGCAACCAGCGATGACGAGGGAAATTGGAAAGTCGAGCTGCCAGGGCCCGGCAGTTACTCCGTGAAGGTCGATCCGGGCTCGCTGCCGGACACGGTGCAATTGCGGGATCCGGACCGGACGGAATTGCCGGCGATCGACGTCGACCCGGGCAGCAACAAGATCGCGATCTTCGCGCTCGAACCGGCCGGCGGCGGAGGCGGCGGCAATGCGGCATCGCAGACGACCCGCCTCGAGTACTACATCGGTATTTTCCTCGCCGGTCTGCGGTACGGCCTGATCATCGCGATGACGGCCGTCGGGCTATCGCTGATTTTCGGAACGACTGGCCTGATCAACTTCGCCCACGGCGAGCTCGTCACCTTGGGCGCGGTGGTGGTGTTCATCTTCGGCACCTCGCCGTTCCACTGGCCGTTCTTCCTCGCCATCATCTTGGCGATCATCGGCGTCGGCGTTCTCGGTGGCCTGCTGGAACTCTGGCTGTGGCGCCCACTTCGAAATCGTGGCACCGGGCTGATACAGATGTTCATCATCTCCATCGGCCTGTCGTTGCTGATCCGGCACATCATCTTGTACTTCTTCGGGTCGAGCCGTGAGCAACTTGCGCAGGCGACCGTGCAGAAACCGTTGCACTTCGGGCCGATCGAAATTGCGCCGCGGGATCTCATCCTGATCATCATCTCGATCATCGTGCTGATTGCGGTGGCGCTGATGTTGCAGAAGACGCGCATGGGCAAGGCGATGCGGGCACTGGCCGACAACAGGGACCTGGCCGAAGCGTCCGGTATCGACGTGCAGCGAGTCACGCTGCAAGTCTGGGTACTCGGCGGCGGCTTGGCCGCGGTGGGCGGCGTGTTCTTCGGGCTGACCACCGCCGTGTACTGGAACATGGGCTGGTACCTGCTGCTGTTGATGTTCGCGGGTGTCATCCTCGGCGGCTTGGGCAGCGCCTACGGCGCGATGCTCGGCAGCATCGTGGTCGGCATCGTCGCTCAGGTGTCCACCGTCTGGTTCCCGGCGGACCTGCAAAACGCGTGGGCCATGCTTGTTCTGGTCGTCGTCTTGCTGGTGCGACCGCAGGGGATTCTCGGCCGACTGCAGCGGGCCGGATAGGGGCAGCCAGATGGACTGGAATCAGATATTCACCGTCACGCTGAGCGGCATGTTCGGGCCGTTCGCGGCGATCTACGCGCTCAGCGCGCTGGGCCTGAACCTGCACTTCGGCTACACCGGGTTGCTCAACTTCGGCCAGGTCGCGTTCATGATGGTCGGCGCCTTCGGCGTGGGCGTCGCGGTCG
>CAZOXZ010000269.1:0-1837 GCA_964583865.1 uncultured Rhodanobacteraceae bacterium | reverse complement strand
CGCCCGCGAGATTGGTTTTCTGATCGAGTTCCATCGCCGAGTCGGTGCCGATCTTGATACCGGACATGCGCACATCCGCCCCGATGCCGATGCCGTCGACGCGATCGAACCGCGCCTTCACGGTGTAGCCGCCGCCAGTCGGGCCGGAGAGGCTGTGAAGCTTTCGATCTCCGCGGCGTGCCGGTGACGAGTGTCCGCTCCGACGGTCACCGTACGGGGCGGGGTTGCCCTCTGTCGGACAAGGTCGCTTGGGTTTCATCGCGCGGGTGACGCGGTTTGAAGACACCTCGCGGCAGGTTGGGGATGGATCGATCGGTCGGAGCGCCGGCGTTCAGGTGATGCCGGTGGCTTGGAAATCGATGAGCCGCGCGAGGTTGTGCGCCAGCGCGAACAGCAGGGCGATGTTTTTCGCTTTGGCCAGGCCGCGCACCAAGAAGCGTTGCAGCCCACGGTTGCGGGCGATGGCGTTGACGCATTCGGCGGTGGCGGCGCGTTCCTTGTAGATGGCTTTGGCGTCGTCGGTGCCCATGCGGGTGCGCCAGGCGGCCATGGCCTTGCTGTCGCCGGGCAATGGCGCATGCGGGTCGCGGGTGTCGTTCTTGGGCCTGGATACCGGACTGTAGACGGTGACGCCGCGCCTGGCGGCTTGCTCGATGTCTTTGCGCTTGCTGAAGCCGCCGTCGACCAGCATCTCCTCGGGTTGGGCGTGGTAGCGTTGCTCCAGTTGCGCCAGCATGGCCGGCATTTCGCCGCAGTCGGTGCCGCGGTCGGTGACCGCGACACCTACGATGATCTGGCTGTGCGTGTCGGTGGCGTATTGCACGTTGAAGGCAGGCCGGAAGCCGCCGTCAGCCATCTTCATCACCGTGGCTTCCGGGTCGGTGGTAGAGGCGCGTGCGCGGTCGGGGGGCTTGCCGTAGGCCTTCTTGGTGGCTTCCAACGCCGGCATGCGCGCCAACGCGTTGGCCACGCGCGCTTCGCGTTCGCGCGCGGCACGCTCGCGTGCCGCCACGAGACGCTTCTCAGTTGCCGCCGGGTCTTCGTCCAGTTCCTGCTTGAGGACAGCCACCTGCGTGGCAGCCTCTTGCATCAAGGCCTCCAGCCTGGCCTTGCGACGGAACGAGGCCGCACCCGCCGAGGCGCGCACGCGCATGCCATCTTGCGCCACGCGCTTGAGGCTCACCGCGTTCGCGCTCATCAGGCTCGCCACGCTCAGCGTCAACAGGCGATCCAGCGCTGCACCGGGTCCCACCCGAAAGTCCGATAACGTGTGATGATTGACCCGCACGCCGCCGCACAACCAGCGGTACGCATCATGTGCGTCGCACAAGCGCGCCAGCGCGCGGGCACTGCCCACGCCCTCCAGCGTGGCGTACAACCACAACGACAGCAGGATCTCCGGCGCGATGGCGTTGCGGCCGGGGCCGCCATCCACCGCCCTGATCGTGGCGTACCACGCCGACAGATCCTGCTGCTCGACGAAACCCCATACCAGCCGCGCCGTGTGATCGGCCGGCAACAGGCTCTCCAGATCGACCGGGCGAAACTCCATCTGGTTGCGGTTGGGCATCTGCACGCGGGGTGCTCGCTGAATCGCCGGTGCCGACGGCGTCTCGGGAATCGGCAACTCGCCAAACAAGCCTTCCATCGTGTCCATGCACCATGCCCCGCGCTGCAATGACGATAATGATCGCCGAATCAGCGCACGATAAGGGAAAAATTCACAGGCTCTGAGACGAAACGTGTAGCCAGTTGGAAGGTGAGTTCTCTTACCCTTTGAGGCAAGGAGAACTCCATGAAGAAGCGACACAGCGAAGAGCAGATCATTCTGATCCTG
>CAZOXZ010000268.1:0-1887 GCA_964583865.1 uncultured Rhodanobacteraceae bacterium | reverse complement strand
TCCCTTCCGACGTCAAATGCCACAGGCCGCAACCGCAGTCGTCGTAGACACGCTCGGGTGTCTTGCCGTAGTTGCCGCGGCGGCGATGGGACCGTTGAATCTCCCTCATCGCCCGTTTCGCCTGACGCTCCGTCGCGAATTGCATCTTCCCTGTCAGCGGGCACACACCGATAGGAGCGGGCACGCCAATCACCTCCAAGGCAAGCGGCACCCGTCACGCCGTCGTCGCAACCTGCTTTCGCCGACCCGACCCGGCAGCAGCCAGCCCGGTCCATACGGACAGCACCATCTGGATGCCGTCCGGCGAACCACGACGCCACGCTTCGAGCGCGGCGTCGCTCACATGGTCGGGAATCGGCTCGCCGGGATGGTCGGCCTGCCAGGCGGCGGCGAGCGCAGACAACATGCCCGATGTGGTCCTGTCGCTGCGTCGCCACCGCTCGATGGCAACCCGCCGCGCGTGATCGGATGCCTTCATTGAGTGGTTCCGATCAGGCCGCTTCCGCCGCCACACCGAGATCCTCGACATGGCGGATCACGCGGACCTTGCTCTCGCCGCCGTTGATCGACTCGACCTCGACCCACAGGGTCACGCGGTGGCCGACGAGGCTCAATAGCCGCTTGGCGAGCATGCGCGCCGACTCCGACGAGTCGGTGCGGTCGGTGCGTGCCTGCTCGATGCCGTCCGGGTGGAACTTCGACGGCTTCGCCTTCAACGTCACAAGACCGCGGGTGGAGGACTGCTCCTTCTTCACGTTGGTGATGATCGCGGTGAACACCTTCGAGACGGAGACACTGTCGACGATCTTCGCCAGCGGCGAGTCCGGCTTGCACATCGCGGTGATCGACGCGGCCAGTTGGGCCACGCGCGCGTTCCACGAGCCGTGCTCGGTGTCCGCGACGGGACCGGCGGCGTTGACCGCCGCCAAGATGATGCTGTTGCGCGTCTGCTCGTCAAGATGCTTCGGTTCGGTCATGGCGTCCTACTTCCCTGCTTGCCGACCGGCGGCTGCCGGGCGGGATGGTGCGGATGGTTGGTGGAGCCTCCCGCGAGTGACTGCACGGGGCGGGAGGGTGTCTGTGTCAGGCCGCGGCCTCCTCGGCGGTGGCCAGCCCGGCCCAAGGGGTCTCGCCCGGGCCGTTCGCCCACAGGTTGACGGCAGCGTCGGCGATCAGGCGCACCCGGCGGACCGCCGAGGAGACCCAGTCGGACCACTGATCCTGCGTGCCGCCGAACGGCGGGGGCGACATTTCGAGCACGGTGTGCAAGGCGCCGCGCAACCGTGTGTGCAGCCCGTCCTGCATCGACCGCGAAACGGACACCAGGTCCTGGACGGACTCGACTATGTACGAGAACGTCGCCGCCAGCGCGGAGATCGCGCTCGGCTTGACGGTCCCGCCAGCCGCGGTCAGTTGCCCGACGGCCAGTGACACCAGGCCGAACGCGGCGGTTGCGGAGTAGGAGTTCGGATTCAGCGTGCCTTGGGCGACCGGCTCCCACGGCTTGTCCTCGTGTAGTTTTGCGACGCTCATTGATGGTTCCCCTTCTGGTTCGGCCGGGGCTCCGGCCCCGCTACCTTGTTCGAGTGCGGCGCGGGCCTGTGGCGCGCATATCGGATGCCCCAGCAGGTCCTCCGCCGTCGGGAGTCCTTCGATGCGGGGTCCGTAGCCGGCAGCGATCGCCGGCGGGCAGATCGACACGAGCGGGCACCAGCCGCACAGCGGCCCGACCTTGATCGGGAATGCCTTCTCTTCGATGTACCTGTTCAGGTCGATCCAGCCCTGTTGGAATTCCTCGACCGTGGCCGCCGTCTTGGCCTTCGAGAGTGAGACCTTCCGCGACTGTCCGAACTGTGTGTAGTACAGGAACGCTCCGGCGACCTTGAA
>CAZOXZ010000267.1:0-1892 GCA_964583865.1 uncultured Rhodanobacteraceae bacterium | reverse complement strand
TATCAGCAAGCCAAGGCTTGGTCTAGGCTAGGCGAACTCTTCTTTGTCATGAACCCACTTTCTAATGGCGTGAACTTCTTTTCGCCATGCGTCCTCTTCCACACGAAGCGTCACAAAGATTTCAAAAAGCCGCGCCACAATGTCTTCCAATTCTTCAATCAGCATGAAGCGCTCATACAATTGGTCATCGTCTTCCCGACTCAGCAAAGCGGGGATTTTCATTGAAGAAAGGGCCAGGCTGTCACCCTTGACCGTCACCGTCCATTGCTTTTGGCCTGAAACGATGCGGAGCCTCGCAAGAGAAACCTGCTTTCCCGTGACAAGTGCGGCATGGGCTTCGCTTGTCTCAGTCGGGCTTTCCGCCTTGACCACGCTGCTTTCTTTGAGCTCACGTCCCGATTCCATGGTGAGCTGTGCATCAAACCAGAGTTCAATGGGGCCTTCGGTCAGCTCAAAAATACCGTCTTGCTGGGTGGTCCTATACCAGAGCCAAGTTAGAAATTCACGGCCCAAAAAACGGGTGGCATTGATTTGATTGATGATGTCCATCTGATGATTGCCTCAATAAAAATGAAGTGTGCCTGGATTTGCCTGGATTTGCCTGAGTGTGGCTACATTTGGCGAGGAGCTGCCGACAGAGACGCGGGCTCAAGCTGGGTCAGGCTGTCCAAAAGCTCCTTTTCAAAACCCAGGGCTTTAAGCTGCATGAAAGGGTTTTGTTCGTGAAGGCTCATCTCGAAGCTTTCCTCAAAGAGCTCTAAAAATTGCTCTTTCACTTTTTTATTCGTGGACCAAAGCCAAAGGCATTGCCGGTCCATGTTCCACACCACATCATAGGTGCGAATGCTTGGAAGCATTTGTTTTTTCAACTGTTTTTCGAGTTGATCTCGAATCTCATCCGTTTCTGCACGACTCAGGCGTTCTTTGCCCGTTTTCTTCATGTAATCCTGCATGGCCTTCTTTAGGTGAAGCTTAAAGGCCGTCGCAGGCAAACGAATGGCATCATGGCGAATCGTTGCCAAAAGGTAGTTCCCCCAAAGCACATCGTTCAAGACAAAGGCCGTACTAAAGGGATCAAAGGTATTGACCCAACCCACGGTCTCATCGATGTCCGAAGAGGGATCAAGGGGCTTGAAGGCATGCCTCTCTAGGCGACTGATAAAGAGGTCTTTGAAATCTATTGGAATTTCACCATCAACGTAAAACCGCGTGACGGTGAGTGTCCCACCAAGTGCTCCCATGCTAACTCCTTCGGTCCAAACAAAAGGGTGAAGGCAAGTGCCTGGCCCCCCTTTTGCCTTCTATCACACGCCTTCCTTTTTTCAACAAGGGACTATTTAACAATGGTGAATTCAACGCGGCGGTTGGCTTCCCGGGCTTCTTCACTTTGCCCCTTCACGGCAGGCTTGTTGGGGCCATAGCCCTTGGCTTCAAGGCGTTTCCCGTCAATGCCATTGACAATCAGCCAATCACGGACGGCTTCTGCCCTTTGCTGGCTCAAGCGAACGTTCATTTGGACCCGCCCCACATCATCGGTGTGGCCCTCAATAACCAAGTGCTCGATCTTGGGGTTTTCATCCAAAACTTCCCTGACGTCGTTCAAAACCCTAAAGGAAAGGGGTTTAATGGTCGCCAAGCCTGAGTCAAAGTAAATCTTCTCAGTGATTTCAATCTTGTCACCCTTGATTTGCGCCAAGCGAACGGGCTTCTTGATGACAGGTGCAGGTGCGGGTGCGGGCTCGAGTACCTTGGGCTTGACCATTTCTACTTCAGGAACTTTAACTTTTTCCTCAACCACAATGGCACAGCCGTACTCATCGTAATCTCCGTCAAAACCATCAGGTGCGGGAGTGGCACAGTGTTTGAATTCTTCGACGATGAGAACTTCTTCT
>CAZOXZ010000266.1:0-1894 GCA_964583865.1 uncultured Rhodanobacteraceae bacterium | reverse complement strand
GTCGAAAAATCGCTCTCAAAATGGCTGTGCCTCGCTCCCATGGTTCCTACCGCCCAGGCTCCTGGTTGCCATCGCATGGCGCCGTCAGCCAGGCGGCGGCTTTTTCGCCAGCCGCAAAACCCCAGACGATGGCCACGTTGCCGCCACCGGTCATCGAGTCGTTCTTCATGGTGACTTCCGTGGCACTGGCGCCACCGGCCAGCAGTACGCATGCTGCAAAAACAAGAGCATGAATGAAAAACTTGCGGTGAATTGCCATCAACTTGCCTCCCAAACAAGTCAGCCCGGTGCACCACGATCAACCTTGCCCGCATACACGGTGCAGCTCCGTGTTATCACGCACGCAGACGCATGTCAAAACAATGACGTGACGGACGCGATCCTCACTGTGCAGCAGCCGTACCTGCGGCCCCCGCCACCGTGCCACCGTCGCCCAGCGCCTTGCGATAACGCTGTGCCAGCAACTGCACACGCTGCACGTAAACCCGGGTCTCGGCATACGGCGGGATCCCGTTGTATTTTTCCACCGCTCCCGGCCCGGCGTTGTAGGCAGCCGCTGCCAGCCGTTCATTGCCGCCGAAGCGCTTCAGCATCCGCGCCAGATAATGCGCGCCGCCGCGGATGTTCTGCAATGGATTGAAGGCGTCGGTGACGCCCAGCATCCTGGCGGTTGCCGGCATCAACTGCGTCAGGCCCTGGGCACCCTTCACCGACAAGGCGCGTGGATCAAAACCGGACTCGGCATGGATCAATGCCCGCAGCAGGCCGGCATCCACGCCGTACTCGCGTGCGGCCAGCCGCACCTGCTCGCGGTAGTCATCAACATGCAGCGGCACCGAGGCCCAGTCCACGCCCGAGTTCACCTCGCATGCACGACAGGTCGAAATGTAGTGGAACAGGACCGCGACCCGGCCACGACGCCCACGCGGCCGTACATTGGTGTACTCGACCACGCCGTCAGAGCGTTTCACGCGGTAAACGGCGCCGCGGACCACACGTGTCGGCTGCTTGTCCGCTGCCGGCGCCACGGGTGCAGCGGGTGGCGGCTCGTCGGCGCGCGTGTCGCGATACTGCCATTCCCCCTTGGGAGCCGGCTTGTCTTCAACCTGGGTGGATCCGGCACGCTGCGGCACGTGCACCTTGCGGCAACGCTTGTAATCACTCTTGTGATTGTTGACGTAGGCCACGCCGCCGTCGGCCGTGGTGCATTTCCACAGGTTCACGGCACGTCCCGTGGCCGGCAACACGGCCATGGCAAGGGCAAGAAGAAGGAGCACCACAAGGCGTGCAGGCCCTGATCCTGCCGCATCCACGCCCCGGCATGCCGCGGCAATACGGGCCGGAACTCCTGCGTCATCGTGCGGCATGTCGGTACTTGGCATTCGCATCACCGTTGCATCAGCGCACAGGTTCCTGTCCAGACGCACGCAAACAAAAAGCCACGGCCACAACAAGAACTTGCCACTGGAATCTCAAGTGTCCTGCAATGTTGCCGTCGATACAAGTGCCCGAACCGGTCAACGCCGGCATGGCGCCGCTGCACGGGCCGGCGCAGAGCAACTGATATACTCGACCATCGTCATTTTCCGGTACCACGCGCATGAGCGGCAAGCTTTACATCAAGACCTACGGCTGCCAGATGAACGAGTACGACTCGAGCAAGATGATCGAGGTGCTCAAGGAGTCCCATGGCATGGAGCTGACCGACAACGAGGCCGAGGCCGACGTCATCCTGGTCAACACCTGTGCCATCCGCGAGAAGGCCCAGGAAAAGGTCTTCAGCCAGCTGGGACGCTGGAAGAAATACAAGCAGGGCGACAAACCTGCCATCATCGGCGTGGCCGGCTGCGTGGCCAGCCAGGAAGGCGAGGCCATCGTCAAGCGCGCGCCCTAC
>CAZOXZ010000265.1:0-1916 GCA_964583865.1 uncultured Rhodanobacteraceae bacterium | reverse complement strand
CACGCCCGGGCCACCGCCGCCATGCGGAATGCAGAAAGTCTTGTGCAGGTTGAGGTGCGAGACATCCGAGCCCCAGCGGCCGGGGCGGGCCACGCCCAGCAGGGCGTTGAGGTTGGCGCCGTCGGTGTACACCTGGCCGCCGTGTGCATGGATGATGTCGCAGATTTCCACCACGTCTTCCTCGAACACGCCGTGCGTGGACGGGTAGGTGAGCATGATGGCGGCGAGCTTGTCGGCGTGCTTCTCGGCCAGTTCGCGGATGTTGGCCACGTCCACATTGCCGTTGTCGTCGCAGGGGCTGACAACCACCTTCATGCCGCACATGTGGGCCGAGGCCGGGTTGGTACCGTGCGCCGAAGACGGGATGATGCAGACATTGCGGTGGCCTTCGCCGCGGGAGCGATGCCAGCCGCGGATGGCGAGCAGGCCGGCCAGCTCACCCTGGGCCCCGGAATTGGGTTGCATGCTGACGCGGTCGTAGCCCGTACAGGTCTTCAGCATGGCTTCCAGCTCGTCCAGCAGTTGGGCATAGCCTTCGGCTTGCTCGGCAGGGGCCAGCGGGTGGATGTTCGCGAACTCCGGCCAGGTGATGGGCATCATCTCCGAGGTGGCATTCAGCTTCATGGTGCAGCTGCCCAGCGGGATCATGCTGCGATCCAGTGCCAGGTCCTTGTCGGCCAGAGCCCGGAGATAGCGCAGCATCTCGTGTTCGCTGTGGTGGGTGTTGAACACCGGGTGCGTCAAAAAGTCGCTGCGGCGTTCCAGCTCTGTCGAGATCAGCGAGGGCGCCGAGGCATCCAATGCGTCAATCGATGGCAGTTCCGCCTCGTCGCCGGCGAAAATGCGCCACAGCAGTTCGATGTCACTCCGCGTGGTGGTTTCGTCCAGCGAGATGCAAATGTACTCGTCCCAGGCCTTGCGCAGGTTGGCACCCATGGCGGCGGCACGTGCCATGAGCTCGTCGGTGCGCTCGCCGGTCTTCAAGCTGATGGTGTCAAAGGCGGTGCCATGGTGGTCGTGGCGGTAGCCCAGCTCAGCCAGGCCGGCCTTGAGAATGGCTGTCAACCGTGCCACCCGCCGGGCAATGCGCTTCAAGCCGTCCGGGCCGTGGTAGACGGCGTACATGGCGGCCATCACGGCCAGCAGGACTTGAGCCGTGCAGATGTTGGAGGTGGCTTTCTCGCGGCGGATGTGTTGCTCGCGTGTTTGCAAGGTCAGGCGGTAGGCGGGCTTGCCTTCGGCATCGACGGACACGCCAATCAACCGGCCCGGCATCTGCCGCTTGTAGGCATCACGGCAGGCCATGAAGGCCGCGTGCGGGCCGCCGAAGCCGAAGGGCACGCCGAAGCGCTGGCTGTTGCCAATGACGATGTCGGCGCCCATCTCGCCCGGTGGCTTCAGCAACGTCAGGGCCAGCAAGTCGGTAGCCATCACCAGCAGGGCCTTGTGGCCATGGATGGTCTCGGCATATCGGCCCCAGTCGTGCAGCCAGCCACTGGATGCCGGGTACTGCACCAGCACGCCGAAGTAGTCACCGGCTTCCAGGGCGGCATGGAAATCCTCGGCGTTGTCGGTCACCTGAACCTTGAGATCCATGGGCTCGGCACGCGTGGCCAGCAGTTCCAGAGTCTGCGGATGCGTGTCGCCGGACACCAGAAACGTGTCAGATTTCGACTTGGCCTTGCGCCTGGCCAGCGTCATGGCCTCGGCCGCAGCCGTGGCTTCGTCCAGCAGGGAAGCGTTGGCGATTTCCATGCCGGTGAGGTCGGCGCACATGGTCTGGAAGTTGAGCAATGCTTCCAGCCGGCCTTGGGAGATTTCCGCCTGGTAGGGCGTGTAGGCGGTGTACCAGGCCGGGTTCTCCAGGATGTTGCGGGCGATCACGTTGGGCACGTGGGTGCCGTAGTAGCCCTGGC
>CAZOXZ010000264.1:0-1926 GCA_964583865.1 uncultured Rhodanobacteraceae bacterium | reverse complement strand
ATGGGCGGGAAATCGGGCCAAAAGGGCGCAGCCGCAGCCGCTTGTGTTTCTGCCGACCAAGATCCCAGGTGGGCGGCGTGAATGACTTGCATTGCCATCATGCCATGCGGCAAGCTGCCTGCCCATGATCGCACTGCTGCAACGGGTTGCCGAGGCCCATGTCGATGTCGCGGATGAAACCATCGGCACCATCGGGCCGGGATTGCTGGTCCTGCTGGCCGTCGAGCCCGACGACGGCGACGCGGAATGCCAGCGCATGCTCGATCGTCTGCTGGGGTATCGCGTCTTCCCCGATGCCGATGGGCGCATGAATCGCTCGCTCATCGATACCGGCGGCGGGTTGTTGCTGGTGCCGCAGTTCACCCTGGCCGCCAATACCGACAAGGGCATGCGCCCCAGTTTTGCCAGCGCCGCCAGCCCGGAGCATGGCCGCGCCATGTTCGATCGCCTCCTGGCACTGGCTACCGAACGTTGGGACAACCTTGCAAACGGGTGCTTCGGGGCCCATATGAAGGTGTACCTGGTGAACGATGGTCCGGTGACGTTTCGGCTGCATGTTGCCAATGCCAGCTGAAGGTCGCCTGGCATGATCGCCGCCAAATCGCGCCTCTCGTGTCCTGTTTTGCCTTCCGGATACGTTAAACATGATAAACTGTACGGTTCGGGACTGTGTTCCCGCCGTTCTCATCGAGTGAGCCTCATCCATGGACAATACTCCCGAACAGCAGTCGGAAATCAAGAAGTTGATCACCAAAGGTCGGGAGCAGGGCTACCTGACCTACAGCGAGGTCAACGATCATCTGCCTGATGACGTGGTCAACGCCGAGCAGATCGAAGACATCATCTCGATGATCAACGGCATGGGCATTGATGTCTACGAGAGCGCGCCGGACACGGACATGCTCTCGGCCGATTCCGATGCCAGCAGCGACGATGACGACACGGCGACCGAAGAAGTCGTCAACATGCTCACCGCGCGGCAGAAGGAGATCGGTCGAACGACGGATCCCGTGCGCATGTACATGCGCGAGATGGGCACGGTGGATTTGCTCACGCGCGAAGGCGAAATCAAGATCGCCAAGCGCATCGAGGAAGGCCTGGACGAGGTGCAGACGGCCTTGTCCCGTTTCCCCTGGGCGATCGATCTCCTCATCGAGCAGTTCGAGCTCTACAACACCGGCAAGAAGCGCCTCAGCGAAGTGTTGGCCGGCTTCATCGACCTGCAACGCGCCGCCGAAGAGGAAAAGGCACGCAACGATGCTGAACTCAAGCGCCTGAAGGAAGAAGCCAAGGCCGCCGGCAAGAACCCGGACGACGTGAAGCTGCCCGGTGAAGACGACGAGCAGAAAAAGAAGAAGGGCAGCCAGCTCGACCAGGAGCTGGTGCGCGAGCGCATGGACGAGATCATCGCGTTGCAGGAAGAGTTCAACGCCATCAAGGACAATGCCCGCAAGGCCAAGCGCGTCGCCGAGTTGCGCGACGAACTGGCCGACAAGTTCATGAACCTGAAGCTGCCGTCCATCTTGCTGGATCACTTTGTGCGCCAGGTGCGCGAGAAAGTCCGCGAGATGCGCCGCCACGAGCGCAACATCATGCGTCTGGCCGTCGAGTACGCCGGCATGCCGCGCAAGGAGTTCCTGGCCAGCTTTCCGGCCAATGAAACCAACCCCGAATGGGCCGTCAGCCTGTGCCGCCGCCGTCAGAAGTGGACCCCGGCCTTTCGTGATTTGCGTGAGGACATCGAGACCGAGCAGCAGCACCTCATCAACATCGAGAACAGCCTGTACCTGAAGCTCACCGACGTCAAGGAAATCAATCGCGCCATGTCCGTGGGCGAGGCCAAGGCCCGTCGCGCCAAGAAGGAAATGGTGGAGGCCAACCTGCGCCTGGTGATCTCCATCGCCAAGAAGTACACCAACCGCGGCC
>CAZOXZ010000263.1:0-1940 GCA_964583865.1 uncultured Rhodanobacteraceae bacterium | reverse complement strand
CAGTCGGAAGGCGGCTTCGGCGGTCACGCGGGCTTGCATCGCTTCATCCTTGTTCCAATGACTCTCCGGGCACACGCTACCATACCATTTTGGCACAGGACCGATTGCCAAGGTTGCTTCGTCCTGGCGGCATCCGATGCTGGATGGGGCCGTGTGAGTGCGTTGCCGGCACCATCCATTGGTCGCAGTACCACCAGCCATTTGGGAAAGAACAGGCCTGGTTCCGCTGCCTTATGCCCTACAACCGGCACGTCCATGCCTGACGATGATCTTGTAATTCATTGATTTTATATGCTTGTGATCTGACTGTTTGCTCAATTTTCCGGACGAGCGAAGTATGCCTGCCAACCCCCTGGGTATTGGCCGCGCCGCTCAGATAGCGATCACACTTGGTGGTTTCGTCATGCGGACTCAGGTGCAGATCATGTCGCAAACCACCGGGACAGCCGAACAGGCACCCTACACGGAAGCTACGGCCTTCAAGCCCGTACCCTTGGCCCTCGGCCTCATCATCGGCCTAGGGGTCTTCTTCCTGCTGCCGGAGTCGCTGGCATTCAATGCCCGTATCGTGGCGGGCATCGCCATGCTGATGGCCACCTGGTGGATGACCGAGGCAATCCCCATCCCCGCCACCTCGCTGCTGCCACTGGTGCTGTTTCCCTTCTTCGACATCGCCTCGGTGGGGGCCACGGCCGCGCCCTACGCACACAGCATCGTCTTCCTGGTGCTGGGCGGGGTGCTGCTCGGCCTGGCTACGCAGCGCTGGAACTTGCATCGACGCTTCGCCCTGCTGACCGTACTCACCGTGGGCACCAAGCCGGCGCAGATCGTCTTCGGCCTGATGGCAGCCAGCTGGTTCATCACCATGTGGGTCAGTAACACCGCCACCGCGGTGATCATGGTACCTATCGGCGGCTCCATCATCGCCCTGGTGAAGTCGCTGGGTAATGGTGATGACACGCCCAAGTTCTCGGCCGCCGTGCTGCTGGGTATCGCCTACGCCATCACCATCGGTTCCATGGCGACGCTTATCGGTCAACCGCCCATGGCGCTGATGCGCGCCTATATGGGGGATACCCATGGCCTGACCATCGGCTTTGGCCACTGGATGCTGATGGGCGTGCCGTTCTCCGCCACCATGTTGGTTCTGGCGTGGTTCGTGCTGAACAAGATCGTGTTCCGCGCCGAGGTTGAGGACATCAAGGGCGGTCGGCAGATGATCGAGTCCGAGCTCAAGGCCATGAGCCGACTGACGCCGGAAGAGGGGCGGGTGCTGATGGTCTTCGCCGGGGCGGTCTTCTGCTGGGTGTTCTTGCCGCTGATCGCGAGGATTCCTGCGCTGCAGGGTGCGCTGCCGTGGCTGTCCAACATCAACGACACCAGCGTGGCGATCCTGGCCGCGATCCTGATGTTCGTGATTCCCGCCTCCAAGGGGCAGGGTGCGTTGCTGGAATGGACGGCCACGCGTGACGTTCCCTGGGGCGTACTGATCCTGTTCGGCGGCGGCCTGACCCTCTCCGCGCAGTTCACGGCCACCGGGCTGAGTGTCTGGATCGGCGAGAGCGTCTCGGGCTTGTCGGGGCTCCCGCCGATCATGATCCTGGCCGTCACCGCCATCGTGATCATCCTGCTCACGGAGCTGACCAGCAACACGGCCACGGCGGCGGCCTTCTTCCCGATCATGGGGGCCATTGCCGTCGGGCTGGGTATTGAGCCCTTCCTGATGACCATCGTGGTGACCTTCGCGGTGAGCTGTGCCTTCATGTTGCCGGTGGCGACGCCTTCCAACGCCGTGGCCTTCGCCACCGGCGACCTGCCGATCAAGCACATGATCCGCGCCGGCATCTGGCTCAACATTATCGGCCTGCTGGTGATCATGGTGGCTCTCTACACCATCGTGCCACTGGTCTTCGACGTCTCGTTCTGATCCAGCCATGGTC
>CAZOXZ010000262.1:0-1952 GCA_964583865.1 uncultured Rhodanobacteraceae bacterium | reverse complement strand
ATGCCGAGGGCGAGCGTTTCGAGGAGCTGATCCCGAAATGGCGCAATGTCATCGTCTATGAAGGCGAGCATGTCGAGAAGGGCGACAAGGTCGTCGACGGCGAGTCCAACCCGCACGAGATTCTGCGTCTGCTGGGCGTGGAGCCGATGGCCGCGTACCTGGTCAAGGAGATCCAGGATGTGTATCGCCTGCAGGGCGTGAAGATCAACGACAAGCACATCGAGGCCATCATCCGGCAGATGCTGCGCAAGGTGGAGATCCTCGAGTCGGGTGACAGCCACTGGTTGCCGCGCGAGCAGGTCGAGCGCACGCAGGTGCTGGAGGAAAACCGCAGGCTCGATGCGCGCGGCGAACAGCCGGCCGTGTTCGAGCCGGTGTTGTTGGGCATTACCAAGGCCTCCCTGGCCACCGAGTCGTTCATTTCGGCGGCATCGTTCCAGGAGACCACGCGCGTACTGTCCCAGGCCGCGGTTCGTGGTACTCGGGACGACTTGCGCGGCCTGAAAGAAAACGTTATAGTTGGTCGGCTAATCCCGGCGGGTACCGGTTTGGCGTACCATCGGAAGCGCAAGGAAGAGGGCGCAGTGCTCAGCGAAGCAGAGCTGCAGGCCCTTTCCGGGTCGTCCGTGGAGGCGGATACGAACGCCTCAAAGGACGATGCCGCAACCGAGGGTGACGCCGAGGCCTGATCCGCCCCGAAGGGCCTTGTGGCCCGAAACATACGAAAAGAGGCACAGGACGTGCCTCGTTTTCGGGCCAGGATGGTCAACGCAGTCTTGTGGAACGCAAAATTGCGTGTTACACTTCCGCTTCTCGGCAGACCGGGTTCCGGCCTGCCTTTGTCTTTCTCAGGATAATCAACGCATGGCGACGACAAACCAGCTGGTGCGCAAGCCCCGCAAGAGCAAGCGGGGGCAAAGCGACTCGCCGGCGCTGCAGAAATGTCCGCAGCGTCGAGGCGTGTGCACGCGCGTCTACACGACTACTCCCAAGAAGCCCAACTCGGCTTTGCGCAAGGTGGCCAAGGTCCGTCTGACCAATGGTCAGGAAGTGATCAGCTACATCGGTGGCGAAGGTCACAACCTGCAGGAGCACTCCGTGGTGCTGGTGCGGGGTGGTCGTGTCAAGGACCTGCCAGGTGTGCGCTACCACATGGTGCGCGGCAACCTGGATTGCGCCGGAGTCAAGGATCGGCGCAATGGTCGTTCCAAGTATGGCGTCAAGCGTCCCAAGGAGTCGTAAACCATGTCACGCAAGACATCGCATCCGCCACGCCCCGTCCTGGCTGACCCGAAGCACGGCAGCGAGATGGTGGCCCGCTTCATCAACATGGTGATGAAGAGTGGCAAGAAGTCGGTTGCCGAGCGCATCGTGTACGGCGCGCTCGACCATATCGCAGAAAAGCACGACGAGCCCGTGGGGCTGGTCGAGAAGGCGCTGGAGAATGTCGCGCCGGCCGTCGAGGTGAAGTCGCGGCGTGTCGGCGGCGCAACCTACCAGGTGCCGGTCGAGGTGCGTCCCAATCGACGCAGTGCGCTGGCCATGCGTTGGGTCATCGACGCAGCGCGCAAGCGCGGTGAGGTGTCGATGCCGCGCAAGCTGGCTGCAGAGCTGCTGGAGGCGTCCGAGAGTCGTGGCGGTGCCGTGCGCAAGCGCGAGGAAACGCATCGCATGGCCGAGGCCAACAAGGCGTTCTCGCACTACAGGTGGTAAGTCGGCGGCCGCTTTCTGGCGGCGCCGCATGCCGACAAATGGTATTTCAGGTTGATTCGCGTGCCGTCGCAGCGGCCGCGGACACGGCGGGCATCGCGCAGGTGATGCCTGCTTTGGGTAAATGATCACGCAAGGTAATTCAGCAATGTCCCGCACCACACCACTGGATCGTTATCGCAATTTTGGCATCATGGCCCACATCGATGCGGGCAAGACGACCACGACCGAGCGCATCCTGT
>CAZOXZ010000261.1:0-1966 GCA_964583865.1 uncultured Rhodanobacteraceae bacterium | reverse complement strand
GGCTCGTCGGCGGCCATTGCATCGGCGTCGATCCTTACTACCTCACCTACAAGGCGCAGCAGATCGGCCACCACCCGCAGGGCATCCTGGCCGGCCGGCGCATCAACGACGCCATGGGGCAACACGTGGCCGAGCGCGTGGTGAAGCTCCTCATCGAGCGCCGCATCCGCGTGGCCGATGCGCGCGTGCTGGTACTCGGCCTGACGTTCAAGGAAAACTGCCCGGACCTGCGCAACACGCGTGTCACGGACGTCATCCACGCCTTGCAGGACTACCACGTGCAGGTCGACGTGCACGACCCATGGGTGGACGCCGGCCGTGCCCGCGACAAGTACGGCATCGAACTGGTCACCGAACCGCAACAAGGGCACTACGATGCGGTGGTGCTGGCGGTGGCACACCGCGAGTTTGCCGCACTCGGCGAGACTGGCGTACGCGCCTTCGGCAAGCCGGATGCGGTCATTTTCGATGTCAAACATGTTCTCCCTGCCGCTGCCGTGGATGGACGACTATGAACACAAGCAAGCGTGTCCTCGTCACCGGTGCCGCCGGCTTCATCGGCGCAGCCCTGAGCCATGCCCTGCTGGGGCGCGGCGATGAGGTGCTGGGCTATGACAACCTCAACGACTACTACGATGTCACGTTGAAAAGGGCACGTCTGGCACGCTTGGAAGCACATGACGGCTTCCGGTTCCGCCAGGCCGCACTGGAAGACCGCACGGCGCTGGAAAAGGCCTTCGCCGACTTTCAGCCCGATCACGTCGTCAACCTGGCCGCCCAGGCCGGCGTGCGCTACTCCATCGAGAACCCGCACGCCTACGTGCAATCCAACCTCGTGGGTTTCATGAACATCCTCGAGTGCTGCCGTCATGGCGCGGTCAGGCATCTGGTGTATGCCTCGTCCAGCTCGGTGTACGGCGGCAACCGCAAGCTGCCGTTTGCCACCAGCGACGCCGTGGATCATCCGGTCAGCCTGTACGCGGCCTCGAAAAAGGCCAACGAGCTGATGGCGCACACCTACAGCCATTTGTACGACTTGCCGACCACGGGATTGCGCTTTTTCACTGTCTACGGCCCCTGGGGCCGACCGGACATGGCGCTGTTCATCTTCACCCGCAAGATCCTGGCCGGCGAGCCCATCGATGTCTTCAACTACGGCCGGCACCGGCGCGACTTCACCTACATCGATGACATCGTCGAAGGCGTGGTGCGCACCATCGACCGCCCTGCCCGGCCCGACCCGGACTACGACCCGGAAGCCCCGGTGTCCAACCGCTCCAGTGCACCCTGGCGGGTGTACAACATCGGCAACAACACGCCGGTGGAGCTCGACACCTACATCGGCTTGATCGAGGAAGCCGTCGGTCGCAAGGCCGAGAAAAACCTGCTGCCCATGCAGCCCGGCGATGTCCCGGATACCTGGGCCGACGTCAGCGCGCTCACCCGCGACACCGGCTACCGCCCGGACACGCCCGTGGAAGTCGGCGTCAAACGCTTCGTCGACTGGTATCGCGAGTACTACAAAGTCTGATCCCGGCCGCCCACCCGGCTCGGTCGAAAGCCGTGCCGGGAACGATGCGAACCGGTGCCTCCACTACCCTGCATGGCGAGCAATCCGCGGCCATGCGAAAATGGCCCCCTGTTTTCTGGATGAACCTGTATGTGCGGAATTGTTGCGGCCACGGCTGAACGCGATGTGCTGCCCGTGCTCCTCACCGGCCTGAAGGCGCTGGAGTACCGCGGCTACGACTCGGCCGGCGTGGCGGTGCTGGATGACAAGGGCCTGCGACGCGTGCGTGCCGCCGGCAAGGTCGCCGAGCTGGAACGCCGCTGCGACGAGAAGCCTTTTGCCGCGCACACCGGCATCGCCCACACCCGCTGGGCCACGCATGGCGACGCCACCGAGTCCAATGCCCACCAACATGTCGCCGGCTCCTTGGCCGTAGTGCACAACGGAATCATCGAT
>CAZOXZ010000260.1:0-1978 GCA_964583865.1 uncultured Rhodanobacteraceae bacterium | reverse complement strand
GAGGCCATGCGGCAAGGTGGCATCGAAGGCGCCAAGCAGGAACTCAAGCGCCTCCCCGGCATGCACCAAAACGTGGTTTTGTCGGCCCTTGACGCCTGGGACCACGGGGTGGACGCCCTTGAAGACGTGATCTTTGCAAGCCTCACCCACGAAAAAGGCCTCTACGACAAGCGTCTCCCCATCCTCGGCACCCTCGGAAATGCCGCCCCCTACATTGGGCTTTTTGGGACCGTCATCGGCATTTTGACCGCCTTTTCCGCCCTGGGTTCAGGCCTTGATGGGGAACAACTTCGCCTCCAAGTCATGGCTCAAATCGGGGAGGCCCTTGTTGCGACGGCCGTGGGCCTTGGCGTTGCCATTCCCTGCGTGGTGGCCTTCAACTACTTCAAGAACCGCCTGAAGCAAATGACCGCAGACGCCGAGGGTATCGCAAGGCTTCTTCTGGCCCACCTGAAAGCTGAACACCTCCAATCCAAGGTGAAAGACTAAGATGGCCCTGAAGCAACTCCTAGAAGAAGATGAAACCATCAACGAAATCAATGTCGTCCCCTTTGTTGACATTGTTTTGGTGCTATTGATCATCTTCATGGTCACAACCCAATTCATCAAAGACGAGGACCCCGAAGAAGAACGGGCCCTTCCAGAGCACGTCACCCTGGAACTCCCCCGCGCCAAAAGCGGGGAAAGCAGCGAAAAGTCAAGCTTGCTTTCCGTGGTCATGAGTGCCGAAGGGGAACTCTACCTGAATGGGGAAATCACAAGCCTAGACGACATCAAACGCCAAGTGAAGGCCCTTCAAGACGGACACATTCCCGTTGAGGCCTTTGTGGCGGCCGACAAGCGCCTAAGCCACGGCGATGTCCTCAATGTGGTTGATCAACTGAGACTCATGGGCGTCTCCCAGGTAGGCATCAACACGAAAGCCATGGAACTCGAGTAAACACTGGGCCAGGACCATTTGGAAGGCCTTCTTTATGTCAAAACGCTTCATCATCGCACTTTGCACGGCAAGCCTCCTCATGGGCATGCTGGCTTTTGGCGTTGTTGAGACTTACCGCCCCATTCGCCCCCTCCTTCTTTGCGAAGGCAAACTAGACGACGGGCAAACGCTTTTCCGCTTTGGCTACGAAAACCGTTCCTCCAAAGTCCTCACAGTCAAAAGCGGCGAAAAAAACAAGCTATCGGAAGCCTTCTCTGCTTATGAGCCCCCTGAAATCTTTCTTCCTGGCCTTCAAGCGGACAAAAAGAAGGCTCCCCTAGATCTGATCTTGTCTAAGGCAGAGCTCGCAAAGCACCCCGAGATCTACTGGGACATCGACGGGAAGCGGGCAAGTCTTGATGAGACGACCCCTCCTTGCTTCCCAGAAAAAAAGCCCATTGACGATATCTTGTGGGTGGCGCCCCCGCCGCCCACACCGCCGCCTCCTGAGGCGCCTAAGGAAGAAGCGCCACCTCCCGAAGAGAACCCGCCCACGCCAGCTCCGAAAAAAGACCCACCCAAACCAGCCCCCAAAAAGGATGCGCCCAAGCCCACTGCCAAAAAACGTGCCATCCAACAGAAAGCAAGCGACACGCCTCCCTCTCAAGCCGCTTCTGATGAACCCGTGGCTCTTGCACTCACTGGACTTACCAACAATAAGGGCGGCATGGCCATTCAAGCGGGCCCTAACGATTCCTTTGGCTCAGCAGAAGTCGAGGCCACGGAAGCCACAACAGCGCGGCGCGAGGGCTCTGCCAAGGTGAAAAAAGAAGTCCCAAGAGAAGTGAAACGAACACCCGCCAAGGTCAAGGTCCGCCCCGAAGGCCGCTGGCCAGACGATGCCCCAAAACGCCTGGGCCAAGTCGTCGTCCGCCTGTCCCTTCAAGTCGGGGTAGACGGAAAGGTGAAGGCCGTCCGTCTCGTGAAAGGTGCCGGCGAGCCCTTTGACGGCGCCGCCAAAAAAGTCGGCCAAAAAGCCGTCTTCGACCCTGCAAAAGA
>CAZOXZ010000259.1:0-2001 GCA_964583865.1 uncultured Rhodanobacteraceae bacterium | reverse complement strand
CAATTCCTTCGCGAGCGCCTTCAGGGCGCGGGAGATCTCCGAGATCTCGGTGGCGCGGTTTTCCTTGCTGCCCGGCACCTGCATCAGCTGCAGGTAATCGATGACGACCAGTCCCAGGCCGTCGGGGCTGTCGCGGTGCAGACGGCGCGCGCGCGAGCGCAATTCCACCGGCGACAGGGCCGGCGTGTCGTCAATGAAAAGGCGGGCGTCATGCAGCAACTCCATGGCTGAACTCACCCGCGGCCAGTCCTCGTCGGACAGGTCACCGCTGCGCAGTTGTTGCTGGTTGATGCGTCCCAGCGAAGACAACAGCCGGAACATCACCTGCGTGGCGGACATTTCCATCGAGAACACGGCCACGGTCTTCTTGCTGCGCAACACGGCATGCTCGGCGATGTTGACCGCCAGCGCGGTCTTGCCCATGGACGGGCGGCCGGCAAGGATGATGAGGTCCGAATCCTGCAGGCCGGAGGTCTTGTCGTCCAGGTCCTTGAAACCGGTGGGCAGACCGATGAGGTCGCCGCGGTTCTCGTAGCGCTCGGTCAGCAGGCGCAGGGCTTCGGTCGCGGCGTCGCGCATGCCGACAAAACCCGACCGGCCACGGGCGCCGGCTTCGGCGATGCGAAAAACGCGCTCCTCGGCCTCTTCCAGGATCTCCTCGGTGCTGCGGCCGCCGGTGCGAAAGCCGCTGTCGACGATCTCGGTACCGGCGTCGATCAGTTGTCGCAGGATCGCACGCTCACGCACGATGTCCGCATAACTGACGATATTGGCCGCGCTGGGCGTGTTGTTGGCCAGATCCACCAGCGTGGCCACGCCGCCGATCGCATCGGTCTTCTCGTTGCTGGCGAACCATTCGCCCAACGTGATGGCATCAAACGGCTTGTTGCGTGCCGCCAGCTCGGCGATGGCGTGGAAGATGAGCTGGTGATCCTTGCGATAGAAATCTTCCTCGCTGAGCCGGTCCGCCACCTTGTCCCAGGCATTCGTGGCCAGCATCAGGCCGCCCAGCACGGCCTGCTCCGCCTCCAGCGAATGCGGCGGGACACGCAGGGTATCGAGGCTGGTCGGTGCGGTGGATTCAGCGAGTGCGGACAAGACAGATCCAGTCAGGTGGCAAGTCGAGGGACACTATTGCGCAAACCCGTCTCATATGTCGAGACAACAAACTGTGGAAAAGCTGTGGATTTGCTGTGGGCTTGGCGAATTCCGGCAAATCCATGCAAAACGGGCACCCGCAGGCGCCCGTTTGTCATGCCGCGAAGCCGCGCCAGGACCACACCTGGCGGGGCCGTAACGCAGGCCGTGTCAGTGCTCGTCCGAGGTGGCCTGGACGATGACCTTGATCGTGGTCTCCACGTCGGCATGCAGCGACAAGGTGGCCTCGAATTCGCCGACAGTGCGGATCGGGCCTTCAGCGATGACCACTTCACTGCGGTCGACCTTCAAACCCTGGGCCAGCAAGGCATCGACGACTTCACGCGGCCCCACCGAGCCGTACAGCTTGCCTTCGGCACTGGCGTTGGCGAACACCGTGACCGTGGCGTCCTGGAACTGCTCGGCACGTGCGTTGGCACCGGCCAGAAGCTCGTTGGCGCGGGCCTCGTACTCGGAGCGACGTTGCTCGAACACCGCCATGTTGTCGGCCGTGGCGCGCACGGCTTTGCCCTGCGGCACCAGATAGTTGCGCCCGTAGCCGGGCTTGACGTCGACCTTGTCGCCAAGGCGACCCAGTCCACGCACGTTTTCAAGAAGAATCACTTCCATTTTCAATCACCTTCATTCGTTAGCACCGGTCACCCGGCGCAGCATCTGCTGTCCGAATGGCAACCCGATAACGGGTACCGACGGCCGCCGCGCGGCCACCGCGCCATCAGGAAAAATGGTTGTCGCTGTACGGCAACAGGGCCAGGTAGCGCGCCCGCTTGACGGCCGTTGCCAGCTGGCGCTGGTAGCGTGCCTTGGTGCCGGTGATGCGGCTGGGCACGATCTTGCCGGTCT
>CAZOXZ010000258.1:0-2022 GCA_964583865.1 uncultured Rhodanobacteraceae bacterium | reverse complement strand
AGCTTGGTGCAAACTATTACCTAAAATACAACGAACCATTAATGACGGAGGATATTATTTATCTGCTGCAAGCTATTTAGATTCTTCAACACTTCATCTTTTCTTTAATGATAATCTTGAGAATTATAATGATGCCAGCGTATATTCTGTTTACGAAGGGGAATACAAAATGGCACGATTTAATAGTATCAAAAATACAATTGCTCATGTTTCTATTGAACTAAATAATGGAGCTATGTACCGTGAAGCAACAATTGGAAAAGATGAGACTGAGGTTGTTTTTATTCCTAAATTATCCGTTACTATTCCATCAGAAAACAAACTTATTATTTATGGTCAAAGTGGTAAAAAATATCGTTTAGGGAGCATTTACTTCAAAGATTAGCCCCATATACTTCCGATTTTTATATTTTTGTTTTAATATAAATAACAGATGCAATTAATTCATTCAAAATATAGTTTTACCGTTTTATTAACATTTATTGTAGGACTTCTTACTAACCAAGGCATAGCACAGCGAAATGTTACTGAAGCAATAGGCACACCTTATGTAAGCATTCAATATGGATTGCAATGGCCTTCCGGTGATTTCAAAGAACGTTATGGACTTACTAATTCTATTGGATCGCATGCAGGATATAAAACTAAACATAATTGGATATATGGACTAGAAGGGAATTTTTTCTTTGGAAACCAAATCCATATTGAGGGGTTATTGCAAAACTTAATGGATGAGCACGGACAAATTACAAATACTTCCGGAGGACCTGCTACAGTTACTTTTTTTAATAGAGGATTTAATGTAAATGTTTCCATTGGAAAAATTTTTCCCATCTGGAGTCCGAACCCTAATTCAGGACCTATGATTCGTGTAACAGCCGGGTACAGATGGACAAAACTAAGAATTGCAACAATAGATGATGAGGTACCACAGCTAGAAGGGGATTACAAAAAAGGGTATGATCGATTAGAAATTGGACTCAACACCTCTCAGTTTATAGGATATAATTTTATGGCAAACCGTGGATTGTATAACTTTTATGCCGGTGCTTATTTCCAACAGATGTTTACTAAAGATCAACGTTCTATATATTGGGACCACCCAAACCGGTTGGTAAATAAAGATCTTCGTATAAGTTATTTTTTTGGATTTCAAGTTGGTTGGCTAATTCCTATTTATAAAAGACAACCTAAAAAATTCTATTATAACTAACAATGTTATATACAATCGGGATATACCTATATGGCTTTATGCTTAAAATTGGTGCACTTTTCCACCCAAAAGCTAAGAAATGGGTTATTGGTAGGCGTTCATTTTTTCAGCATTTACCAAAACTTCCAAAACAACGTGTTATCTGGTTTCATTGTGCCTCAATGGGAGAATACGACCAAGGGAAACCCATTATGGAAGAATGGAAGAAGAGCTACCCTAATGATTTTATTTTAGTCACTTTTTTTAGCCCTTCCGGCTATGAAGCACTCAAAGAAAAGTCAATTGGAGATTTCACTTGTTACCTACCCTTGGATACGCCATCTAATGCACAAAAATTTATCACTTATTTTAAACCCTCATATGCCTTTTTCATTAAGTATGAAATATGGATTAATTACTTAAAAGCAGCCTATGAAAATAACAGTAAAATTTATTCCATCAGTGCTACATTTAGAAAGGAACAAACCTATTTTAAATGGTATGGACGTAAATTTAGGAAGGCACTAACCTTATTTAATCATATTTTTGTCCCAGATGAACTCAGCAAAAAACTATTAGCAGATAGAGGTATTGATTGTGTTACGGTTTCTGGTGACACCCGTTACGATCGCGGTGCACAAAGAGCAGAAGAAGAAATAGAAAATAAAATTATCGCTCCTTGGGCAAAAAATGAAGCTGTATTTGTATTGGGCAGTTCTTGGACGCCAGATGAGGAGATGATTATTCCTTACATCAACGATTATAAAATCAAAACCAAAGTAATTATTGCTCCGCATGAAGTAGATAAAGCGCATGTAGAAGAGATTGAA
>CAZOXZ010000257.1:0-2032 GCA_964583865.1 uncultured Rhodanobacteraceae bacterium | reverse complement strand
GCCCGTTCGAGTTGCCGTTCCCGTATACGAAGGTAGCTTGGCTGATGTAATGCGTAACCCACGCTTTGCAACGGTTATGGGGCTTTTAACAGAAGCGCG
Organism: uncultured Rhodanobacteraceae bacterium; assembly: GCA_964583865.1. GTDB lineage: Bacteria > Pseudomonadota > Gammaproteobacteria > Xanthomonadales > Rhodanobacteraceae > DASSBG01. Next base: position 1,933 of record CAZOXZ010000257.1, on the reverse strand, counting down.
TATTCAGCATGCGCGTGGAGCAAAGATTACGCAACAAAAAGGTACTTTCAAGTCTATTTTAGTGCGTATGAAGGAGTGGTTTATGAACTAGATTCATAAACTCAGGGGTTATGTTTTTTTTAATGTGAGGAAGTCAAACATGATGAATTTTGAAATGCTTGATACAAGCAATACAGGCACAGTTATTAAAGTTGTGGGCGTTGGCGGTGCCGGTGGCAATGCCGTATCCCATATGATTCGCTCTGGTGTACAAGGCGTAGATTTTGTATGTGCTAATACAGATTCGCAAGCCCTAGCAGCTAGTGCAGCACCAGTGCAAATTCGTTTAGGTCGTACAGGGCTAGGTGCTGGTGCTAAACCTGAACAAGGTCGTGCAGCAGCCGAAACAGCGCGTGAAGAAATTCGTGCAGCTTTAAATGGTGCCAATATGGTGTTTATCACAGCAGGTATGGGTGGTGGTACTGGTACTGGTGCAGGTCCTGTCATAGCAGAAGTCGCTAAAGAACTTGGCATACTAACAGTTGGTGTGGTTACCAAACCATTTATTTTTGAAGGTAATAAGCGTATGCGTATGGCTGAAGAAGGCATACGTGAATTATCCAATCATGTTCATTCATTAGTTGTAGTTTTAAATGAAAATCTATATGAGCTTATGGATGAAGATGCAACACAAGAAGACTGCTTTAAGGCAGCAGACGATGTAGTGCATAATGCCTGTGCAGGTCTTGCAGAAATAATAAACGTCGAAGGCAATATTAACGTAGACTTTGAAGACGTTAAAACTATTATGGGTGAACAAGGCCAAGCCATGATGGGTACTGCTGTCGCACATGGATCTGACCGTGCCCGTGAAGCCGCCGAACATGCAATCGCCTGCCCATTACTTGAAGGCGTAGATTTACATGGTGCACGCGGTATCTTGGTTAATATAACCGCTAGTCGTTCACTAAAAATGCGTGAAACACGCGAAATCATGGAAACTATCCGTGGTTATGCTTCTGAAGATGCCACCATTATATTTGGTACTGCTTATGATGAAAGCATGGGTGAAAACTTGCGTGTCACAGTAGTAGCAACTGGTTTGGGCAATAAAAATAGTCGTCCTCAATTGGTGTCTACCAATGAAGAATTACGTCGCACAGGCACTGACAACGAACCCGTAGATAATGGTGTGGATTTTGCTGACACAAGTATACCGTCAGTAATTCGTAATCCACGCAGCAACGCGTCTGCTCAAGTCCGTGCATTAGAAACTGCAGGAATAGATCGTTTTGATATTCCAGCCTTTTTACGTAAACAGGCTGATTAATATCTACGGTTCCTCACATACAAATTAGTGCACCCCTACCCCTGGGGGTGTACTAATTACACTCGTGGATCAAAGTTAAAATTATCCTCGTGGAAAACCCGAATACTGGTTACAATACTAGAATAAGTAAACCTGTAAAAATAAATTTTAGCTATGCTCTTACAGCGCACAATTAAACAATCAATATCCACTAAAGGTGTCGGGCTACATTCAGGGCGGCGCGTTGAAATCACTTTAAGACCAGCATTACCCAATACTGGCATAGTATTTCATCGGGTTGATTTGCCTGAAATAGTAGACCTACCAGCACGTGCTGATGCAGTGGGCGACACGCGTATGGCCTCTGTTTTACAACAAGGCAACATCCGTGTGTCTACGGTTGAACACTTAATGTCTGCCTTGGCTGGCCTAGGCATAGACAATATCCACATTGATATAGACGCTGAAGAAGTCCCCATCATGGACGGCAGCGCAGGTACTTTTGTGTACTTGCTGCGTAGCGCTGGTTTGGCCGAACAAACAGCAGCAAAAAAATTTATTCGTGTGCTAAAACCTGTCGAAATTTCCGAAGGCACTGGCTCGAACGCAAAATGGGCTCGTCTCGAACCTTTCGAGGGCTTTGCT
>CAZOXZ010000256.1:0-2060 GCA_964583865.1 uncultured Rhodanobacteraceae bacterium | reverse complement strand
ATCCGCCACCGGACGATTGCGTGACCAGACGGGAAAGCGCAAGTCATAACAGATCATCGGACAAATGCGCCAGCCGTTCAGCTCGACGATCAGGCGCTCGTTTCCGCCCGCATAATGCTCCTGCTCGTTCGCCATGCGAAACAGATGGCGCTTGTCGTAGGTTTCGTAGCTGCCGTCCGGCCGCATCCAGAACAGGCGATTGAAGTATCTGCCGCCTTCGGCAATCACCAGCGAGCCGGTAATGACAGCATCGACCTCGGCTGCCAGGCCCGCCAGCCAGCCGACATCGCGATCATCCATCGGCACTGCCTGGGTCGCGGTCTCGTTGCTGAATCCCGTCAGGAAAGTCTCCGGCAATACCACCAGTTCGGATTCAGCTTCGGCTGAACGCACCAGGTCGCCGTAATACTGGCGATTGGCCACCGGATCGTGCCAGCGGGTGTTGCCCTGGATCAGGGTTAAGGTCAAAGTTTGCATAAGCGCTCTGCAGCAGCCTCCATGGTGTCGTCACTCTTGGCGAAACAAAAACGCAGCAGCCGGGCATCGGCAGGCGGTTCCTCGTAGAAGGGCGTCAGGGGAATCCCTGCCACGCCCGCCTCGCGCACCAGCCACTCGCTGAAATTGATGTCATCACGTTCGTCGATGGCTGAATAGTCCACCAACTGGAAATACCCGCCAGCCACCTCCGGCATGACAAACCGCGATGCGGCCAACAGGGCACGAAAGCGATCCCGCTTGGCGCGGTAAAAATCCGCCAGGCCATCGACATGTGCCGTACTGTCCTCCAGCACCGCCGCCAACGCAAACTGGGCCGGCGCAAACGTGGAAAACGTATTGTATTGGTGAATCTTGCGGAACTCGCCAGAGAGCACTGCCGGTGCCACGCAGTAGCCGACTTTCCAGCCCGTGCAATGCCAGGTCTTGCCGAAGGAACCCACCACGAAACTGCGCTGCGCAAGCTCCGCATGCCGCAGGACGCTCTGGTGGCCACCATCCGCGTAGCAGATGTGCTGGTAGACCTCGTCGGACAGCACCAGAATACGGCTGTCACGTACGATTTCGGCCAGAACGTCAAGATCATCTGCCGAAAACACTGCGCCGCTGGGATTGTGCGGCGAGTTGACGATAATCATGCGCGTCGCTGCCGTCACGGCATCGCGCACGCGCTGCCAATCAACACTGAACTCCGGCAAGTTCAGGGGCACATGCACCGCTCGCGCGCCCTGGAGCTTGATGACCGGCGCATAGCAGTCGTAGCAAGGATCAAGCACGATGACCTCATCATCTCGATCCACCGTCGCCGCGATGGCGACGAAAATCGCCTCGCTGGCGCCGGATGTCACCGTGACTTCATGATCCGCATTCGGTTCATGACCATACAGGCGCTTGCACTTGGCGGCGATGGCACGCCGCAGCGGCAGGATCCCGGCGGACGGCGCATACTGGTTGTGACCGTCTCGCATCGCCTGCTCCAGGCCCGTCCGCAGCGTATCCGGCGGATCGAAATCGGGAAAACCCTGCCCCAGGTTGATGGCACCATGCTGCAGCGCCAACTGACTCATGACGCTGAAAATCGTCGAACCCACCTCGGGAAGTTTGCTGCGGATTTCCATGGCACCCGGAAGAAATTCAATCGAAGGGATGCTAGCACGTTCCCCTCGACACACTGCCGCAGCCGTTCAGGCACACGGCGACGACACCTGCGACCGGCATCAAGGCGGCATTACACAAAGACGGGCACCGGATGCACGAGCGCAGCCGCTTCTCCACCTCGGAAATTCGCTTTTGCCGCGTCGCGAGCGATGGTGGGTCGGGTGCAGGCGGCGCGCAGCCACCGCAGCGTACGTGACGGTACGTGAGGATGGCGAGCACCGGATGCGCCCTGGGCCTGAATTATCCCCAAGGCCGAACGGCACTTCACATAACGCCCTTCAACCTCGACGGCTTCAGTTCACTTCACGAACATGTCAGCGTTCGCAGGGTGCCTCCGTGCCGTTCTGTCGCGGCCCTTGCGGTTTCTCGCGGCGCCACACTCGGTTCTCAGTCACAGCGTAGGCACC
>CAZOXZ010000255.1:0-2081 GCA_964583865.1 uncultured Rhodanobacteraceae bacterium | reverse complement strand
CGCCCACGTCGACCAAGTAAAGACCACCCTCGTCGACCAGCTGCTGCGCCAGTCGAACAACCTGGACGCTCGCGACACCCTGCCCGACCGCGTCATGGATTCCAATGACCAGGAGCGCGAACGAGGCATCACCATCCTGGCCAAGAACACCGCCATCGACTGGCAGGGCAACCGCATCAACATCGTCGATACACCCGGACACGCCGACTTCGGCGGCGAAGTCGAGCGCGTGCTGTCGATGGTGGATTCGGTGCTGCTTTTGGTCGACGCCATGGACGGACCCATGCCGCAGACCCGTTTCGTCACGCAAAAGGCGTTCGAGATGGGTTTCAAGCCCATCGTGGTGATCAACAAGGTCGACCGCCCCGGCGCCCGGCCCGACTGGGTGCTGGACCAGACCTTCGACCTGTTCGACCGTCTGGGCGCCAGCGACGAACAGCTGGATTTTCCGGTGATCTACGCCTCGGCCCTGAACGGCTATGCCGGCCTTGATGCCAACATCACCGACGGCGACATGACGTCGCTGTTCGAGGCCATCATGCAACACGTCGAGCCGCCCGCGGTGGACCCGGATGGCCCCTTCCAGATGCGCATCAGCCAGCTGGACTATTCCAGTTACGTCGGCGTCATCGGCGTCGGCCGCATCCAGCGTGGACGGCTGCACGGCAACATGCCGGTGGCCATCATCGATCGCAACGGCAACAAACGTTCCGGCAAGGTGCTGCAGGTGCTCGGATTCCTGGGGCTCGAACGGCGCGAAGTCGAGGCCGCCGAAGCCGGTGACATCATCGCTGTTTCCGGTATCGACAAACTCGGCATTTCGGACACCGTGTGCGCCCCGGATCATGCCGAAGCCTTGCCCGCACTGAGCGTGGACGAGCCGACCATTTCCATGGGCTTTCTGGTCAACAAGTCGCCCTTTGCCGGCGACCGTGACAAGAGCGGCGGCAAGTTCCTCACCAGCCGCCAGTTGCACGAGCGTCTGACGCGCGAGACCTTGCACAACGTCGCCCTGCGTGTGGAGGAAACCGAAGATCCGGATCGCTTCAAGGTTTCCGGGCGCGGCGAGTTGCACCTTTCCGTGCTGATCGAGAGCATGCGTCGCGAAGGCTACGAGCTGGCCGTTTCCAGGCCCGAGGTCATCGTGCGCGAAGTCGACGGTGCCCCGCACGAGCCATGGGAGCAACTGGTCATGGACCTGGACGAGCAGTACCAGGGCCCGGTGATGGAGCGCATCGGCATGCGCAAGGGCCAGCTGCGGAACATGCAGCCGGACGGCAAGGGCCGCGTACGACTGGAATACCTCATCCCGGCGCGCGGCCTGATCGGCTTCCAGACCGAATACAAAACGCTGACCGCCGGCACTGGCCTGCTGTTCCACGTGTTCGACCATTACGGCCCGGCCGTTGCAGATGCCATCGGCAACCGCGCCAGCGGCGTGCTGATTTCCAACGCCACCGGCACCGCACCGGCCTACGCGCTGTTCAACTTGCAGGACCGCGGCCGCATGCTGGTGGGCGCCAACGCCGAAATCTACGAGGGCCAGCTGGTCGGCATCCATGCCAAGAACAACGATCTCACCGTCAATGCCTTGCGCGCCAAGCAGCTGACCAACATCCGTGCCGCCGGCAAGGACGACGCCCTGAACCTGGTGCCGCACATCCAGATGTCACTGGAGCAGGCACTGGAATTCATCAACGACGATGAACTGGTGGAAGTGACGCCCAAGGCCATCCGCCTGCGCAAGAAACACCTCACCGAGGTGGATCGCAAGCGCGCCTCGCGCAGCGCAGCCTGAGGCGGCGGCCGGAAATCGGGAAACGGGAAACGGGAATCGGGAATCGGGAATCGTCGGGACCCGGGACCCGCCGGTTCGTCTGGGTTCGCGGCAATGGCCGCGTCTCCAGCCATTCACGCCAGGTCGCCTGCAGGCAGGCTCCTGCACCGGTGCGGCGAATCAACTGCAGAACCTGTAGGAGCGAGCCTGCTCGCGACCGGGCAAGAACGCTTCGAATGGCAATGCCTGCATCCATGGCCAGCCGCTCGCGAGCTGCGAGTCGCCGGGGCGTGTGCATTGAGAC
>CAZOXZ010000254.1:376-2129 GCA_964583865.1 uncultured Rhodanobacteraceae bacterium | reverse complement strand
CAGGTGAATCGCTTGGAAGACGAAAGTTTAACCCTAAGCGTCATGGCACGCATCACATGGGTCGGAAATAGCCTTGCCCGTGGGCCGAACAACTACGGAATTGAGTATGAATTTGAGGATGAAGACGGGAAGGTTTACAAGGGCAAATCTATAGATGTCAGTGGAGACAAAAAGTTTCTGTCGGAGGGGGATAGAATAGAGGTGCGTTACCTTCGAGAGATGCCCCAGATCTCAAGGATTCTCGGAAGAAGAATTCATCCTGTGGAGCATATGAAACCCATGGCCATTGTGATGAGTATTGGTGCGGTGCTTATGTTGTTCGTGTGCCTTGCCATGGTGATTTCACCAGCGCAGCCTCCTGAAGCGGGGGATGCTTCAATGCTAGAAAAGGCCAAAGAGGACTAGAAAAGGGCGCTGCTAAAGGTCTCCGATCAAGAACTTTTTAAGAGGGGTTTTTGTGAAGGGCGTTGTTGATTTCAGTGTCCGCTTTGGGGTGCACTTTGTGGCCAATTCAGGGATCGCCATGGTGAGCACCGTCACGAAGAGCGTCACTAAGCACCAAGCAGCAGTTCGAAGCTGCGATTTATGCTGGAAAGGGGCATTTATTTAAAGAGAGAGTGAGTAAGCAGTGAAATACTTTATTTTATTTGTGATCTTTGTTGTGGCTTCAGCTGTGATTTTGGACTGGTACTATCTCTCGTCTATATCACAGGTGAATCGCTTGGAAGACGAAAGTTTAACCCTAAGCGTCATGGCACGCATCATAGGTGTTCATGGTGGTCTTGCCCGTGGTCCGAACCACTACACCGTTGAGTATGAATTTGAGGATGAAGACGGGAAGGTTTACAAGGGCGAATCTATAGATGTCAGTGGGGACAAAATGTATTTGTCGGCGGGGGATAGAGTAGAGGTGCGTTACCTTCGAGAGAACCCCCAGATCTCGAGAATACCAGGAAGAACAATTCATCCTGTGGAGCATACGAAACCCATGGCCATTGTGATGAGTATTTTTGCGGCTTTTTTTGTGATTGTATTCCTTTATGCACTGATTAAAGGAGAGCTGCCAGACTAGTGGGATGCTTCAATGCCAGAAAAGGCCAAAGAGAACGCGAAAAGGGCGCTGCTATAGGCCTCCGATCAAGAACTTTTCGAGAGGGTTTTTCGTGAAGAAGAAAAGCAGTGCGGGCTCTTGGGTGAGCTCCAAAATTGCCAATGAGTTTATGGAAAAGGCCAGCTCTCTCGCTGTCCGCTTTGGGGGGAACTTTGTGGCGAACTCAGGGATCACCAGGGTGGGCACCATCACGAAGAACATGGTTATGCACCCACTTACGCTAAGCACTTGGTTTAAAGGCTTTTGGGATAGTGTGGTGGACAATATTGGCTTAAACTTGATTGGTGCTTTTGCAGGCAACTTGCCTGGGATGCATCCCGCAACCATGTATTTCGTTGGGCGCGATGTTCTCGTTGGTGGAGGCATCTATGATTACAACCGTCGTTTCAATAAAAATTTCAATGAGGATAACACAATCCTTAAAACAGACATGAGTGAAGATGTGGCGGCGGACTTTCAGGAAAAACGGGATGCGCACGCAAACCTTGAACTATCTCGCTTTGATCCAAGGCCAAGACCAGAAGTCGAAGCGACAGAGGAACACCAACGCAAAGCGACTTTGACGTTTCGCAGTGACCTAAATCTTATAAGGGAGTGAGTGTACAGTGAAAACCTTTATTTTATTTGTGATCTTTGTTGTGG
>CAZOXZ010000254.1:0-366 GCA_964583865.1 uncultured Rhodanobacteraceae bacterium | reverse complement strand
GAAAGCTTCTACAGGGGGGAAGCCAAGGCGCTCCTTGCCCAGCTCAAAGGCGACGAAAAAGCCCTTTTGGGGGAAGCCGTCCTGGTGTTCCAAGTGAAAGAATTAGAACTCAGCGAAGAAGCCATTCTTTTGGAGCTAGAAAAACAGTTCGAGATGGGGAAAAGCACGAAAGTCGCCGTAGACACCATCGCCAAGGCCATGGGCCTCTCAAAGAAATGGGTCTACCAGCTGGCTCTCAAACAGAAAGAAGGATAAGGGCCGCTCAGGCTAAGGATCCTACACAGTTTTTCAATGCATCTGGTGACAATCATAATCCCTTGTTTTATCAAGTTTTTTAAAAAATGCATTAACTTGGCATGCAACATG
>CAZOXZ010000253.1:0-2183 GCA_964583865.1 uncultured Rhodanobacteraceae bacterium | reverse complement strand
GTGATCTTCGGTCTGCTGCTGGCCGGCTCGGACACTGAACTGGCCCAGGCCATCGGCAACGATCCCATCGGCGCGTTGATCTCCATCCTGCCGCGCTGGAGCCTGCTGGCCTTCTGGCTGGTGGCCGTGCTGACGCAGGTCTCCGGCGCCATCCTCGGCATTTACTCGTCCGGGCTGACCCTGCTCAGCCTGGGCGTCAACATCCCACGACCGGCCGCCGCGGCAATCGACGGCGCCATCCTCACCACCGGCACCGTGTGGGTAGTGTTTTTCGCCGGCAGCTTCATCGGCCCGTTCCAGAGCTTTCTTCTGACCCTCGGCGTGCCATTGGCCGCCTGGGCCGGCATCCTCATCGCCGACATCACCTGCCGTCGCGCCGTCTACGACGATCATGCGCTTTTCGATGCCGCAGGCCGCTACGGCGCCATCGACTGGTCCGCCATCGTCATCTTCCTCGGCGCCTGCCTCGTCGGCTGGGGTCTGGTGGTGAACAACTTCGCCGCAGAAGCACCGTGGAACAACTGGCAGGGTTATTTGCTCGGCCTCATCGGCGGCAAGCATGGCCCCTGGGCCGGCGCCAACCTCGGTGTGCTGGTGGCATTGGTGCTGGCCTTTCTTGCCGCGCTGTTCGTCCGCCGTCCGCGCATCCGGCGTCAGGAAAGCGGACTGGCGAGCTTGCCGGTCGAGGGTGGTGCAGACACCGAACACCCCGCAAGTTGAAGGCGGTATCCGATCCACTGGAAGTCCGCAACCGCGGCGACAAGGGCAAGCCACTCACCGTGCCCGACGTGCGCATCGACAGCCAGCCTTGCCAAGGCCAGTTCGTGCAGGTTGATATCCTCGCCATCGAACCCATGACACAGGGTGACGGCTGACATGACCGACAACAGGAACAACCATCCCCCGGCACCGGACGGCAACGAAGCCACGGAGCTGTTCAAGAACGCCCACGAGCGCCTTGACCTGCACTATTAACGAGGCCGAACGGCACTTGCCATAAAAGCCAGAAAAATCATTGCCTTTGCCGCACTTTTCGGCTGAATCAACGCTCGCAGCGTGTTTTCGTGCCGTTCTGTCACGGCGCTTGCGGTTTCTCACGGCGCCACACTCGGTCCTCAGTCAAACCGTAGTCCCCGCTACGCTTTTCCTTCGCCCCTTCGCGTGGCTTGCTGCGAATTCCGCAATCATCCGCGACCCTCATGAATAATGCAGGTTAAAAACCCGCAACTGGTAAAGGTGCCGCTGGACGCGCCTTGAGCTGGCGGGCATCAGGGAACACACGTGTCAGGCCGCATGGTGCCGACAGGTCACCGCACCCGGATTTCCACCTGCTTTCCGGCCCTGTGCAGCAGACTGACCAGCTTGTCGGCACTGAACCGCTCAGTCTTGTGGTTGAGCACCTCGGAAATGCGTGTACGTGGAATGCCCAGCTCCTCCGCCAGCACCTGCTGCTTCTTGCCGCGCTTGCGAAGCTCCTTCTCCAAGGCAATCAACAGCACCTCGCGTGCCTGCATCGCCGCTGCCTTGTCCGGCGCAAAGCCCAAGTCCTCGAACACATTGCCGCAGCTCACCGTCATCTTTTCGCTCATGTCATTCTCCGATTTGGCGGAAACGTTGGCGCCCGAGTGAGATATCGCGCTGGCTGGTCTTCCGGTCCTTCTTCTGGAAAGCATGCAGAACGTACACAGCGTTTCCGATGTTCGTAACGTAAAAGGCTCGGAACTGGCCATCGACCTGGATCCGGACCTCCCGCACACCCTGGCCAACGGTCTTCATGGGCTTCCAGTCATCCGGCTGCAATCCATAGCTGTACACGCAAGAACTGCTTGCCTATTTCGCGTCGCGCTGCCTCCGGAAAACTGCGGATGTCATCGCGACTGCTGCCCACGAAGATCAGGGCTTGCATGAACCAAATGTACAAAATGCACGACGTGATGTCCAGTATTTTGTACATTCAAGTCAATATTCACGGAACACCGGTCACGAGCCGAATCAGCCTGTTGCCTCCGAGGTTCATGCGCTGGCTGTGCAAGCCCGCCAGATCATTCAGCGCCTCCGGGTATTCGATCGGAACATTTCTGTGCAGGCGTGGTACGAGTCGTGACAGTCGCCATGCGCGTAGCCGATACTGACCCGCATGGCTGCGGGTTGACGGGACGGGCCATCAATCCATCGTTTTCCCC
>CAZOXZ010000252.1:0-2232 GCA_964583865.1 uncultured Rhodanobacteraceae bacterium | reverse complement strand
TGGCTTGCTGCGAATTCCGCAATCATCCGCGACCCTCATGAATAATGCAGGCTAGAAGCAACACCAGAAAACCGATTTTTTTCATTGTTCCGTCCCACGGGAGTGTGACCGGCACCCTACCGTGCCACTTCGCGACGAAACAAACTGACCGTCGGAATCGGTTAAGCTTGGCCAGAACCTCCGTATTGACGGCCCATGTCCGATACAACCATCGACACCGAAACCCGCGAGAAATCCGCCGCCCCATCCCGTCCGGGCTACGGTTTTGCCCGCCGCATGGGTGCCACCATGACCGCTTGGCACGGCGACCATGCCGAGATCGCCTGCCGCAGCGATGCCACGCCGGCCACCCTGGCCGAGCTGCAGCGGCATCTGGGTGTGCCGATCACCGTCACGCGCCAGGATGATGCGGCCTGGGCCGAGACCCTGCGTCGGCTGTATCAGGAAGGCGGCGACAACGAACTGGGCGCCGACCTCGATGCCGAGCCGGATCTCGCTTCGGTGGCCGAGGAGCTGGGCGAGCCGCAGGACCTGCTGGAAAGCGAAGATGACGCGCCCGTCATCCGCCTCATCAACGCGCTGCTGACCGAGGCGGTACGCAAGAATGCCTCAGACATCCACATCGAGCCCTTCGAGTCGCGCCTGCTGGTACGGTTCCGCATCGACGGCGTGCTGCACGAGGTCCTCAGCCCGCCGCGCGGCCTGGCCAATGCCCTGGTCAGCCGCATCAAAGTCATGGCGCGCCTGGACATTGCCGAGAAACGCCTGCCGCAGGACGGCCGCATCGGCCTGAAAATCGCCGGCCGGCCGGTGGACGTGCGCGTATCGACCATTCCGGGCAGCCACGGCGAGCGCGTGGTGTTGCGCTTGCTGGACAAGCAAGCCGGACGGCTGGATCTGGACCAGCTCGGCATGGACGAGGCCACGCGCATGCGCCTGGAGTCCATGGTCACCAGGCCGCACGGCATCATCCTCGTGAACGGCCCCACCGGCTCGGGCAAGACCACGACGCTGTACGGCGCGTTGACCCGCCTGAATGACGCCACGCGCAACATCATAACCGTCGAGGACCCGATCGAGTACTACCTCGACGGCGTTGGCCAGACGCAAGTCAATGCGCGCGTGGACATGACCTTTGCCCGCGGCCTGCGCGCCATCCTGCGCCAGGATCCGGATGTGGTCATGGTGGGCGAGATCCGTGACATCGAAACCGCCGAAATTGCGGTTCAGGCCTCGTTGACCGGCCATTTGGTGCTGTCCACGCTGCACACCAACTCGGCCGTCGGCGCCGTCACGCGGCTGGTCGACATGGGCGTCGAACCCTTCCTGCTGGCCTCCAGCCTCATCGGCGTGCTGGCCCAGCGCCTGGTGCGTCGCCTTGATGCAGACAGCCGCGAAGCCTACCCCGCCGGCGAAGCCGAGCTGGCCGCCTTCGGTCGCCCGGCCAGCGACACCGGCGTCACCCTGTATCGACCCGGCGACGGCGGCTATCGTGGCCGTAGCGGCATCTACGAACTGGTGCCCGTGGACGAAGCCATGCGCAGCCTCATCCACAACGGCGCCGCCGAAGCCGAACTGGAACGCCACGCCCGCACCCTGGCGCCCTCCATCCTCGACGACGGCTGGCGCGTCGCCACCACCGGCACCACCAGCGTCGAGGAAGTGCTGCGGGTCACGCGGGAAAGCTGAGAGGCCGGGAACAGAGAACAGGGAGCAGGGAATAGGGAATAGGGAATAGGGAATAGGGAATAGGGAATAGGGAATAGGGGATAGGGGATCGGAAATCGGGGACCGGGACCCGGGACCCGGACACAACCGGCCTGCGGCCAGGTCGCCTGCAGGCAGGCTCCTACACGAACGCGACGAGCCGACTGCAGAACCTGTAGGAGCGAGCCTGCTCGCGACCCGCAGGTCGGGAATCGGAACCCGTGGGCACGTGCCGGTTCGCAGCCATGGTTACGTCACGGTCAATTCACATCCGGTCGCCTGCAGGCAGGCTCCTTCAAGTAAACAGCGGCGATTCAAGCCCCTGCAGGAACACGCCTGCGCGCGACCGTGTACAAACGGCCCGCGTGGGATGAAAGCCACAGGACAAGGCACCCATGCCAGGGGCCGCGTCCGGCCATTCGTGGCCGGGCTTCGAGCTTGAAGAATCCACAAGCTCTCAGTCGCACTCACCGCCCTTGATGCACAGCGGTCCACCGGTGCGGCTGAATCCCTCCACCGAGGTGT
>CAZOXZ010000251.1:0-2237 GCA_964583865.1 uncultured Rhodanobacteraceae bacterium | reverse complement strand
GAGAAATGAAGGCCCCGCTGGCAAGCGCGCCATGATCGGAAATCGGGAGCCGAGACACGGAAACCAAGAACCGGGGATTGGGAATCGGGAGTCAGCAACGTGTTTCGGACCCCGCGCTCAGACCGGCGCCTCGAACCAGCCGCGCCGTACCGGCTTGCCGTCACGTACATGCACCTCGCCGGCGGCAATGACCAAGTTTGCAACGCCGTCGGCATCCAGAGCCACCAGATCAGCATCGGCGCCCACCTCGATGTGGCCCTTGCCGGCCAGGCGCAATTGGCGGGCCGGGTTGCGAGTGAATGCGGGCAAGGCATCGGCCATCGGCACGCCCTTGGTCAGCAATCCGTTCAGGGTTTCCAGCAAGGCGCCGCTGTCGCCCACGCCCATGTGCGTCACCACGCCGTCACTGTCGAAGCACGGCAAGCCGCCGCCAGCGTCGGAGCTGACCGTTACCCGTTCCATCGGGATGTTCGCGTCCAGCACCCGCAGCATGGCCTCGACGGCATCGTGCCCGTCTTCATCCGCGGCTACCGGAAAGGCGGTGATGTCGATGGGGCTGCCCTCACGTGCCAGGGCCAGCGCCTCGTCAAACAGGGCATTGCGGCGATTGACATGGGTCGGCTGCAGCACACGACGCGGCAACTCGGTCTCGGCAAACACGCGCCGCACCAGCTCCAGGCCGCGCGAGCCGTCACCCATGTGCAAGTGCACGATGCCGGCCTTGCCGGTCAAAAGCCCGGAAACATGCGCGTCGGCCGACAGCCGCGCCAGCTCGTCGAAGGTCGGCTGGCTGGAACGGTGGTCGCTCAGCGCCACCTCACCGATGCCGATCAGCGCCTCGACGAACACCAGGTCGTCGCGCACGCTGCCGGTCAGGGTGGCCGGCGGCAGGTGGTAGCCGCCGCAGTAGCCGAATGCCGACAGGCCTTCCTCGCGCAAGGCATACACCTGGGCCAGCAGGTCGCGGGTACTACGTGCCGTGTCGTCGGTGCCCAGCAGGCCGATGGCCGTGGTCACGCCCGCCAGGGTAAACCGCGACAGGCCCAGCGGCGGGACGCGTGAACGAAACCCGGATTCCCCGCCACCGCCGGTGACATGCACATGGCCGTCGATGAGCCCCGGGATCAGCCGCCGCCCCTCCAGATCGATCACATCCACGTCCACGCCGGACGGCAAATCATCAATGCGCTTGTCCAGCCCCAGAACCCGGCCGCCGCCCAGAAGAAGATCACGATAGCCGAGCGCCTCGGGGGCATGGACGTCGGCATTGCGCAACAGGAGCATGGTCATGCACGCATCGTCGCCGCAGCCCGACTGGAGGTCAAGCGGCAAGGCAGGCCGCTCACCCAATCGCCGCGGGCTTGCCGCCCCGCCGGCGGCGGTCCATTGTCAGGACGAGCCAGGAGCGGGCCTGCCCGCGACCGAACGCAAACGCCCCGCGTGACACGAAATCCGCGGGACAAGGCCTCCTGCCACGGGCCGCCAGTCTGGCCGGAAACAGGGGTTCGGGATGAGACACAACCGGCCCTGCGGGCCGGGTCGCCGGCAGGCCGGCTCCTACAACGGTACAGCAAACCCGTCGCAAAACATGTAGACTCCATGGGTCGCATCGCAACCCAAAAAGTCTCACGGATTGGCAAGCTTTGTGCCAAAAAAAATGCGTTTTGGCACAAGTGCTTGCGATGCAATCCATATCAGGAGCGTGCCTGCACGCGACCGAGCACCAACGATCCGCGTGGAACTGAACCCACAGGACAAGGCCTCCTGCCAAAGGCCGCCGGCCGCGCCATCCCTGGCGCGTCGTTCGCCGCCGCTGGTCATGCCACTGGCATGACCAAAGCGCGGCGACTCACCCACATTTCGAGTAGCCGCAATTGAGGCAGGTCTGGCAGCCGTCCAGCAGGACCAGGGCGTTGGTGTTGCATTTGCCGCACTGTGCAGCGCCGGCGGGAAAACTGCTGTGCGCATCGCTGGCGTCGTTGCCATCGGCAGCCTGTGCTTCCTTCCATGCGGCACGCTTTTCGGCGATGAGCTTGCGCTGGGCTTCGCTCATTTCCGGGTCCTTGAGGATGCCGATGGTGCGCAGGTGTTGCTCGAGCACGGCGCCGATCTCGGCCACGATGGAAGGCATGTACACGCCACCGGACTTGAAATAGCCACCGCGCGGATCGAACACGGCACGCATTTCCTCGACCAGGAAGGTGACGTCGCCGCCCTTGCGGAACACCGCGCTCATG
>CAZOXZ010000250.1:0-2263 GCA_964583865.1 uncultured Rhodanobacteraceae bacterium | reverse complement strand
AGACCGGCGGCCCTCGGCAGGATGCCTTGTCCCGTGGGTCTCAATGCACACGCACCGGCAGCCCGCAGCCGGCGAGCGGCTGGCCAAGAATGGCCAGACCGGCGGCCCTTGGCAGGATGCCTTGTCGTGTGGGTCTCAATGCACACGCACCGGCGACTCGCAGCTCGCGAACGCCCGGCAGGGATGGCCGGACCGGACGGCCCTTGGCAGGGATGCCTTGTCCCATGGGTTCCGAGAAAAGGCGCTGGATTCCGGATCGGCCTGCCGGCCGTCCGGAATGACGGTGTTTCGGGTCCCGGGTGCCGGGTCCCGACGATTCCCGATTCCCGATTCCCGATTCCCCGGCCCCCGCCTTACTGCGGCAGGGCCAGGTCGTCCAGCAGGGCCTTCAGGAAGCGCGCGGCTTCGCCGCCGGTGCAGGCGCGGTGATCGAAGGTGAGGCTGATGGGCAAGCGACGGTGCACTTCCACGCCGCCCATGACGGCGACGACGTCGTGGCTGAGTTTGCCCACGCCGACGATGGCCACGCATGGCGGCACCACGACGACGGTGCCGTAGCGGCCGGCAAACATGCCGAAGTTGCTGAGGCTGATGGTGTAGCCGGAAAGTTCGGAGGCCGGGATGGACCGGTCCATCACCTGGGCACGCAAACGATTGATGCTGCCACGCACGCCCTGGGCATCCAGCATGTCGGCATTGCGCAGAGCCGGCACGAACAGGCCGTCATCGGTGTCCACGGCAATGCCGAGATCCACATGGGGATGCTTGGTCACGGTCAGATTCTCGTCATCGAACCAGGCATTCAAGGCCGGCTCGGCCTTGCAGGCGGCGACGATGGCGCGCACGGTGCGCGCGGTGATGTCCTGCTTGCCCAGCCACTGGTGCAGGTCGGCATCATCGACGATGGTGGTCTGCACCACGCGATCGCGGGCATCTGCCATGACGCGGGCCATGTTGCGGCGCACGCCCTTGAGCTGCTCGGGCTGACCGCTGGCTTGAACCGTCGGTGGCGCCGTGCGTACCGGCTTGCCGGCCTGCGAGACCGTGGTGCGCTGGCCCGTGCCGACTGCCGCGACAGGCGCGGGTTGGGCAGCGGCAACCGATGCCGGCGCAGGTGCGGTGGCACCCTGGACAGCCGTGCCGGAAGCGGCGGCCTGCTTGACGTCCTTCATGGTGATGACGCCGCCTTCGCCACTGCCGGCGACACGCGTCAGATCCACCTTCAGCTTACGCGCCATGGCACGCACGGCCGGCACGGCCTTGACGCCGCCGGCGCTCGAGACCTGCTCGACATGCACCGCATCGCTGCTGGCCATGGCACCGACCACGGTACCCTCGTCCTCGCGTTCGGCAGCAGACTCCGGCTCGACCTTTTTCTTCTTCGGGCCGTGCCCATGGCCGCTGTCCTGGGCCTCGGCGCGCTGACGGGCATTGGGGTCCGGCTCGAAGTCGGCCAGCTCGGCGCCGGTCTCGATGACATCACCCGCTTGGCCGTGCAACTTCACCACCTTGCCGGTGTAGGGCGAGGGCACGTCCACCACGGCCTTGGCCGTTTCCATGGAGGCCAGCGGCTCGTCCAGCTTGATGGTGTCGCCTTCGGCCACGTGCCATTCGACGATGGTGGCATCGGGCAGGCCTTCGCCAAGATCAGGAAGATAGAATGTCTTGATATCCGCCATGGTGCAGTTTCCGTGGTTGCTGCGGGCCGGGCCCGCCGTTCATGTTGGGGGCCCTGCCCGGCTTGCGGGCAGGACCGGTTCGGCCAGGGTGATCAGCTCACCGCCAAGGTTTTCTTCGCACCGGCAACGATGCGAGCGACACTGGGAATGTACTGCATCTCCAACTGGAACAGCGGGATATGCGTGTCGTAGCCGGTCACGCGCTGGACCGGCGCCAGCAGATCGTAAAGGCATTCCTCGGCCAGGCGCGCAGCGATCTCGGCGCCAAAACCGGCTGTTCTGGGCGCTTCGTGGATGATGACGCAACGCCCCGTCTTGGCGACGGACTCGGCAATGGTGTCGAAGTCCAGTGGCGTCAACGTGGCCACGTCGATGACCTCGGCGCTGATGCCGTCCTCGGCCAGGGCGTCGGCAGCTTCCAGGGTCTCCTTCACCTGCGAGCCCCAGGTCACCAGGGTGACATCGGTGCCGTCGCGCAGCACATAGCACACGTCCAGCGGCAGGGCCTCGCCGTCGTCCGGAACCTCTTCCTTGTACTGGCGATAAATGCGCTTGGGCTCGAAGAAAATCACCGGATCCGGATC
>CAZOXZ010000249.1:0-2281 GCA_964583865.1 uncultured Rhodanobacteraceae bacterium | reverse complement strand
CATCGGCGAGGACTTCCTGCCGTCCATCAGCGATTTTTCCCGCGTGAAGAAGGCCTATGCGATAAGCGACCGCGACAGCTTCCTGGCCACGCGCGAATTGTTGCGCAAGGAAGGCATCCTGGCCGGCAGCTCCACCGGGACCCTGCTGGCGGCTGCCCTGCGTTATTGCCGCGAACAGACCGAGCCGAAGCGCGTCGTGAGCCTGGTGTGCGACACCGGCAACAAGTACATGTCCAAGGTATTCAATGACTACTGGATGCTGGACAACGGTTTTCTGGAACGCGAGCAGCACGGTGACCTGCGCGACCTCATCATGCGGCCCTACGCCATGCGCGACACCGTGGTGGTGGCGCCGCACGAGCCGCTGATCACGGCCTACACCCGCATGAAGCTGTACGACGTGTCGCAACTGCCGGTGATGGATGGCGAAGTTCTGGTGGGAATCATCGATGAATCCGACCTGCTGTTGCATGTCCATACCGACCAGAGCCGGTTCCGCGACGACGTCGCCTCGGCGATGGTGACCGAGCTCGAGAAATTCGATGTCACCACGCCCATCGACGCCCTGATGCCGCTGTTCCAGCGCGATCGGGTCGCCATCGTCATGGATGGCGAGAACTTTCTCGGCATCATTACCCGCATCGACCTGCTCAATTACCTGCGGCGCCGCGTCAACTGACGGGCGCGTCGTGGTTTTCTGCAAGGGCAGGGCGGCCAGTTCCGGCTCTGCCAAGACGCTTTCCAGACCTCAATCCAGCAGAGGATTTTCATGAGCCAGACCCCCAAGCAGGGCATGGGCACGCGTGCCATTCATGCCGGACAGTCACCTGATCCTTCCACCGGCGCCATCATGACGCCCATCTACGCCACCTCGACCTATGTGCAATCCAGCCCGGGCAAGCACCAGGGCTACGAGTACTCGCGCACGCAGAACCCGACGCGCATGGCCTTCGAACGCTGCGTGGCGGAACTCGAGGGCGGCGTGGCCGGTTTTGCCTTCGGCTCCGGCATGGCGGCGTCGTCGACGGTGCTGGAACTGCTGGACAGTGGCAGCCATGTCATTGCCATGCACGATCTGTATGGCGGCACTTACCGCATGTTCGAGCGCGTGCGGCGGCGCTCGGCGGCACTGGAATTCAGCTTTGTCGACCTCAACGACGAGGCTGCCCTGGCGGCGGCGCTGACGCCGGCCACGCGCATGATCTGGGCCGAATCCCCGACCAATCCCATGCTGCAGCTGGTCGACCTGGACAAGCTGGCAGCCTTTGCGCGGCAGCACGACCTGCTGCTGGTGGTGGACAACACCTTTTGCTCGCCCATGGTGCAGCAGCCGTTCCAGCATGGTGCCGACATCGTGGTGCACTCGGCCACCAAGTATCTCAACGGGCATTCGGACATGGTCGGCGGCGTCGCCATTGCCGGCAACGAGGAGCTGGCCGAGAAGCTGGCCTTCCTGCAGAACTCCGTGGGCGCGATTGCCGGGCCATTCGATGCCTTTCTCGGGCTGCGTGGCCTGAAGACCCTGCACCTGCGCATGCAGGCGCATTGCGCCAACGCCCTGGCGCTGGCCGAGTGGCTGGAATCCCATCCAGCGATCGAGAAGGTCATTTATCCGGGTTTGCCGTCACATCCGCAGCATGACCTGGCGAAGCGCCAGATGCCTGGCTTTGGCGGCATCATCACGATCCTGGTGAAAGGTGGCCTGGACGGCGCCCGGCGCATGCTGGAACGCTGCCGCATCTTTGCCCTGGCCGAGTCCCTGGGTGGCGTGGAAAGCCTCATCGAACACCCGGCCATCATGACCCATGCCTCGGTTCCCGCCGAGCAGCGTGCGCGGCTCGGGATCGACGACAACCTGGTGCGCCTGTCCGTGGGCGTGGAGGATCTGGACGATCTCAAGGCCGACCTGCAGCAGGCGCTGGAAGGCTGATGCATGGCCGCTGTCCGGCGCCGTTGCCGGACAGTGGCAGTCAGATCCTGAATTCCTGGCCGAGGTAGACCTCGCGCACGCGCTTGTCGGCCAGGATTTCAGCCGGTTTGCCGCGCGCCAGCACGGTCCCTTCGTTGAGAATGTAGGCGTGTGCGCAGATGCCCAGGGTTTCGCGGACGTTGTGATCGGTGATCAACACGCCGATGCCGCGGTCGCGCAGATGGCGCACGATGCGCTGGATCTCGCCAACCGAAATGGGATCGACACCGGCAAAGGGCTCGTCCAGCAGCATGAAACGTGGCTCCAGCGCCAGGGCGCGGGCCTGCATCAGGCTGCCATCATCCATGCGCT
>CAZOXZ010000248.1:0-2315 GCA_964583865.1 uncultured Rhodanobacteraceae bacterium | reverse complement strand
TTGTCCTCGACCTGGCGCGGCGTCTTGCCGCGGGCCAGGCCGGTGCGGTTGGCGACGCGGAAAATATGCGTGTCCACGGCGATGGTGGGCTCGCCGAAGGCGGTGTTGAGGACCACGTTGGCGGTCTTGCGGCCCACGCCAGGCAGGGCTTCCAGCGCAGCGCGGCTGCACGGCACCTCGCCGTCGTGGCGCTCGAGCAGCAGGCGGCAGGTGGCAATGATGTTTTTGGCCTTGCTGTTGAACAGGCCGATGCTGTTGATGTAGCCCTTCAGGCCGTTCTCACCCAGCGCCAGCATGGCTTCGGGGGTGGGCGCGTCCGGGAACAGCCGCCGCGTGGCCTTGTTGACGCCGACATCGGTGGCCTGGGCCGACAGGATCACCGCCACCAGCAACTGGAATGGCCCGTCGAACTCGAGCTCCGTGGTGGGCGCGGGGTTGGCTTCGCGCAGGCGCCGGAACAGTTCGGCCACGTCGGTTTTCTTCATGTCGGGTCGCGCTTGCGTGCAGCGTGCTTGGCCTTGGCGCGCGCCACGGCGGCCAGAACTTCGTTGCGGTTGATGCCGTCGCGTACTTTCGGTTTGTGCATGGCGGCCTTGCGCCGCGCCAGTTGCTCGGCACGCTCGGCTTTTTCGCGCGCCAGGCGGGCTTCGCGGCGGCGGAAGTTCTCGCGTGCGGCATCGGCATGGGCCTGATCCTGCTGCTCTTGCAGCATGGGCACGGCGATGATGCAGTCCACCGGGCAGGCCGGAATGCACAGCTCGCAGCCGGTGCACTGGTCGGCGATGACGGTGTGCATCAGCTTGCCCGTGCCGACGATGGCATCGACAGGGCAGACCTGGATGCACTTGGTGCAGCCAATGCAGTCGGCTTCGATGATGCGGGCCAACTGGCGCGGGTTTTCCTCGCCGCAGGCCGGATCCAGCGGCAGCACCGCCTGACCCAGCAGCTCGGCCAGTTTGGCAATGCCGGCGGCGCCGCCCGGCGGGCAGCGGTTGATGGCGGCCTCGCCGCGCGCCATGGCCTCGGCGTAGGGTCGACAGCCGTGGTAGCCGCATTGCTCGCATTGCGTTTGCGGCAGCAGGGCATCCAGTTGGTCGGCAAGGTTTGTGCGCGAGTCACTCATGCCATGCATGATGCCATGGATACCACCAATTCAGCGCACACTGGCGCCCGGCATGGCGGACGCATCGACTTCGACCACCTTGAGGTCAGCCCCGCCGCTGCCCGCGGACAGAATCATGCCTTCGGACAGGCCGAAACGCATCTTGCGCGGCGCCAGGTTGGCGATGAAGACCACATTGCGCCCCACGAGCGCGGCCGGGTCGGGGTAGGCGGCCTTGATGCCGGAGAAAATCTGCCGCTTGCCCAGTTCGCCGGCATCCAGCTCGAAGCGCAGCAGCTTGTCTGCACCCTCGACCGACTCGCACTCCAGCACCTTGCCGACGCGCAGGTCCAGCTTGGCAAAGTCCTCGATACCGATGGTCGGCATGTCGTCCGCAGGCGCGCTTGCCGCGGCCTTGGCCGGTTCCAGGGATTCCTTGGCGTCTTCAATCATGGCCTTGATCTTTTTCGGGTCGATACGGGTCATCAATGGTGTGAACTTGCCGACTTCGTGATCCTGCAGGGGCTGATCGGCGTCGGTAAAGCCGGTGGTTTCGCTATGCAGCCAGGCCTCGGCGCGGGCCACCGTATCCGGCAGCACGGGCTTCAGCCAGGTGCTGATGAGACGGAACAGGTTGATGGCCGTCGAGCAGATCTGGTGCAGTTCCTCGCGCCGGTCCTCGTCTTTGGCAATCTTCCACGGCGCGCGCTCGGCGATCCAGGCATTGGTGTCGTCGGCCACGGCCATGATGGCGCGCATGGCGGCGGCGTACTGGCGCGTCTCGTACAGCTCGGCGCAGCCGGCCAGACGGGTGGCCGCGTCGCTGTAGCGCTGCAGGTTGTCCGGCGTCAACGTGGTGGCCAGACGGTTGTCGAAGTGCTTGGCCAGAAAGCCCGCCGAACGGCTGGCGATGTTCACCCATTTGCCCACCAGGTGCGAGTTGACGCGCTCCTCGAAGGTCTTGAGGTCGAGATCCACGTCCGCCAGCGTCGGGCCCAGCATGGCGGCCAGGTAGTAGCGAAAATAATCCGGCGCCAGGTGATCGAGCCAGGTGCGGGCGTTGATGAAGGTGCCGCGCGACTTGGACATCTTGGCGCCGTCGACGGTGAGGAAACCGTGCACGTACACGGCGCTGGGCGTGCGCAGGCCGGCCGCATGCAGCATGGCCGGCCAGAACAGGGTGTGGAAATAGGTGATGTCCTTGCCGATGAAG
>CAZOXZ010000247.1:0-2326 GCA_964583865.1 uncultured Rhodanobacteraceae bacterium | reverse complement strand
CCAGCACTTCGCGGATGCCGGCCAGCATCAGCGTGGCCAGCGGGTAGTAGATCATGGGTTTGTCGTACACCGGCAGCAGCTGCTTGCTGACCGCGCGCGTGATCGGATACAACCGCGTCCCCGATCCTCCCGCCAGAATGATCCCCTTTTCGGTTGCCATATGCCGGCCTCCATTGCTCCCAAACGGCCCAGTTTAACCAGCACGGCCCGTTTCGGCGACTGCAGCAGGCTCTGCGCCCCTCACCGGACGATGCTCAAGAATCGCTCACGCGGTTGGCCAAGACCCCGCTTTCACCTCGCTCGGCGAAGAAATCCAGCACCGCGATCGTGCCGTGCACTTCGGTGCGAGGCTGCAACGAAACCCGCCAGCCGTAGAGATCACAAAGGCGCAGCACGATGGCCAGACCCAGGCCGCCGCCACTGCCGCCGGCACCCTTGCCACGCACGCCACGCTCGAAAAGCCGACTGACATCCTCGTCAGCGATGCCGTTGCCGGTGTCGCTGACCACCACGCGGCCATCACCAATGCGGATGGTGACGACGCCATGATCGGTGTACTTGATGGCATTGCCGATGAGGTTGGTCAAAGCCACCGACAACACCGAAGCTGGTGCCTGCACCGCCAGCGGCTCGGCCACGTCCACCTGGACGGTCACCTGCTTGCCACGAAGCTGCGGCACCTGGCTCTCCACCACGTCCCGGACCACCGGCTCGACCGCCGAAGTCTCGCCATCCATGGGACCGGAGCGTTCGGTTCGCGACAGCAGCAGCAACGCCTCGATCAGCTCGTTGGCCTGGCGCGAGGCACGTTCGATGCGCGCCAGGCGTTCGCGCAGCTTGTCAGTGAGGTCGGGTGAGGTCTGCAACAACTCGGTGGTGCTGGAGATCACCGCCAGCGGCGTGCGCAGCTCATGGCTGACATCGGAGTTGAACTCGCGATCGCGCTCGACCACATGGGTCAGGCGCGCCGCATAGTCATCCAGCGCCTCGGCCAGCTCGCCGACTTCGTCGTTGGCGAAATGCGGCGCCAACGGCTCCCGACGACGGCCCTCGCGGAAGCCGCGCAGCCGCCGGGCAAGATCGGTCACCGGCCGGATTACGCGAGCAGACAACCACGCTCCTGTCAGCAAGGACAGCAACGCAAACACGGCCACGGTAATGATAAGTGCGTACTGCAGCCGCCGTTGATTGCGCTGATCCTGCGAGGTGTCGTACTTCAAGAAAAACCAGTAACCCGGATCCTTTCGTACCGCCAGCTTGTAGGTCTCGGTGCTTCCGTCTGGCTGCAGCTCGGCCACATTGTGCACGCCATCACCGAGGTTTCGCCACAACAGGGGAACCTTGTTGAAACGACGCCTGGAATAGGTGTAACCGGTAAGCTTGTTCAACGGCACACCGGCGGCATCGGGGTTGATGTAGAAGCTGTCGGCGTACTTGCTGATATTCTCCTGCAAGGTCGTGCCGATCAACTGCGCTTCCAGCCGTGCGCCGAGGTAGATCGCAGCGACCGCGAAGGCCGCTGCCAACGCCAGCCCGAACAGGAAATAGGAGACGAAGATGCGGCTGCGCAGGCGGTGGCGGTAGCCGGTCTTTTCGGTCATGCCCGGCACATCGGCTGCGGCCACACGCTCACTTGGGCAGCGTATCCGGATCGACCATGCGGTAGCCGATGCCGTGCCGCGTGTGGATCAGGGGCTTGTCAAAGGGTTTGTCGATCAAAACCCGCAAGCCGTGGATATGCACCCGCAATGAGTCGCTGTCGGGCAATTCCTCGCCCCAGACCTTGTGTTCCAATTCATGACGAGCCACCACGGATGGACTGGCTTCCATCAAGGCCTGCAGCAATTTCAGGCCAATGGGGTTGAGCTGGATGGACGTGCCCTGGCGGGTCACCATCAAGGTGTCCAGGTTGAAAGTCAGGTCGGCGACCGTCAGCTCCCGCGATTGCGGCCCCTTGCTGCGCCGTGCCAGCACGTCCAGGCGCGCGGCCAGCTCGCGCAGATGGAAAGGTTTGGTCATGTAGTCGTCGGCACCCGCCTCGAAGCCGACGAGTTTCTGGTCCAGCGAGTCGCGTGCGGTGAGCATCAGCACAGGCGGGCGCTTGCGGGCCTGCTTCTGCAGTTGGCGGCATACCTCGAGGCCGTCCATGCCGGGCAAGGTCAGGTCAAGGACAATCACGTCGAAGTCGTTGGTCACGGCCAGATGCAGGCCGGTCAGCCCATCGCCGGCAAAGTCCACGACATGGCCCTGATCCTCCAGGAAGTCGCCGATGTTGGTGGCCAGATCGTTGTTGTCTTCCACGACCAGTATGCGCATCACTGAAATC
>CAZOXZ010000246.1:0-2337 GCA_964583865.1 uncultured Rhodanobacteraceae bacterium | reverse complement strand
CGGTCTCGGTGGAATAAACGTGGCGCGCCGCCAGACTTGCGCTCGGCATCGCGCCTACCTTGTCGGCGCGTAGCGGTAACGTTGCACGTCCGACGCCGTGACCGGCGCAGCCATGTTCGACCAGGACTGGCGGGTATAATTGACCACGGCGGCAACCTCGCTGTTGCCCATCTCGGGTGCAAACGGCGGCATGGAATACGGCTGCGGGTTGCCTTCGGTGGCCGGCGGGAAGCCGCCCAGCAACACCGTGCGGATGGCATTGATGCCGTCCGATCCGGTCACCGAGATGTTGCCGTCCAGCGGCGGGTACTTGCCCGGCACGCCACGGCCATCGACACCATGGCAGCCAGCGCAGGCATCGGCATAAATCTTCGCACCCAACGCCAGATCCGTTGCCGCAACCACGGTGGCCGGCGCTGCTTTTGGACGCGGCGGCAGCGAGGCGAGGTACACGGCGATGGCTTCAAGATCGGCCTGCGTCATGTGGCTGGTGCTCAGGCGCACCACATCCGCCATCGGGCCGACCACGGTGCCTCGGGCCGAACGTCCGGTCTTCAGGCTCTGGACAATATCTTCCTTGCTCCAACCTTCCAGATCACCACCTTCAGCCGTGCTCAGACCCGGCGCATACCAGCCCTGCTCGGGAATATGCCCACCGGCCAGCACGCGCCCCTCTTCCAGCCCACCCAGCGTCGTGCGCTGGCTGTGGCAGGCCTGGCAATGACCCAGGCCCTGGACCAGGTAGGCGCCACGGTTCCACTGCTGCGACTTCTGCGGATCCGGCTGGAACACGCCCGGCGTGAAATACAGTGCCCGCCAGGCGCGCATGCCGCCGCGCAAGTTGTATGGGAAATCCATCTTCGGATCGCCGTCGGCCTGGCGCACCGGCGGCAGGGACTTCAAATACGCAAACAACGCCAGCGCATCATCACGCGTCACCCGCGTATAGGAAAGGAACGGAAACACGGGATAGAACAGCGTCCCATCCGGCGCATGGCCAAGGTGCAAGGCACCCCAGAATTCCGCGAAGGTCCACAGGCCGATACCCGTTGCCTCATCCGGCGTGATGTTCGGCGCCGGGATCGTGCCGAACGGCGTCGGCAGGGAATGGCCGCCGGCGTATGGCCTGCCGCCCTTGTCCGTGTGGCAAGCGGCGCAGTCACCGACAATGGCGAGGTAACGCCCGCGCTCGATCAGCGCCGGATCGGCCAATTTCGTGACCACCTTCTGGTCGGCTGGCGCATGTTCGAAGCCAAGCAGATCACGTGGCAGGAACATCCACGTCGCCACGGCGACAACCGCAAGCAACACGGCACTCGCGGCAAGACGCAACCACAACCGGTTCATGGCATCTCTCCCACCATGGCCTGGTCCAGCACGCACCAGCCCGGCAGCTCCGCGGGGTGCGCGGATGCCGGAACCGGATGCATGTCCTTCGGCGGCGGCTGACTGGCCAACCAGGCGGACACCGCACGGATGTCACTCGGCCGCATGCGATTGGCCACCACACCCATGCAGAACATGCCCTTGTTGGCGCGTTCATGCGCCCGCCACAGCTCAAGTTGCGTCTCGATGTACTCGAAACTCAGCCCCGTCAAACCCGGAATCATCGGCGCCACCCCGGTCAACGTCTTGCCATGGCATTGCACACACGACGGCACGCCGCGGTCCGGGTCGCCATCGAACACCAACTCGTGCCCACGCACCAAAACCGCCTCCGGCACATCCGGCACCGGATAGTCCCGCACCGCCACATCCTGCGCCGCGTAGTAATCGGCAATCTGGCGCAGGTAATCCACGCTGAGCTGGCGCACCACGTATTCCATCGGACCGTGACTGCGCTGCCCGGTCTGGAAGTAAAGCATCTGTTTCAACAAGTACGCCGCCGGCTTGCCCGCCAGGCGCGGAATCGACCGGTCATCTACCGAACCGGCACCACGCGCACCATGACAACTGCTGCAGGCCGCCAGCCGCTGCTCCATGTTGTCCGGCATCGACACACCCGCCGCCGCAACAACCGGAAGCAACAGACAAACGCCCAACAGGCAGGCCAGACCAACCCGCCAGTACAGATATTTCAGGGTATTCATGGACGCCATTCTACGTTGTTGCTGACCAACCTGTGCAATCGCGCCACGACGAACACTTGAACTACAAACAACCCCGAACACCTGCAACTTCCACTCGGTCCGGTCAGAACCACCGGCAGGAAAGGCCATTACAACCACGACACGATCAGACACAAAAACGCCACCGCGAAGGTGGCGTAAGTGTTTGATTCAATTGGTGGGCGGTACTGGGATCGAACCAGTGACCCCTACCATGTCAAGGTAGTGC
>CAZOXZ010000245.1:1827-2344 GCA_964583865.1 uncultured Rhodanobacteraceae bacterium | reverse complement strand
CCGTCGCCCAACGCATCCTTGAACGCTTTTCTAAAAACGCATCATGAATACCACCCTAAAAGAAGAACAACTTGCCGAGGAATACTCCCGCCCCGTAGAGCGGCTCACGGAACCCTTTAAGCCGGTGCGCCGCCTGGTTGCGGCCGCCACGGATATTTTGCGCCGTAAAAAGAACCCGTTTATTGTTGGCGGCCTTGATGTATCAAAACTTTCTCCGACTATTGAGCGCGATGGCAAGGAAGTTGAAAACCCCGATTTCTCTTCCGCCGAGTGCTTTGCCCTGACCCGGCCAACGGCAGAAATCATCGTGCTTTTGACCTGCCCGCAAGATTTTCTCATCACGTGCATGGGAGACCCGGCACAGCTCGATGGCGAGGTCGGACGGCTACTCCTAGAAAACACCGATGCCGAAGTCATCGCCCAAGTGCCAGCCGTATTTGAGGCCATCGAGGGGATTTCCGCCTCTGCCGCCGTGGTCGATTCCGAGGCAGACGCCCCCAGTCTGGACCCCGAAAAA
>CAZOXZ010000245.1:0-1817 GCA_964583865.1 uncultured Rhodanobacteraceae bacterium | reverse complement strand
TCACAGCCCGTCCCCATTGGCTCGCAGCCTGGGTGATGCTCCTTTCCGGGAACCGACCGACTCCGGAGCAAGAGCGCTACCTGTTGTTTGAGATGCCGATGGCACGCGGGCAACAATACATCCATGCTTACGCGGTTTCCCAAGGGGCAGAAACCATGTGGGCAGACCAGACAGACGATCTCTTTGAGCGCGTCACCAAACTATGGAAAAACCTCCAACGCCACCCAAACGATGCTCACCTTTAAACTAGATGACCGCGCATTCCAAAAGGCCTTGCGAGATTACGCCAAAGTTTCCAGCCTGAAACTACCGGAGCTCATCAAAAAACGGGCGACCCGGTTGTTTTTCAGGCTGTTCATGGAATATCGCGCCGTCACCCCGTCCAAGGCCAAGCTCGACAACGTCGCGGAATCGCTTGGATACGCCCTCAAGGTTCGCAACAGTATTCGGTTCGGTAAACGCAAGCGCACTCGCGGCCAACAGGTCAAAGCCGAAATCGGACGGCGCAAGAGTGCTAGATTTTACAACTCCTTGGGTTGGCTGCAAGCTGCGAAAAAAGCGGGACTGGACATCCGGAAGCAATTCAAGAACGAACACCCGAACATGGGGAAGGGGAAGTCTCGCTTGCGCGGCTCCGCGCCATTTGTCGAAATTGAAAACTTGCTGGAAGGCGCACCTCACATCGAGGATGCGCACAACGTCGTAAAAAAGGCATTGCGAGAAGAGGCTGCCGATATGCGAGTTTACATCAACCGGAAACTGCGTGCGCAAACCAAACGCGCCAAATTGTAATGGCCACCAAAGCTAAAGCCCTGATTTCACTCGACGCCCGCCCTTTTGAAAAAGGTGCGGAGGCGGCGATTAAGTCTGCCAAACTCATGTCGGGCACCATCAAAACCGCAATGGCCGTTGCGACCGGAACCTTGGCGGCCGCCGGGATTCAGTCAGGATTGTCTAAGCTTGCCTCAGGGATTACCAGCTTGACCAAAGGCGGCATGACCCTAGCGACTCAAATGGCCGACCTCGCCGCCACCACCGGCATGGCAGCGGACGAGGCCACAAAATACGACTTTGCCCTGAAAAATGGTATCAGTAACGCGGCTGCCGAGGCCCTTATGGGGAAGGCAGCCAAGAACATCGGCTCAGTTGCCGAGACATTCCGCGACATTTCGATCCGCATGGATGCCATTTGGCTAAACCTCCAAGGCGTCTTTGCCAATATTGCCGGATTCTTTGCGCCGGTGATTGACCAGATTTTAGACATGGCAGAAACCATCGATTGGGAGGCGTGGGCAAATTCTGCCATCGAGTTCATTACGCCAATCCGCGATGGCGTAATGGCCGTCATTCAACTCATTGGCGAAGGCCGCATTTGGGAGCTGGCAGGCAAGCTGCTGCACACCGGCATTGCTCATGCCATGAACGCCCTGAAATACGGGATGGAAATTGGCACCAATGCGGCCGAGGCATTGGGTGGGATCCTCCACGCCGGATTCCTCAATCTCGAAAACACGATTTCTTATTTATCGGAACTCATGACGCACGTTTTCATGGCGCTCTTTGAGGATCTCGGAAAGCTTTTCGGAGAAGCGTTATTGAATGGGCTCATTGTCATCGGTGCCAAGATAAACCAAACCATGCTGGAATGGTTCTCATATCCCATTGCGTTCATTCAGTCCGGAATTACCAAGGCCATCGAGGAAGCATTGGAACATTTGCCCAGTTGGCTAAAGCCCGACAGCCTGAAAGATTTTGAAGCAGATTCTTTCATGGACATCTTTGAAAGCACCAAAGAGGGACTCCCTGACTTGGCCGGA
>CAZOXZ010000244.1:0-2369 GCA_964583865.1 uncultured Rhodanobacteraceae bacterium | reverse complement strand
CTGAGGTATTCTTGCGTTCACTTGAGCGTCGCACTTCGTAGTTGAATTCACCGAGTCAGGTGAAAAGTCTTGCCAATTCCACTGCACAGCCCTCGCAAGCGAACCAACTGAGCCTACCGAGACATTGGGCGGAAATTGGCACTTCTCCGCATCCGGCGAGAGATCACCACAGCCTTCAAATGCAAACCCTGCATCTCGTTCGGGATTCATCGTAGGAAAGCCAAACGGCAGATGAACCCGGTGCGCCTCGGGAACGCAAAAATACGCACGAACGCCGTTGATTTCCAGATGGTATGGTTCAGGCTCCTGCGAACATCCGCACAAGGCAGCCAGAGCCAGAACCGACAATATCGATTTCTTGTTCATGGCTAAGGGGCGCAGCTCGGCGGGGGACACCAGTCGTAAATGTACCGACCGGCATCCCCGAACATGGAATCAAACGCCGCTCCGCCAAACGCGCTTCCAGGAACACCATTGGCCTCGAACAACGCCCGGTGGAAGTTTGCGGCATCCCGTCGCGTCATCTGAACCGGATTGCTGCTGCTGGCATTCCTGGTTTTCAGTAAGTCGACTCGCGCCCGAGCCAAGCCAACACGGATACGCTCCATGGTGTTCGCAACTTGGTTGCTCGTTATTTGGTTACTCGGCACGACTGGAGAAAGGTTCTTGACAATGGCACGCTCCAAAAGCTTGTTGGTCACCTGGTCAAGCACGCCTTCGAGACCCTCTCCAGAATTCGACGCGACATTGCCAGCGCGCTTGGCATAGGGGTCGTTTCCTTTATCGCCCGCCAAGTGATAGTAGGAGCGCCAATCTCCCTTCTTCGCCGCTTCGGTTTCTTCGGGCGTATTCCAACAGCCGCCGGCTTTTCCATCGGAAGCCTGACGACACTTGCGGCCATCGGGATCAATATTCCGCACGGGGTTGTCATTGGCGTAAGCATAGCGGTTCAGGCCGAACGGGCTCAAGGGGTTGAGCGGGGCCGGGTCGGGGCTGGTGAAGCGCTTGTGGTAGAGGTACCTGGCGCCGAGGTAGGTGCTGCCGGTGTTCGCGTCCATTACGGCGCCGGTGTAACCGGGGACTTGCTGGCGGCCGGTGGTGTCGGTGCGGCCGTAGCCAAGGTAGATGGGCATCGTGGTCACGCCACCCCAGGGGTTGGTCACGAGCAGTGGGCTGCCGTGCCAGTCGGGCAGGATGTACTGGGTGGCAAGGCGGTGAAGCTTGGCCACGACGAGGTTGCCAAGATGGACATACTCGGTGGCTCTGTTTGTGCTCCCGTCCCAGCTCAGCATCAGCTGGTGGGCGTGGTTGTAGACATAGTACTCCGGGTACTGGCCAGCGCGTTGCCGCTTGATGCGCCAGCCGTGGGCATCGTAGGCGTAGCTGGTGTTCGCGTACGGGCCCACGGTGTTGGTGAGCGCGTTGGCGGCACTCCAGACGAAGCTGCGTGTGCCGTCGCTGGTGACATTGCCGCGGGGGTCGTAGATGTAGCTGTGGCCGCCGCGGGTGTCGATGCGGTTGTGGGCATCGTAGGTCCAGGTGCCCAGTTCGCTTGCGCTGCGGAGGTTGCCGAGCGGATCGTAGCTGAAGGCATCGGCGGCGTAGGGGTTGCTGACCTCAAGCAGGCGGTCGAGGGCGTCGTAGGCGTAGGCCCAGTCGCCGGTGCCGGCGTAGCCGGTCCACTCGAAGCCGTTGCAGAAGAGGGTGTCGGCGCCGGCGCAGGCGCTGCCCTTGACCGCATCGGTGATGCTGGCAAGGTTGCCGTTGGGGTCGTAGGCGAGGTTGCGGTCGGTGAGCGGACTCGCGCCGAGGGCATAGCTGGTGTGGCTGCGCAGGCCGCGGCTGTTGCGGCTCGCGGCCATCGTCACGCCGTTGCCGTAGACGAGGCTTGTCACCTCGCCCCAGCGGTCGTAGGCGATGGCGTCGGCGTAGACGCCAAGCTTGGTCGGCCGGCCCATGGCGTCGGGGGCAAGGTCGACCTGGCCAAGGGCGGGGTAGGTGATGCGGTCGCGCTGGCCGCGGGCGTTGTAGCCGTAGCCGAGCACAAAGCTGTGGCCGGCCATGGCCAGGGCCTCGCTCGTGAGCAGGCCGCGATGGTTGTACTGCCAGATCCAGGTGCTGGCGGGCTGGCTGCCGCTGGCGTCGCGAAGGGCCTTGTGGAGCTTGCCGTCGAGGTAAAACTCGAAGTGCTTGTCGGCGCTGGTGCCGGGGTAGTCGACCGTGAGGAGGCGGTCTCGCGCGTCGTACGCGCGCACGGTCTTGTCGGTCGCAAGGATGGCGCCTGCCGCCGGGCATGCCGAGGTGCTGTGGCCGCTCAGAGCTGGACCCCACCCGTTGGACAGTCAGTGGACGAAGATAGGTGCTTTCCT
>CAZOXZ010000243.1:0-2427 GCA_964583865.1 uncultured Rhodanobacteraceae bacterium | reverse complement strand
TCTCTTGGGCAAGCAAGAGAAATGAAGGCCCCGCTGGCAAGCGCGCCATGATCGGAAATCGGGAGCCGAGAATCGTCGGGACACGGTGCCCGGGACCCGTGGGCGGTTCATGCACCCGGCGATGGACAGGTGGCCGGTTGGTCATCTGCGGTCGGCAGCAGGCAGGCTCCTGCAGCGGCGGTGCCAACCATCCACGACACCTCCAGGAGCGAGCCCCCGATCGGAGTCGAGGACAGGCTCTGCTCGCGACCGGCATGGCCGAGAATCGACGCCGGTTCCGTGCCGCCAGCTGCCCAGGCTTCCAGCGCCGTTTATTCGTCCGCCCAGGCGGCGTTGATGTGCTCGGCCACGCGGTCACCACGCAGGCGGAAGTGGTGAGCCAGCCACATGATGAGGGCGGAAAACACGATGATGACCGGGATGGCACTGGTGGTGGTCAGCAGTCCGATGTTGCCGGCGCCTTCGGCGGGGAGCGGGTAGCTTCCGAGCCAGCTGATCAGGGCGAGGCCAGCCAGCCAGGGAATGACCCAGAAACCGGCACGGAAGTCCATCGCCGGGGTCTTCTCGCGGTGCATGGCTTCGTGGATGACCAGCACGATGAAGCCAAGAATGACGGCGATCATCAGTTTCCAGTTCACGCTCCAGCCGGACCAGTAAACGATGAGGTTGGAGGACAAGAAGGCCAGATAGGGCAGAATGACGCCGCCGGGCAGGCGGAAGGGGCGTTCGTGTTGCGGCAGTTCGGCGCGCAGGGCCATGAATACCAGCGGGCCGGAGCCGAAGGACAGCACCGTGGCGGACGTCACGAAGCCGACCAGCTTCTGCCAGCCGGGGAATGGCAGGAAGAAGATCAGGCCGACGATGAAGGTGACGATGACGCTGACCCACGGCACGCCGCGATCATTGACCTTGGCCAGTGCCGCCGGGGCATTGCCGTTGCGGCCCATGGCGTAGGACAGGCGCGAGGTGACGGTGGTGTAGATGAGGCCGGTGTCGGCGGGTGACACG
This sequence comes from uncultured Rhodanobacteraceae bacterium, assembly GCA_964583865.1. GTDB lineage: Bacteria > Pseudomonadota > Gammaproteobacteria > Xanthomonadales > Rhodanobacteraceae > DASSBG01. The sequence continues at coordinate 1,419 of CAZOXZ010000243.1, read as the reverse complement.
AACGCATCGACGTACAACAACAGCGCCAGCCAGGTCAGGCCGAGGGTCATGGACAGGGTGGCCAGCGGGCCGAAGGCGATGGCCTTGCCTTCGATGCCGCCGGTAAAGGTGGTGCCGATGTTGGCCCAGCCGTTGGCCAGTGCTTCACTGGGCAAGGCGCCGATGAAGGCAATCTGCAGGCCGACGTAGATGATGGCGCAGATCAGCACCGAACCGATGCATGCAATGGGCACGTTGCGTGCCGGGTTGTCGGTTTCGCCGGCAAGCTCCACGCCCTGACGGAAGCCGAGATAGGAAAAGATGATGCCGGCGGTGGCGATGGAGGAGAACACGCCGTGCCAGCCGTAGGGCATGAAGCCGCCCTCGCCCACCACGTGGAAGTGCCCCGAGGTGAACTCGGCGCTGAAGAAGGCCACCACCACGATGACGATGACGGCGATCTTCCACCACACCAGTGCATTGTTGAGGCGCGCGAACCAGCGGATGCCGATGACGTTGATGAGGCTGAACAGGAACATCAGCACGGTGGCCGCCACCAGACCGAAACCGGTGAGGACCGGCACGCCATCGACCAGATGTTGCAGGTTGGGGATGTAGTTGTTGGCGTATTGCAGCGCCGCCAGCACCTCGATGGGCGCGGTCGAGGCTGCGGCCAGCCAGGTGATCCAGCCGGTGGTGTAGCTGGCGAACGAGCCGAAGGTGAAATGCGGAAAACGCACCACGCCGCCCGAGACCGGGAACATGGTGCCCAGCTCGGCGTACACCAGGCCGATGAACAGGATCATGATGGCGCCGATGAGCCAGGACAGGATCGAAGCCGGACCGGCCTGTTCGGCCGCGCTGAGTGCTCCGAACAGCCAGCCCGAACCGATGATCGAACCCACGGCCGTGAACAACAGCCCGACCATGCCGACATGGCGTTTCAGGCGCTTGTCACCGGCCTCGCTGTTGATAGGTGTGGATGTTGCCATGATGTCTCCCCTTGCAATGGATTGATAACGGTTCAGCAAAAACCCGTAGCGGCAATGCCCCGGCGGGTCACGGGATCAAAAAGGCGGCAGCCACATGCCGTCCTTCGTTGACGAGCAGATTGAACGTACGGGCGCAGGCGGCATTGTCCATGCACTCCAGACCGATGCCGTGATCGCCGAGGTTCTTGTTGATGGCTGCCGGGGCAAAATGCTGCCGCTGGCCGGTACCCAGCAAAATGACGTCTGGTGTCGGCTCGATGGCAAGCAGACGTGCAACGGTGGCCGCGTCGACATCGTCGATGTCGCACTCTGGCCAGTCCTCGTGCAGCGCTTCGGGCGTGACCACGAAGCTTGTACGCAGGGCCTTGTCGCCGACGGTGACAGCATCAGGATCCACATGGCGGATCAAGAAGCGTGAACGTGGCGTTTCAAGGCTCAGCTCCATGGC
>CAZOXZ010000242.1:2001-2428 GCA_964583865.1 uncultured Rhodanobacteraceae bacterium | reverse complement strand
TCTTGTTCAACTTTGATTTTTAGGAGTTTAGATATGCGGCTAACAAAATCAGCAACGCTAATTTTACGTCCGCTCGCCTCTGGATCTTGTACTTTTCCCCGGTCAATTGAATGCACCGCGTTGTACATAAGTGGGTGTCCAATCGGAGCGACTTCCAAGGTCTCTAAGAAAACGATATAGTCGCCTTCTGCATCGATTGGTGACGGAACCTCATCGAAGTTGTATGCGCAGGGAATGTAGATGAATTTCCCGAACTTATAATCGCCCTTGTAATCTTCAATCACTCGGCACTTGGCGATGGCCTGGAAACTATCTTCGTTCTCGTTTATCTTCAGTGTATCGTAGGATACAACTACTACTCGGAGGATAGCATCAGCTTTATGCACTTGTTCGACTAGCGGCATTGGTGCCGCAAAGCCGAAAGCAA
>CAZOXZ010000242.1:0-1991 GCA_964583865.1 uncultured Rhodanobacteraceae bacterium | reverse complement strand
ATAATCGAACCTGCGGTGATGGTGGTATTGTCGGTATCGAGCTTGCCGCGTCTCGGTAGAAAAGTCGTTCGTGCCAAGCTTGAAGCACGAGGGATTCCGGATGCCGTAGCAACGCTTCGCCGAAATTTTGTAGGAATGCCTTGGGGTCTGTCCGATAGAGTATTTCAAGTCCCGCCGGGCGGTCGCGTAGCTCGATAATTTGCTCGGCGAGAGACATGGTATGCTAGTGACTATGCAAAGTATCGAGCGCTAGTGTAGCGATCGCTCGTCTAAATAGGGCTTACTGAAAAATGTCTATCTGGTAAAATCGAAAATAATTTCTCGTGACCGGAACGTTCGTCCAGGCTCGATTCCGAGTGAATAAATTGTAGATTGGGCAAATTGACCCATCATATAAGCTAGCTGATACCTCTGCTGCTGCCAAAATGCCGGAAAGATAAGGACAAAAAGAGACTCCCGCAGTCTCTTATTCAGGTTTAACAGGATGAAACCAATGTGGATCACGCAACGCGAAGTTTCCTCGAGTTTCGCCATAATCCGAGCCATGGTGCCGCGTCGCTTGGCATTTCCGAAGCTTCCCTCTACAGGGTTACGCGCCCGTTCATCTAGTAAAACTTGATGCCGTAAGGCGGCTCGCTGCGCTGGATCTTTAGGCAAGGCTCCCGGACGCATCCCGGAAAGACGAATACCGCGTTGAGTGCAGTATTTGCGATTCGCCCGAGTACGGTAAATTTTATCGGCATGGACGGAGGCGGGGTAGTGGCCATGGCGGCGTTTGAAGGCTTCGACCTGCTCGGGTAGATCGTGGCATTCGTTATAAGCCTCCCAGCTTAAGCGGTCCACGTAAACATAGCCATCGACGTGACTGACTGAGATCTTCGCTCCGAATTCAGTGCGAGCACCAGCTTTCCCCCGGACGATGGGGCGAACATGCGGCTGAGAGATGCTGACAATTCGGTGGGCTACCTTGTGGGTCCTTTCTCGATACATGTGGTTTTGCTGCTCATACAAGGTATGGATGACTAGCAGGCATTTGTAATCATAGCGAGTAAGTGTGCCCAAGGAAGCTCCCGCTGCGAGCAGAGAATCGATATGGCCAAGATCGCGACGAATGTAGCGGAGTTGTTTTCCGATTGCGGTGCGAAGCTTGCGTTTTCCGGGGTGCTTTTGACGAATGATTTGAAGAAAATCCTTACGCGCCATGCGGCGGTAGTCGCGTGGTTTTTTTATGCTCTTCCCAATGCTTGAGTAGAGCACATCGATGATTCCCTCAAGCTTCTCCCGCGCCTCGTTGAGGAGGCCAAGATCGGTGGGATAGCGAATATCAGCTGGCGTGCAGGTCGCATCAATAAGCAGTTTACCGTGATTTGATGATTTTTCTTCCTGCGATCGATTGGCTAAATTTTTCTCCTCCTCTTCCTCTTCCTCTTCTAACCACTGTCCACCCTCATGATTTTCATCGCTATCATCCTCAGATTCAGATTGATGGTGAACAATTTCCTCGTTGATCTTCGTGAGAGCCTCCGAAGCGAAACGTGTTCGGAAGTGTGTCATCATAGAGGGGTTAAACGGTTCTTTTTTGAGATAATGGTCATAGCCCAAAAAGTATTGTAGATACGGATTCTCCTTGATTTGCTGCACTGTTTCCTCATCGGTAATCCCCATCCTTTCTTTAATAATAAGCGCACCGAATGCAATGCGTGCGGATTTAGCCGGACTACCAAGGTTATTTGAGGAAAGTTTCATGAGGTAAGCTTCCTCCACACTTTCCCATGGGACCATGTCGGCTAGTTTAACCCAGCGATTATTGGCATCAAGGTGACCTCCGAAGGGCAGAATGAAATCTGGGAAGGAAGGCTGATTTTTTGAACTTCGATACATAAAAGTGCACGGATTTCTCAAACAACGATTGCAAAAGCGTGCACTTTTTGCAAGAAAAAACGAAGCAAATTATTGATTATCAATCAAATAGGAAGTTTTCAGTAAACCCT
>CAZOXZ010000241.1:1142-2432 GCA_964583865.1 uncultured Rhodanobacteraceae bacterium | reverse complement strand
CTCAGTCTATGCCGTTCCCTTTCGCGTCTCTTTATTTCCCGGTGATCGCTTTCCCAATAAAAAACGCTTACGACATATTACGACACCTTTACTAGTGATTCACGGCGACAAAGATCGAGTGATTGCCGCTACCCATGGTCGGCAGCTGATCGAGGCCAGTCCCGCATCTGATAAAACCTTCCTCTCCATTCCCAATGCCGGGCACAACGACTTATTTGCCGTTGCCGGGGATGAAATCGTGGAAAAAATTGAATCCTTTGCACATCGCGTGACCCGCGAATGATGGGCCGCAGCAAACCCGGATAGTCGGGCTAGGTTGCTTTCTCGACCGGCATTTCCTGCAAGGCTTTCACCGCGTTTTCTCCCACATTGTTTAGGCTATGCCATTTGCCGCGGCGTTCGTTCCAGGTCAGTCCTATGGCGCGTTCGATGAGCTTTAGGATGATCCACAGCAATGCGAACAGAAGTATGATCATCCCAATTACCGTCTGCACGTCGGCGCGTTGCCCTTTAGGATTGAGCCACGCGATAACCACTAACGGCACAAGGAGTATCAGCAGACCCCACCATACTCCGCGTAGGTCAAGTTGTTTGCGCCATGCCGTCATCTTGACCCACGGACTGCGCAGAACTCCTAGTCGGACGAGTATCCAACGTACAATCATAGGCACTCCAATTGCCACGGCCAAGACAAGCCACCAATTTGTATGGAGAGCCCAAGCGGGAAGCCAGCGATCGGGGAGAAAAGGTAATATCGGCTCTCCTAACATATAAACCCACACGATGAGCAGGTTCCAATAGTCGAATAAAGCGTAGCGTCCACCGCGGAGCACAGAGCGGTGACGGCGGAATTTACCGTCGAGTTCACCTGTCGATATATCGACTTTGGGTAATTCGACACCTGTTTTAATCCACAATTTTCCGTCGCAGATTCCCCATCCACGCTCGGTAGATTCTACTGCGTCGGCACCAAAATCCGGGGGTTCCTCATTTTTCTCCCGTGGTTTCCACAATACACTTAACCCCTTCGTCAGCGTGCTCATTTTGTCGTATTTTACGGGAGTCATGATGAGTAATCACCCGAGTCTAACGTTTTGCCACGACGAAGTCAAAGTACAAGAGATGGGCAACAGGCAGGCAATCACGCTGCGTTCAGGGCCTCATGCCTTGCTTTGTACGGTTGGGCCCTTGATTTTTTTGCTCGCTGACTTCGCGGGAAATTACGGTCGATTCAGCAGAGCCTGCCGAATCCCGAGGACTTCGCTTTTCTCTTGACAATCTAGCTAGTCT
>CAZOXZ010000241.1:0-1132 GCA_964583865.1 uncultured Rhodanobacteraceae bacterium | reverse complement strand
GGATTTCCCCTATGAGTTGGCAACTTCAGGAAGCAAAGAATCGCTTGAGTGAGCTCGTGAATCGGGCATTGCGCGAGGGGCCGCAGACCATCACTCGCCACGGTCGCCCCACGGTAGTCGTGGTCGCCGCAGAGCAGTATGCCCGCGAAACGCAGAGCGAAAAGCTCTCCGATGTGTTGCGCGATTGCCCGGTAAAGGGCTGGAAGCTCACACGGGACAAGGACACCGGACGAACCCTGCGCTTCGAGTGAGATGGGCTGGTTACTCGATACCGACGTTTTGAGTGAGTCATCCCACCCGACGCCAAACGAGCGGGTCATGGATTGGCTGGATGCGCACGACCATGAAATTTATCTCTCCACGATCTCGCTTGGAGAAATTGTCAAAGGCATTAATCTCATGACCAGTGGAAAGCGGCGAAAGGAAATTGAAGTATGGTTCAGTCGGCTGGAGCGCTGGGTGGGGTCGCGATTGCTCGCTCCAACCGAATCGGTGATGCGTCGTTGGGGCCACCTCTGTGCAGAGCAGGAACGCAAGGGGCATCGCTTACCCGTGTTGGATAGTATCATTGCCGCCACCGCGCTGACACATGGACATACAGTCGTTACTCGTAACACGCGCGATTACCCGGCAGGCATTTCGATTTTCAATCCTTGGGATGGTTAGAGCGTCACTCGCGGGGTTGATAGAATGATACTCGGATCTCGTCCCCTTCCATAACAGCCCGACTGGTCCGATCGAATTGGGCAGTGAGTGCTCCTGAACACATCAGCTTTGATGATGAGATCGAGTATGATCGCCGCCTGAGTTGCGAGTTTGCTGTCTTGACAGCAATAGCACTGGTGTTATGCTGACAATATGAGGACTACCGTGACCATTGATCCCGATACCGAGCACCTTCTGAAGGAGGAAATGCGGCGGACTGGCTTGTCATTTAAGCAGGTGCTGAATCAGTCGATTCGCCGGTCACTGCTGGTGCCGCAAGTAGAAGGTGAGTATCGAACCGTTACCCCGGTTTTTCCGGCCGCTTTTCCGGCAGAGTTTGATAATATCAGCTTCAATCGGTTGGCGGATGAAATCGATGATGCGAATACTCTTCGTGAGCTTGGCGCATGATCCTTCCAGACCTCAA
>CAZOXZ010000240.1:0-2438 GCA_964583865.1 uncultured Rhodanobacteraceae bacterium | reverse complement strand
GATGCCGCAGGTGGCGCCGTACTCGGGCGACATGTTGCCGATGGTGGCGCGGTCGGCCAGCGAAAGGTGCTTCAGGCCCGGACCATGAAACTCGACGAACTTGCCGACCACGCCGTGCTGGCGCAGCATCTGCGTGACGGTGAGCACCAGATCGGTGGCGGTGGCGCCTTCGGGCAGCGTGCCGCTCATCTTGAAGCCGACCACCTGCGGGATCAGCATCGACAACGGCTGGCCCAGCATGGCGGCCTCGGCCTCGATGCCGCCAACGCCCCAGCCCAGCACGCCCAGGCCGTTGATCATGGTGGTGTGCGAATCGGTGCCGACCAGCGTGTCCGGATATGCCCACAACTCGCCGTTGACCTCCGAATCCATCACTGTGCGGCCCAGGTACTCGAGGTTCACCTGATGCACGATGCCGGTGGCCGGCGGCACAACCTTGAAGTTCTCGAAGGCTTTCTTGCCCCAATGCAGGAAGCCGTAGCGCTCGGCATTGCGTTCGAACTCGATGCGCGAGTTCTCGGCCAGGGCGCTGGCTTCACCGTACACGTCCACTTGCACCGAGTGGTCGATGACCAGCTCGGCCGGGGCCAGCGGGTTGATCTTGGTCGGATCGCCGCCCAGCGCCTTCATCGCGTCGCGCATGGCGGCCAGGTCCACCACGGCGGGCACACCGGTGAAGTCCTGCAGCAACACGCGCGCCGGCATGAAGGCGATCTCGGTATCCGGCTTCTTGTTCGGATCCCAGGTCGCCACCGCCTCGATTTCCGCGGCTGTCACGTCCTCGCCATCCTCGCGTCGCAGCTGGTTCTCCAGCAGGATTTTCATGGAGTAGGGCAGGCGCTTGAGGTCAAAGCGTTCGCCCAGCTTGGCAAGGCTGGCAAACTGGTATGTCTTGCCGTTGACTTCGAGCGTATCGCGGGTGGAGAAGGAATCTTTCATGGCGGCTCCTGACTGGTTTCCCGGGGTAGCAGCGCTGTTGCCCATGCCCCGGATCTGCGAGTGAAGCGCCTATTATCGCGCAAACCGTCGGGAATTTGTGGCCTTGGGACATCGGCCGCTGTCATCCCCTTCAGCTGTCATCCTCGCCGGCCACCAGATGTACCGGGCGCCAGTGGTGCCCAGGGTCCAGTAACCGGTTCTGGCTGCGTGGCCCTTCCGAGCCCGCCGCATACGCATCCGGCTTGCCGTTCTGCCAGGCTTTCAGCACTGGATTGAGCAGCTCCCAGGCCTGCTCGACCTCGTCGAAGCGCAGAAAATGCGTGCGGTCGCCTTCCAGGGCATCCATCAGCAACTGCTCGTAGGCCGAAAAACTCTCCTCATTGCTGTCGGCGTACGGCGCCGTCAGCTTTACCTGCCGGCCTTCGAGATCAAGGCCGGGCAGCTTGGCATTGGCCAGAAGGGTCATGGTCTGGTTCGGCTTGATGCGGAACACCATCCAGTTGCGGTGGGCATCCACGGCATGCGGCAAGGCACCCGGCGTGGCTTTGAACTGCACCGCGATTTCCGAGCAATTGCTGGCCATGCGCTTGCCGCTGCGCAGGTAAAAAGGCACGCCTTGCCAGCGCCAGTTGTCAATTTCAAAGCGCAGCGCGGTAAAGGTTTCGGTGGTGGAATCCTTCGGCACGCCCGGCTCGCTGCGATAGCCGGGCAGCTTCTTTTTACCCAGCTTGCCGGCACGGTACTGGCCACGCACGGCATGCTGCTCCACATTGCGCCGCGTGATGCGCTTGACTGAACGCAGCACCTCCACCTTGTGGTCGCGCAGCACATCCGCATCCCACATGGACAACGGTTCGATGGCGCTGAGGCTGAACAACTGCATCAGATGGTTCTGCATCATGTCGCGCAGCGCCCCGGCATGGTCGTAGTAGCCGGCGCGCTCTTCCACGCCCAGCGTCTCGGCATAGGTGATCTGCACCTGCGCGATGTGATTAGCGTTCCACACCGGCTCCAGAAAGCGGTTGGCAAAGCGGAACACCATGAGGTTTTGCACTGTTTCCTTGCCGAGGAAATGGTCAATGCGCAGGATCTGGCGCTCCTGCCAGTGGTCATGCATCTGCGTACGCAGCTTGCGCGCACTGGCGAGATCGGTACCGAAGGGCTTTTCCACCACCAGCCGGCGCCAGCCGCGCCGTGGCGCATGGCTCATGCCGAGCGCACCAAGCGCCCGCGCCGACGTGCCGAAAAAGCGCGGCGGAAGCGCCAGATAAAACAAGGTTTTCGGCGACAGCTGCTGGCGCAGTTGCGATAGATCCTCCGGCTCCAGCCCACCGCTGGTATAGCCGAGACACTTGGCAAAGCTCTGCCAGTCCCCGGCCTTGAACTCTTCCGCAAAAGACTTCAGAGCCTTCTCGATGTGCTTGCGGAACCGGTCCTCGCTCCAATCCTCCAGCGCATAACCGACGATTTTCAGGTCCGGCGTCAATCCCAATTGATGC
>CAZOXZ010000239.1:0-2448 GCA_964583865.1 uncultured Rhodanobacteraceae bacterium | reverse complement strand
ATGGCCGCGACAGCGGCCTGGGGTGGATTGGCTGGTGGGTGGGGCGGCTACGCCGTCATGCGTGCAAGATGCTCGCGGTCCGGCGTCTCCACTCCCGCACGTGGTTTGCCGGGAAGTCTGCATTCGCCGGTGTTCCTCATGAAGCGGGTGGAACGCCGGTGGTGGATCAGGCTGTTTCGCGGATGCGTACTTCCACTTGCAAGCCTGCAGCGGCCGCCATGTTGACTAGTGCGTCGATGCCGAACAGGTTGATTTTGCCACGCATCAGGTCGGAGACCCGCGGCTGTGTTACGCCAAACAGCTTGGCGGCCTGGGATTGGCTCATTCCGGTTTGTGCAATGTGCCGGTGGAGCGCCATCATGAGTTCCGAGCGCAGTTTCATGTTTTCGGCTTCCGCCGGGGTGTCTTCGATGGCATCCCACACACGGGTATGTCGTTGCGTGCTCATCATCCGGGTCCTTCGTGCAGTGCACGGTAACGTGCAGTGGCCAGGTTCAGATCGGTTTTGCTGATTTTGCGGGTTTTCTTTTGAAAACAGTGAAGAACGTAGACTGCATCGGCCCAGGTTGCGAGGTAGATCACCCGGAATGCTCCGGCTGCGTCGCGAATCCGAATTTCTCGCACGCCTTGGCCTACGGATGGCACTGGTTTCCAATCATTCGGTTCCTGTCCGTGTTGGACGAGATCGATCTGGTAGCCGGCCGTTCGCCGAGCCGACAACGGGAAAGCGCGCAAGTCGTCCAGTGATCTTCCGCAGAACGCGACCGGTTTCGGGTCTGTCATGTCTGAAATATACAATATTTTGTATGGACGCACAGCAAACCAGCGCTACAGCTGATGCTTTGTCAGGCAGTGCGATGGGCGTTTCGACTGTCTGTGGGTACGTGGATGTCTCGCCCGCATGGTTCGGTATACTGGCGAAGTACACGCTGCGCCCCGCTCGGAGGTCGCCTTGTCTGTCTTGCTGGACGAACTGCGCGAAAAACATGTCGAGATTGAAACTGCGGCGCGCCAGTTTGGGGCGCGACGTATTCGTGTTTTCGGTTCTGTGGCTCGCGGTGAGGAGCGGCCGGACAGCGATGTGGATTTTCTTGTGGACTTCCCACGGGGATATGACCTGTTCGGCCAACGGTTGCCGCTTGCGCGACGGCTGAGTGCCATCGCAGGGCGGACGGCGGAGATTGTGCCGGAGCACGAACTCAATCCGCACATCAGGGATGCGGTGCTGGCCGAGGCGCGGGAGTTGTGAGCAAGCGCTGGGAGGCGTACGCGTTGCATGTTCTTGATTCAACGGCCAAGGTCAACCGAATCCTGACACGCGGCAGTCCGCGTCACGACGGCATCCTCTACGATGCCTTGCTGCGCAATTTGCAGACTCTCGCCGAAGCGACGCAGCGATTGCCGGATTCGATCAAGGATTCGTATGCTGGCATCCCGTGGCAGGACATTGCCGGCTTCAGAAATATCCTGGTCCACAACTATCTCGGCGACATTGATGTCGAGACGGTAATGCGGGTCGTGGAGCACGAGTTGCGGCCACTCGAAGCGGCTGTCCGGTCCATGCTGGATGATCGTAGATAATCGCGGGTCTTTGCGCAGCGAGCAGGAAGCTCGCGGTCCCGGGAGCGCTGGCATTGGAGCGCCGGCATCTTGCCGGCATGGCCGCGGCAGCGGCCCGGGTGGATTGGCTGGTGGGCCAGGCGGCTGCGCCGCCATGCGAGCAGGATGCTCGCGGTCCTGGTGCGGTCCTTGGAGCGCCGGCATCTTGCCGGCATGGCCGCGTCAGCGGCCTGGGTGGCTTGGCTGGTGGGCCGGGCGGCTGCGCCGCCATGCGAGCAGGATGCTCGCGGTCCTGGTGCGGTCCTTGGAGCGCCGGCATCCTGCCGGCAGGCCGCGGCACGGTGAATGGATGCTGCGACTCCGGGCTGGCGCCCTGCGCGCAGCATGACGGTGTTCTGGTGGCTTGGCTGGTGGGCCGGGCGGCTACGCCGCCATGCGAGCAGGATGCTCGCGGTCCTGGTGCGGCTCTTGGAGCGCCGGCATCTTGCCGGCATGGCCGCGGCAGCGGCCTGGGGTGGATTGGCTGGTGGGCTGGGCGGCTACGCCGCCATGCGAGCAGGATGCTCGCGGTCCTTGGTGCGGCTCTTGGAGCGCCGGCATCTTGCCGGCATGGCCGCGTCAGCGGCCTGGGTGGCTTGGCTGGTGGGCCAGGCGGCTACGCCGCCATGCGAGCAAGATGCTCGCGGTCCTTGGTGCGGCTCTTGGAGCGCCGGCATCCTGCCGGCATGGCCGCGGCAGCGGCCCGTATGGATTGGCTGGTGGGCCAGGCGGCTGCGCCGCCATGCGAGCAAGATGCTCGCGGTCCCAGCATGCTCGGGGTCCAGGTGCGGTTCTTGGAGCGCCGGCATCTTGCCGGCATGGCCGCGGCAGCGGCCTGGGTGGCTTGGC
>CAZOXZ010000238.1:0-2459 GCA_964583865.1 uncultured Rhodanobacteraceae bacterium | reverse complement strand
CATTGAGGTACACCGGCAGGGTGGCGACCAGGGTCTTGCCTTCGCCGGTGCGCATCTCGGCAATCTTGCCGCGGTGCAGCACGATACCGCCAACCAGCTGCACATCGAAGTGCCGCATGCCGAGGACGCGCACCGCGGTCTCCCGCACGGTGGCAAAGGCCTCGGGCAGCAGTTTGTCCAGTTTCTCACCGTCGGCCAGGCGCTGTCGGAACTCGTCGGTCTTGGCCTTAAGGGCATCATCATCCAGCGCCTTGAAGTCGTCTTCCAGCGCATTGATGCGCGCGACGATACGCGAGACCTCCTTCAGGATACGCTCGTTGCGGCTACCAAAGACACGGGTGAGAACACTGGCAATCATGGCTGATTTCCTGAAAGAGACACGGAGCGGGCGACGCGCCCGCGTGATCGCAAGCCGACCATGATACGGCGGCCAGGCAATACCAGCAAAGGATGGTGACGCTGCCGACCGCTTTCAAGGGCCGCAGCGCGTGACGGCCACCTGTTTGGCGGGCTCAGTCGCGGTGCCGGCGGACGTAGGCCAGCGGATTGACCGAATGGCCCTGGTACCAGACTTCGAAGTGCGAATGTGGGCCGGTGGAGCGCCCGGTCGAGCCCACGACGGCGATTTCCTGGTCGACACGGACGCGTTGCCCGACCTGGACCAGAAGCTTGCTGTTGTGCGCGTAACGCGTGGTGTAGCCGTTGCCGTGGTCGATCTCGACAACCTTGCCGTAGCCGCTGCGGCGGCCGGCGTACGTCACCACGCCCTCGGCCACGGCACGCACCGGCGTACCTTTCTTGGCGGCAAAGTCGATGCCGCGGTGAAAGACGGCATGACCATCGAAGGGATCAATGCGCTTGCCGTAGTAGGATGAAATATAGCCCGAATCAACCGGCCAGCCAGTGGGCTTCTGGCGCGAACTTACCTTGTGGTTCAGGAGCATGTCCTGGAGCACGCGCAGTTGTTCCTGCTGGCGGTCAAACTGGCCACCCAGCGCCTGAATGTCGGCGGCGATGTCGCCGGGCAGCAAGGAGGCTTCGGTCAGGGGCTCCTCGCGGCCACCGACGGCCGGCGTCTTGTCGAAATCAAACTCGCCATCATCGAGGTTGCCCATGCGGGTCAGGCGTTGCCCCAGGGCATTGATGCGCATCGACTGAGCCTGCAACTTGCCCAGTTGGACTGCCAGGGCATTGACCTGGCGCTGCGCGTCGGCCTGCACTGCCGCAAGCTGGGCCTTCTGGCTGTGCACGCGCCCTTGCAGTTGTTGCAACTCGACCAGGGCGCCGTGGGTCGGACTGAACAGCAACAAGGCACCGGCACCGCCGGCAACCATCAGCGCGCAGACCAAAAGCAGCGTGGTACCCAGAACGCGCCAGCGTGTGCGCCAACGGGACAAATCCAGTTGCACGGGGCGCTTGTGGCTGGGTACGAGTATGATGTTCATGAACTTGATCCGGATTGTCTTGCCTTGACGTTCAACCGCCACAAAGGTCACCGCAAACCAGGCCCGTCGCGGCGAGCCGCGGATGTTCTTGACGAACTTCCCCTGGCCGCACGTGCCGCCCGTTTTGCCGCGCTCGATCGGCAGTTGCAGCAACAGTTGCCGAGCGTGCTGGCCGGGCGCGTGCACCTTGCCAGCATTCACGGGACGCATGCGATGTTGCTGGTCCAGAGCAGTGCCTGGGCGTCGCGAGTACGACTTCAACAGCACCGCATACGACACCTGTTGCAGGCCCTTGGCCAGCCTGTTCAATCCATCGAAGTGAAAATCGTCCTGCCAGAACGCAACCCCTGCGTTCCGACGCGCAGGAAACGCCTCACGACGGCTGCCGCCAGACATCTGGAAGCGGCAGCACAGTCCACGTCGAACCCCGAATGGCGGGCTCGGTTCCTGCAACTGGCCTCCCTTGCCGACAAATCTTCGGACTGATCACATCCGGGTGACCAGCCGCATCTTTTTTTGTGGCGGCCGATTATACAGCCTGCGCCGGATGCGCGTAAGAGATGGGTGCCTTGGCCGGATCCGAGTAGGCCACTTCCTCCCAGGCGTCCGTCTCGGCCAGCAATTTGCGCAGCAGGCGATTGTTCAATGAATGTCCGGACTTGTGCCCGTAGAACGCGCCGACAAGACTGCGTCCGAGAAGATACAAGTCGCCGATGGCATCGAGGATCTTGTGGCGCACGAACTCATCCTCGTAGCGCAGGCCGTCCTCGTTCAGCACGCGGTAGTCGTCCAGAACGATGGCGTTGTCCATGGAGCCGCCAAGGACCAGGTTCTGGTCGCGCAGCATCTCGATGTCGCGCATGAAACCGAACGTGCGCGCACGGCTTACTTCCTTGACGAAGGACGTCGTGGAAAAGTCGATCTCGGCACTGGACACGCGACGCGTGAAGACCGGATGCTTGAAGTCGATGGAAAAGCCGACCTTGAAGCCATCGAACGGCTCGAAGCGGGCCC
>CAZOXZ010000237.1:0-2472 GCA_964583865.1 uncultured Rhodanobacteraceae bacterium | reverse complement strand
CCAGCACCTACGACGGCCTGTCGCTGGCGCGTGCCGCCGCCGTGCACCTGGCCACCGTCAACCGCGCTTTCACCCTGTTCGCGACGCATTACTTCGAGCTGACCGAACTGGCCGAACTGTATCCGACCATTGCCAATGTCCACCTGGACGCCGTCGAACACAAGGACAAGCTGGTGTTCATGCACGCCGTCAAGCAAGGTCCGGCCAACCGCAGCTTCGGCCTGCAAGTCGCGGCCCTGGCCGGCCTGCCACGCCCGGTCATCGACAGTGCGCGCCAGACCCTGGAGCGGCTGGAAGAACACGCCAACGCACAAGCCAACAGCCCACAGTTGAGCTTGTTCACCTCGTCGCCGCCAGCACCGCAAGCTGCCGTTGATAGGCCCGATAACGACAAGTTGCGGCAGGCCTTGCAAGAGCTGGACCCGGACGAGTTGACCCCGCGCCAGGCGCTGGAGGCTCTGTATCGCCTGCGCGATCTGCACGATGGCTGTTGAGCACAACGTAACCACGGGTCGGCGCATGATCAAAAACGCGACACACAGGGTCCACGGCACCGATGGCAGCGAGGTCGCCGGAGACTGGCAGCCCTTGCAGCACGATGAAGTGGCTGCCTTGCTGCGACATTATCCGCAAACCGGCCTGCTCGAACGCATTTGCTGGCGCAGCCCGCGCCCGCTTTCCGCGGCCGCCGTGGTCGAAACAAGCCGGGGCCGACTGTTCATCAAGCGGCATCACCACAGCGTGCGCACGCCGGCCACGCTGGCCGAGGAACATGTTTTCATGGCGCATCTGCGCGCCCATGGCCTGGCCGTGCCCCAAGTGCTGCCAGATGCCCGCGGCCACACGGCACGGTCCTCGGGCGAATGGACCTTCGAAGTCCACGAATGCATCGCGGGCCGAGACATCTACCGCGAGCTTGTTTCATGGCAGCCGGTGACGAACCTGGCGCATGCCCGCGAGGCCGGGCGCATGCTGGCGCGGCTGCACGCAGCCAGCGCAGGCTTCGCCGCCCCGCAACGCACAACGCATATCCTGGTCACCCGCGACGACCTGCTGCGATCCGCGGATCTTGTGGCCGCACTGGAGCAACACATGGCCGCACGCCCGGCGCTGGCCGATGCACTGGCACAACGTCCGTGGCGGCAGGCCATCGAGGAAATCATCGTGCCTCGACATGCCATGGTGCAGCCGCGCCTGGCCACGCAACCACGATTGTGGTGCCACAACGACTGGCATGCCTCGAACCTGGCCTGGAGCGACGCCGGTACCAAGGCCCGCATCACCACGGTGTTTGACTTCGGCCTTTCCTCGCCGACCTTCGCGCTGTTCGACCTGGCCACGGCCATCGAACGCAACGCCGTCGCCTGGCTGGAGTTGCCCCAAGGCACGGACATTGGCCACCCGACCACGGCGCAGGCACTGGTTGCCGGCTATCGCGAAGTGAGGCCACTGGATCAGGACCAACTGGATCTGCTGGCCGATCTGCTGCCGGTGGTACATCTCGACTTCGCCCTGTCGGAGCTGGAGTATTTTCACGCGATCACGAACTCACGCCGTGATGCCGACGCCGCCTGGCAGGCCTTTCTCATCGGCCACGCGCGCTGGTTCGACACCGACGAAGGCAAAGCCCTGCAACAGGCCTTGCAACAGCCCTGAACCCGGTTGCCTCAGCGTGTGTGAAAAAACCGTCCTGGAAATTTTTCCAGTCGCGGCACCCAGCCGTCATCCTGCGTGTAACGAGCGCAGCGAGCGAGATCGCAGGATCTCCATCATGGTGCACCGTCTGCCAGATTCTGCGACTACGGGCTTCGCCCTCCGCGCAGAATGACGAGGTTTGGGGCTATGCGTGCAGCTCGAAATGGCCACGGGCGGGATTCGAGGCTGAAAAATGCACAAGCAATCAGCGCGGCTTGCCCGGCATCGGGAAAGGCGTGACGATCTTTTCGCCGGACTCGGCATCGCGGATCACCGACTGGCCCTTCTTTTCCACTTCCTCGATACGCACCACCGACTGCATCGGCAGGTGCAACACGCGCGTCTGGCCGAACTCGTCGCGCAGCCGATCCTCGGTGGGATCGACCACCACGCCGCTGCCGACGCCGAAGACCAGATCGCTTATCGCCACGAAGCCCCAGACATCACTGGAACTGACACTCCCGGCATAAAGCTCGTAAATCTTGCCGTGGCTGTGGAAGGTGACTTTGAAAAGGGGCTTGGCCATGGCGGCATTATACGGGTGCGGCCAAGCTGCTGTCGCCACGACATCGCATCCATGGCCAAGCCATGATCGCACGCACGA
Source organism: uncultured Rhodanobacteraceae bacterium (assembly GCA_964583865.1). GTDB lineage: Bacteria > Pseudomonadota > Gammaproteobacteria > Xanthomonadales > Rhodanobacteraceae > DASSBG01. Next base: position 173 of record CAZOXZ010000237.1, on the reverse strand, counting down.
CTGCCCGGCTCGCCGACCTGCAACTGGCCGTTCCGGTGGGGCGGGTCGAGCTTCAAGTGGGAGCCAATTCATGTTTCAATAGCGCCATCCTGAAGCGGGGGTGCCCGGCAACAGCCGGGCTGAGAAAGACCCTTGGAACCTGATGCGGTTAGTACCGCCGCAGGGAGCTTCGA
>CAZOXZ010000236.1:0-2473 GCA_964583865.1 uncultured Rhodanobacteraceae bacterium | reverse complement strand
TCGAGGCCATGCTGGGCAAGCGACTGGTTTATTCCTGCGGCTACTGGGCCGAAGCGGACAACCTGGACGACGCCGAGGCAGCCAAGCTGGATCTTGTCTGTCGCAAGCTGCGCCTCGAACCCGGCCAACGCGTGCTGGACATCGGCTGCGGCTGGGGCGAGGCATTGAAATACGCCGCCGAGAACTACGGCGTGGAGGGCGTCGGCATCACGGTCTCGGCAGAACAGGCTGACTACGCCCGTGAACTCTGCGCCGGCCTGCCCGTCGAGATCCGCCTGCAGGACTACCACGGCATCGACGAGCCCTTCGACGCGGTGTTTTCCATCGGCATGTTCGAGCACGTCGGCTGGAAAAACTACCGCGCCTATTTCGAGACCGTCAAACGCTGCCTGAAAAGCCGCACCGGCTTGTCGGTACTGCACTGCATCGGCACCAACGCCGAGCCCAGCAAGCCCGACCCGTGGATCGAGAAGTACATTTTCCCCAACTCCATGGTGCCGGCGGCCACCCAGGTCACCGAAGCATTGCAGGGCCTGTTCGTGGTCGAGGACTGGCACAACTTCGGCGCCGACTACGATCGCACCCTGATGGCCTGGCTGGCCAATTTCGACGCCGCCTGGCCGGAGCTGTCGAAACAGTACGACGAGCGCTTCCGCCGCATGTGGCACTTTTACCTGGCGTCGTCCGCGGCGACCTTCCGCACCCGCCGTGACCAACTGTGGCAACTGACCCTCAGCCCGCATGGCATTCCAGGTGGCTACCGTGTTCCTCGCTGAACCGGAACTACGCTGCAATGCGGGCGATCAGCGAACCAGGAGCTTGGGCGGCCGAAACACAAGCGGCTGCGGCTGCGCCCTTTTGGCCCGTTTTCCCGCCCATTTTCGTTAAATAGCAGCCAGTATTCGCCTCAAATGGTCGAAAAATCGCTCTCAAAATGGCTGTGCCTCGCTCACATGGTTCCTATCGCCCAGGCTCCTAGCTGAACGGCTCAGCACGCCCAGGATTGCGGGCCATGCCGATGCCAGTACACTGCCGGCCCCTGACCAATCCAGCATGCCGGAGGCAACAACATGAAATACACGTCGTTCCGCCCCAGCCTGCGCCGCGTCGCGCTGGTGCTGCTTCTCAACCTGATTGCCTGCACGCCGGCACTGGCCAAACACCCCGCCCTGTGGGTCGCACAGGACGCCGATACCACGGTGTACCTGTTCGGTACCGTGCACTTGATGCCCGATGACGTGAGCTGGCAATTTCCGGCGCTGGGCCAGGCGTTGGCATCCAGTAGCGTCCTCTACACCGAGATCGCCGACATCGACAACACCGAAGTGCAGGCCTTGACCATGAAACTCGGCATTGACATGGCCGAGCCGCTGTCCGCCAGCCTCAGTGACAGCGAGAACACCCTGCTGCAGAAAGCCGTTGAGACATTGGCTATTCCCGGCGGCACGGCGGCTTTCGAGATGATGAAGCCATGGCTGGCCGGCGTGACACTCGCCGTTGCCCCACTGGTGAAAGCCGGCATGGATCCGAACAAGGGCGTGGACAAATTGCTGCAGGCACAAGCGAAAGAAGCAGGCAAGCCCGTCAAGGGCCTGGAGACCGCAGCCGAACAGATCCAGATGCTCGCCGGCATGCCAGACGATGTGCAGATGGACTTCCTGCGTTCGGCCTTGCGCGACTACAAGCATGCCACCACCGAGCTCAAGGCCATCATCGACGCATGGAAAGTTGGCGATGTGGACGGCTTGACGGTGATCATCGCCGACAAGATGGCCAAGGAGTCACCCAAGCTGTACCAGCGCTTGCTGGTGAAGCGCAACGTGACCTGGGCGCACACATTGACCGAGCTGATGAAAACCACGCCCGGCACGGTCTTCGTGGCCGTCGGTGCCGGCCACCTGGCCGGCCCTGATCGCGTCCAGGTCCATCTGCAAAAACTCGGCATCAACGTCGAGCGCGTGGCGGACAAGGCCCCAGAGGCCATCACCAGCTACTGACGAAAGCGGCGGTTCACCGCCGGAATACGGGGAGCACGGATCTGACATTCGGAGTGCTCCCTGCTCCCGATTCCCACCACCCATGCCCGCTCCGTCGCTACGCTCCTTGAGCGGGCCTACGGCACGCGGGCGGATTGCCGCAGGCCGGATCAAGCGCGCAGCACGGATCCGGCGTCGATTCCCGATTTCCGGCCTGCGGGTCGCGAGCAGGCTCGCTCCTGATATGGATTGACCTGTCAAGTGGTGGTTGGTGCTCGGCTACATTGTTCATTCCTGTTGGGTACGGTGCTTGGAGCAGCACACGGTGGCTAACGGCGACGATAGATCACTCTGATATACGTGGATTGGTTACCGACCTGACTTTGCTTCGTCGCGGAGCTACCTTTCTCTACAAACGGGGATCAACCAGGTTGCCGGTTGCCCCTTAGCCTGCATAATTCATGAGGGTCGCGGATGATTGCGGAATTCGCAGCAAG
>CAZOXZ010000235.1:0-2492 GCA_964583865.1 uncultured Rhodanobacteraceae bacterium | reverse complement strand
ACTCCCGACCGCCTGGTTCGTAGCCAGGTACTCTATCCAGCTGAGCTACGGGCGCATTTGAAGCATCCAGCTGCCTCGGGATTGAGGCCCGCAGCAGCCGAGCAGCGAATTATCAATGCCAGGGCCTGGCTCGTCAATAGCCCGGGACGACTTTTTGCGTCCCGGGCCAGCCTTTGTTCACGCACGCCGTGCCCGGCAAGCCATCGCAACGACGGCGTTCAGGCCAATTCAGGCTGCAGCCGGGACGAATCGCAGGTACTCGGTGACCTTTTGCACCTCGCCCGGATAAAGGCCCTCGACCTCGGCATCCGACAACTTCGGCGAGACCACCACCTGCTCGCCGGGCAGCCAGTTCACCGGCGTGGACACGCCTTGTCGGTCGGACTGCTGCAAGGCATCCAGGGCGCGCAGGATCTCGTCAATGTTGCGGCCGATGCTGGGCGGATAGGTGAGGATCAGGCGCACGACATGATCCGGGTCGATGAGGAACACCGAACGCACCGTCAACAGCGCATCCGCCTGCGGATGGAACATGCCGTAGGCCTTGGCCACCGCGAGGTCCGGATCCGCCAGAATGGGGTATGCCACTGCGGTGCCGGCAACCTTGGCGACATCCTCGGCCCAGGCATTGTGATCGTCGACCGAATCGACCGACAAACCGATGAGTTGCGCGTCACGCTCCTCGAACTCATCCTTGCGCCGGGCGAACTCGCCAAGTTCCGTGGTGCAAATGGGAGTGAAGTCCTTGGGGTGCGAGAACAGGACCGTCCACTGGCCCTTGCTCCAGTCGTGGAAGTGGATCGGACCGTCGGTGGAATCAAGCGTGAAGTCGGGTGCGGTCTGTCCAAGTTGGAGACTCATGATAAGTACCTCGTGGTTTTGAATGAAAAGCGGCTGTGTTCCGGGCTGCTTGCCCGGCACGGGAGTCATGCGGCAGTCGCCAGGCGACCGCCATCGATACATCGGCCCGACCACGCCAATTCACGTGCCAGCGCGGCAACTTCGCCAACAATGAGCAATGCCGGCGCACGCACGTCATGACGGCGCGCAATTTCGGTGAGCTGGCCCAGACGTCCGGTGATCACCCGCTGCGACGGCAGGCTGCCGTTCTCGATCAAGGCGAACGGCGTGTCAGCCGCCCGGCCATGCCGCATCAGCTCGCGTGGCAGCTCGTCCAGTTGCGAGACCGCCATGTAGATGGCCAGTGTCTGTTGCCGCGTTGCCAGACTGCGCCAGTCGGCACTCGACAATGCGTTCTTGCGGTGGGTGGTGGTGATGCACAAGCTCGACGCCAGGCCGCGCTGGGTCAACGGCACGCCAGCATGGGCCGCGCAGGCGATGGCGGCCGTGATGCCGGGCACAACCTCGTAATCAACGCCATGAGCCGCCAGAAACGCCAGCTCTTCACCGCCACGCCCAAAAATCAATGGATCACCACCTTTCAGGCGAACCACGCGACGCCCGTGGCGGGCGTGCTGCAACAACAACCGATGGATGCGCGCCTGGGTCGCCTCATGGTCCTCACCAACCCGCTTGCCCACATCGATGCGCGCAGCATCACGGCGACCCAGGTCGATGATCGGCCTCGGCACCAGCCGGTCGTGCACGATGACGTCGGCGCGTTGCAGTGCGCGCAGGCCAGCCAGCGTCAAAAGCCCAGTGGCACCCGGCCCCGCGCCAACCAGGGTCACATGGCCCTGCCGCGGTTCTGCCGGTCGCTCAAGACGCGCCAACAGCCGCGCTTCAGCCTGCTGCGCACGGCCCTGGCGCAGCGCCACGGCCACGGAACCGTCAACAAGCCCGTCGTAGAAAGCCGCCCGCGCCGCAGGATCGGGGAGAACCCTGCGGATGCGCGGGCGATGACGCGCCACCAGATCGGCCAGCGCACCAAGCGACTCGTCGAGATTGGCTTCCAGGTCCGCGCGCAGCCGCCGGGCCAGTGCCGGCGCCACGCCACCCGACGAGATGGCCAGCGTCAACGCGCCACGCCGCAAGCGCGCCGGCACGTGGAACGTGGATTGGCTGGCATCATCGACCACATTGACCAGCAGCCGACGCGCTTCGGCCGCACGTGCCACCGCCGCATTGGCTGCAGTGTCGTTGCTGGCCGCGATCACCAGCCAGACATCCTCGAGCCAGCCGGCACGGAACGCACCCGGCAAGTGCCGGATGCGCCCCTGCCGGGCCAGGTTGAGCAAAGCGGGCGCAAGGTGGGGTGCACCGACTCGGACCTCGGCACCAACCTCCAGCAAGGCATCCACCTTGCGCGCCGCAACCGTACCGCCACCCACCACCAGCACGGGGCGCGCTTGAAGATTGGCGAACAGCGGAAAAAGGGACATGACAATCGTCTCGTTGCAAGAATCTGTATAGCCGTCTATATGGCTGTTTTCGATACTAACCGCATGCCACTGAAAGGCAAATGCCCGTAACCTGTGCCGATATGGCGTGCCGGAATGACGCGGATGGCGCAACTCTCACACCAGTACATG
>CAZOXZ010000234.1:0-2522 GCA_964583865.1 uncultured Rhodanobacteraceae bacterium | reverse complement strand
TCCACTACCGCGGCATGCAGCTGGTTCTCGTCGCGCATGGGCGCGGTGCAGCCTTCCAGGTAGGACACCTGAGCGCGATCCTCGGCAATGATGAGCGTACGCTCGAACTGGCCGGTGTGGCCAGCATTGATGCGGAAGTAGGTGCTCAGCTCCATGGGGCATTTCACGCCCTCGGGAATGAACACGAAACTGCCATCGGAGAACACGGCCGAGTTCAGCGCGGCAAAGAAATTGTCGCCCTGCGGCACCACCGTCCCCAGATATTTGCGCACCAGCTCGGGGTGCGACTTGATGGCCTCACTCATGGAGCAGAAGATGACGCCCGCCTCTTTCAGCTGCTTCTGGTAGGTCGTGCCGACGGACACCGAGTCGAACACGGCATCGACCGCCACACCAGCCAGCTTGGCACGCTCGTGCAAAGGCACGCCGAGCTTGTCGTAGGTTTCCAGCAGGGCCGGATCGACTTCGTCCAGCTATTTCGGCCTGTTCTTGGGCGCCGAGTAATAACTGATGGCCTGGAAATCAATGGGTCCCAGATTCAACTTGGCCCAGTCCGGCGAGATCATCTTCAGCCAGCGACGATAGGCCTCCAGCCGCCACTCGGTCATCCATTCGGGCTCTTCCTTGATGCGGGACAGCTCGCGGATGATGTCCTCGTTCAGACCCGGTGGCAGGCTGTGGCTCTCGATATCGGTGACAAAGCCGGCATCGTAGCCGCGCTCCAGCGCCTCGTTGACCTCGCGGTTGGCCTCTTCGGGCACCGCAGTGGTTTCAGTGGTATCCATGCTGTGCAAAACCTTCAATTGCGTGCGGTCGCGTCGACCGGTACTTGCGGGGAATCACTCATGTCGGCCGGCTGCATCAAGTCGGCCACGCTGATGGCACGCAGGGCCGCATCGACCCGCGCATTGATCAGGCGCCAATGATTGCGCACCATGCATGTCGCCTCGCGCCCACACATGCCTCCGGCCACGCTGCAATCAGTCATGCTGATCGGTCCGTCCACGGCCTCGACGATGTCGGCAACGCTGATATCCGCCACCGGCCGGATGATGCGATATCCGCCACCAGCACACGACTCCAGCAGCCCGGCACGGGTCAACAGCTTCAAAAGCTTGCTCACGGTGGGCGGTTCCAGCTCGAGGCACTCAGCCAGTTGCCCGGCACTTGTCACCTCACCGGGACGCTCACCAAGGCACGTCATGACGCTGGTGGCATAGTCCGCCAGACGACTTACACGCAGCACAATGGAACTCCGGCGACAATTCAGACTGAAATGGTACGATTAGACCGAATTCAGGTCAACCTTGACAACAACGTGAAAGTCCTTCCGGGCCTGCCCTGCAACACCGAAAAACAACGTGCTACAGTTTCGGGGCGCCGCGCAATCCCTGACGGCGCCACCACCACAGAGGAGACATCATGGCAGGGTCATACGAGCTGAAGAAATCCGGCGACAAGTTCATGTTCAACCTGAAGGCCGGCAACGGCCAGGTCATCCTGAGCAGTCAACGCTACGCATCCCGCGCCAGCGCCCAGAACGGCATCGCATCCGTGCAACGCCACTGTGGCGATGATTCGCGCTACCAGCGCAAAACCGCCAGCAACGGCAAGTTCCATTTCAGCCTGCTGGCCAGCAACGGCCAGATCATCGGCACCAGCCAGATGTACAAGACCGAAACCAGCCGCGACAAAGGCGTCGAATCGGTCAAGGCCAACGGACCCAGCGACAACATCCGCGACGAGACACGCTGAGGCGGGAATCGGGAAGTTGGCCGGGAGCCGGGAGCCGGGAATCGGTGCCGGATCCGCGCTGCGCGCTTGATCCGGCCTACAGCAATCCGACCGCACGCCGTAGGCCCGCTCAAGGAGCGTAGCGACGGAGCGGGCATGGGGGCCGGGAGCTGGGAATCGGGAAACGTCGGGACCCGGTACCCGTAGGCGAGTTCGGGTTTGCGGCAATGGCCGGGTTGCCGGCTATTCAAGCCCGCGCGCCGGCAGGCCGGCTCCTGCATGTGGCTGCCCGCATCCCGAACCTGTAGGAGCGTGCCTGCACGCGAGCGAGCTCGAACGACCCGCGTGGAACTGAACCCACGGGACAAGACATCCGTGCCAAGGGCCGCCGGTCTGGCCATCCATGGCCAGCCGCTCGCGAGCTGCGAGTCGCCGGGGCGTGTGCATTGAGACCCACGGGACAAGGCATCCTGCCAAGGGCCGCCGGTCTGGCCATCCATGGCCAGCCGCTCGCGAGCTGCGAGTCGCCGGGGCGTGTGCATTGAGACCCACGGGACAAGGCATCCTGCCAAGGGCCGCCGGTCTGGCCATCCATGGCCAGCCGCTCGCGAGCTGCGAGTCGCCGGGGCGTGTGCATTGAGACCCACGGGACAAGGCATCCTGCCAAGGGCCGCCGGTCTGGCCATCCATGGCCAGCCGCTCGCGAGCTGCGAGTCGCCGGGGCGTGTGCATTGAGACCCACGGGACAAGGCATCCTGCCAAGGGCCGCCGGTCTGGCCATCCATGGC
>CAZOXZ010000233.1:0-2559 GCA_964583865.1 uncultured Rhodanobacteraceae bacterium | reverse complement strand
ATTCGCCTCAAATGGTCGAAAAATCGTTCTCAAAATGGCTGTGCCTCGCTCACATTGTTCCTGCCGCCCAGGCTCCTGGCAACAACAGCGGACCGCCAGCCATGAGCAACGGCTCGCGCGGGATGAGCCATCCACCCAACACCAACAGGCTGCCGGCGATCATGCTCGCCACAGCGGCAAGCCGGGCGCTTCGTGGCGGTTGTGGTACGCGTCCGGTAAAACGCATGGTTCCTCTTGACGCAACAGGCGCAAAACCCATGATAGTCGGTTCGGCATACCGCTTTCAGCATCACGGGACTTGCCCCGGCCCGGCACTGCGGCCACAATCTGTGGCAGCAGCCTTGAGGAGTTCCATCTTGCATCAGGACGACAAACGCGACACCCCGTCATGCCCGCGACCACCGATGGCGAGGCACTGAAGCATGGCTACCTGGGCCATCGGTGACATTCAGGGTTGTCGCCCCGAGCTGGAACGGTTGCTGGAAAAGCTGGCTTTCGACCCGGCGTCGGACCGCCTGTGGCTTTGTGGCGACCTGGTCAACCGTGGCGGAGAATCGCTGGCCGTGCTCCGTCTTCTGCGGCAATTGGGAGATGCCGTCACGATCACCCTCGGCAACCACGATCTGGGCCTGCTGGCCGTGGCCGAGCGCGACGAGGAAGGCCGATCACGGGTCAATCCGGACTTGCGTGAAGTCCTGTTCGCGCCGGATGCGGAAGACATCCTCGCCTGGCTGCGTCAGCAATCCCTGCTGCATCATGATCGGGAGTCGAACTGGTGCATGGTGCACGCCGGCCTCGCTCCCGGCTGGAGCCTGCGCCAGGCAGGTCACGAGGCACAGCTGGTTGAACAGGTGCTGGCCGGGCCGCAGCACGGCAAGTTGCTGCGTCGCATGTTCGGCAACAAGCCGGCACGCTGGACCCCGCGCCTACGCGGCATCGACCGTCAGCGCGCCACCATCAACGTACTGACGCGCATGCGTTTTTGTGACGTGCACGGCCGCATCGACTTCAATGCCAAGGGTGCACCGGGGACGCAACCTGCCGGGCTGTACCCGTGGTTCGCCACGCCGGGCATGAAACAGCGCAAGGAGCGCATCGTCTGCGGTCACTGGTCAGCCCTTGGCCGCTTTGCCGGGCTGGGTGTGCATGCACTGGATACCGGCTGCGTCTGGGGTGGCCGCCTGACGGCCATGCGGCTGGACGACGCGGATGCCGCAGCCAGCGGACCGCACTACGTATCGGTTCCGGCCGAAGCTTGGCGCGAACCACCGGCTGAAGGCCATGGCAAGCGTCGCCAAGGCTCCGGCCAGCACGGCTTCAAGGCACCGCGCCCGCGGTCACGCCGGCGACACAAGCGCGGAGCGCCCGCCGGCCAGTCGTCGGAGCGCCCGGTCACGCAGTGACCAGCACCTGACCATTGAACGCCGCCCGTCAGGGATGGTGGCGCCGCCGGCTTGCCGGCAGCGCAGCGTCAAGGCTCACGCTGCGAATCATCGGGACAACGCTCAGCCCAGCTTGCCGTGGCAATGCTTGTACTTCTTGCCCGAGCCGCAAGGGCAAGGATCATTGCGGCCGACCTTGGGCTTGTCACGATACACAGGCGCCACCGGTGCTGCCGCCGTCTGCTGCTGGCCGCCCTGGCCGTCGCCGGTGGCTTCATCCTGGTCCATGGCGCTGGCGCCAGCATGCTGGAAGCTCATGGCCGACTCGGTCGCAGCCGCCTGACGCTGCTGTTCCGCCTCCATGGCCGCGACTTCCTCCTCGCTGCGGACCCGGATACGAGCCAGCACCTGGATGGTGTCGTGCTTGATCTTCTCCAGCATCATGGTGAACAGGCGCAGGGCCTCGCGCTTGAACTCCTGTTTCGGCTGAACCTGGGCGTAGCTGCGCAGGAAGATGCCCTGGCGCATGTAGTCCATGTTGGCCAGATGTTCCTTCCAGGCGTCATCCAGCACCGACAGCATGACGTGCTTCTCCAGCTGCCGCATCACCTCGCCGCCCACCATGGTTTCCTTTTCCCGGAACAGGCGGTCGGCATAGTCCTGGATATGCGCCTCGATGGCCTCGCCATCGGCGTCCTGCCGATCCTTCAGCCATTCCTCGATCTTCACCGGCATGCCGAAATCGGCTTCCAGCTCGCGCTCCAGACCGGTGATGTCCCACTGGTCGTTGACGGTGCCCGGCGGCACGTAGCGCTGGGTAATCTCGCGGAACACGTCCTCGCGGATGTCACCGACAATATCCTTGACATCATCACTGGTCAGCAACTCATCGCGTTGCTGGTACACCACCTGACGCTGGTCATTGGCGGTGTCATCGAACTCCAGAAGCTGCTTGCGGATGTCGAAGTTGTGCTGCTCGACCTTGCGTTGGGCCTTCTCGATCTGCTTGCTGACCATCTTGTCTTCAAGCGCGTCGCCTTCCTTCATGCCGAAGCGCTGCATCCAGCGCATCAGGTTCTCGCCGCCGAAGATGCGCATGAGATTGTCTTCAAGCGACAGGTAGAAGCGCGAGGAACCCGGGTCACCCTGGCGCCCGGAACGGCCGCGCAACTGGTTG
>CAZOXZ010000232.1:0-2571 GCA_964583865.1 uncultured Rhodanobacteraceae bacterium | reverse complement strand
CGAAACCGCCATGTCCGAGCCGCTGACTTCGTAGCCGAGGTTGTGCAGCACTTCGGCGATGCCGCTCATGCCGACGCCGCCGATGCCGATGAAGTGGACCCGGCCAAAAGCACTCATGATGTCCGCGCCGGCATGAATTCTCGCCACGTTCATGCGCTCACCTCCAGGCAGCAGTCGGCAATGCGCTCGGCAGCATCCGGGCGGGCCAGCACACGCGCCGCGCAGGCCATGGCCAGTTGTTGTTCGCGATCGCCCAGCAGCTCGTCCAGCGCATGGGCAAGCCGGGCGGCATCCAGCTCGCGCTCCTGAATGATGCGGGCACCGCCAGCATCACGCAGGCTCTCGGCATTGCGGGTCTGGTGGTCGTCAACGGCATGCGGGTAAGGCACCAGCAACGCCCCCACGCCCGCGGCGCACAGCTCGGCAATCGTCAGGGCGCCGGCACGGCAAACGCACAGGTCGGCCCAGGCATACGCCCCGGCCATGTCCTCGATGAAGGCGCTGATCGTGGCCTCCACGCCTGCCGCGGCATAGGCTGCACGGGTCGCCTCGAGGTCGGCCTCGCCGGTCTGGTGATGCACCTCGGGACGATCTGCCTGCGGCAGCCGCGCCAGGGCCTGTGGCAATACGCGATTGAGGTGCCGTGCCCCGCGGCTGCCGCCCAGCACCAGCAGCCGGGGCTTGCCGCTGCGGCCGGCCAAGCGCGTGGCCGGTGGCGCAATGGCCGCGATGTCGGCGCGCACCGGATTGCCGACCCAGCGCACATCTGCCTGGCCAGCCAATGCACCCTCGAAGCCCGTCAAGACCCGGCGTGCCAGACGTGCCAGCACGCGGTTGGTCAGACCCGGCAGGCGGTTCTGTTCATGCACCACGAGCGGGCAACGGCGCAGCCACGCGGCCAGGCCACCCGGCCCGGCCACGAAGCCGCCCATGGACAACACACAACGCGGCCGCAGCCGGCGCAGCACACACCAGGCCTGCCACAGCGAACGCAGCAGCATCCACGGTGCCGCGAGGCGGGCACGCCAGCCCTTGCCACGCAAGCCGCTGACCGTGACCACATGCATCGGCAAGCCGTGTTGCGGCACCAGCCGCGTTTCCATGCCGCCCGCGGAACCCAGCCAGGCGACCGCCACGCCGCGCCCGCGCAGGACATCGGCCACGGCCAGGCCAGGGAAAATATGTCCGCCGGTTCCGCCGGCCATGATCAGCACGGGCCTGTCCTCACGCATCGCCCACCTCCGCCGGCGCCACGGCGCCGCGATCACGGAACTTGCGCTGGCGCTCGGCACGGGTGATCTCGTAGCTGGCACGCAGCAACAAGCCCAGCATCACGCAGGTCATCACCACGCTGGAGCCGCCGGAGCTCACCAACGGCAACGTCAGGCCCTTGGTCGGCAGAGCGCCGAGGTTCACGCCGATCGAAATCAGGGCCTGCAGGCCGATGCTGAGAACCACGCCGAAGGCCACGAATGCAGCGAAGTGCTGGCCGGCATGCACGCCGCGCAGGCCCAGCAACAGGCCGCGCGAAACCAGCAGGGCAAACAGGCCGAGAATCACCAGCACACCGAACAGGCCCAGCTCTTCGGCAATGACGGCCAGGATGAAGTCCGTGTGCGCCTCGGGCAGGTAGAAGAGCTTCTGCACGCTGTTGCCCAGGCCCACGCCGAACCAGTGGCCGCGGCCGATGGCGATCAACGACTGGGTCAACTGAAAGGCGCCCGCGAACGGGTCCTGCCAGGGGTTGAGAAAGCTGGTCAGGCGCTCCATGCGGTAGCTTTCGCTCATGGCGACGACGGCCGCCAATGGCAGGACGGCGGCGGCCATGCCCATGAGGTAGCGCAGGCGTGCGCCACCCAGCCAGACCATGGCCACGGCCACGGTGACGAGGAGAACGGCCGATCCGAAGTCCGGCTGGGCCAGCAGCAGGCCGGCAAACAGCAACGCCACCAGCAGCGGGTTCAAGGCGCCGAAGAACTTCTGTTCCAGGCTGTCACGATGACGCACCATGTAGCTGGCGACGTAGATGATGACCGCCACCTTGGCCACTTCCATGGGCTGGAAGGTGGAGATGCCAAGGTCCAGCCAACGCTGCGAGCCGTTGACCCGCAGACCGATGCCGGGCAGGAACACGGCCGCCAGCAAGCCGATGGAAGCCAGCAGCCAGACAATGCGGTGCTTCTCCACCCAGCGCAGTTCCAGGCGGCTCAGAAAGGCCATCAGCATGCCGCCGGCCAACAGAAACACCAGATGACGTCGCAAATAATGGAAGGGCGCCAGGCCCTCGTGCACGGCCACGGGAATGGAGCTTGAAGCCACCATGACCGCACCGATGACCACCAGCGCCGAGATGGCCAACAGCAGCCAGCGGTCGAAGGTGCCGCGGGCGCGATGCCTGCGACGATCGGCCGCAGCCATGCCGGACGAAGCCGCGGCGGGGCGGTCCGTTGGCAGGCTGTCGATGGTCGGGATGGTGGCGTCAAGACTCATGTCAGCGCACCTTGAGGGTCGCCAGACCCACCAGCACAAGCACCACGGAGATGATCCAGAATCGCACGAAGATGCGCGGCT
>CAZOXZ010000231.1:0-2592 GCA_964583865.1 uncultured Rhodanobacteraceae bacterium | reverse complement strand
AAAGCCCTCAAGACCACAGAACGCGCCGAGCTCCTTCTTCGCTCTGCAGCACTTCTTCGTGAACGCCGTGGCGAACTCATGGCCCTCATGGCCAAGGAAGCCGGAAAAAGCATCATGGAAGCCGATGTCGAAGTGAGTGAGGCCATTGATTTTGCGGAATATTACGCCCGTTCCATAGGGCAAATCGAGGCCGAGCTTTCAGGCCTTGCGAAAATCTCTCCCCTTGGCTGCATCCTCGTCGCTCCCCCTTGGAACTTTCCCCTGGCCATCCCTGCAGGCGGAATTTTTGCAGCCCTTGCCACTGGGAACAGCGTCATTTTCAAGCCTGCTCCTGAAACAAGCCTGATTGGGCATGCCCTTGCAACACTCCTCTTTGATGCGGGCATCCCAGAGTCAGCACTTGCCTTCTTGCCCTTGGACAACCTTCCGACCGGGAAGGCCCTCATCCAAAACCCCTTGATTGATGCGGTCATTTTGACAGGCAGCACAGCCACGGCCAAACGCTTTTTAGAGTGGCGAAAAGCACTCCCCCTCTTTGCTGAAACGGGCGGAAAAAACGCCATCATCGGGACCGACATGGCGGACCGTGACCTTCTGATTCAGCACACCCTCCAATCGGCCTTTTACCATGCGGGCCAGAAATGCTCTGCGGCCTCGCTTCTCATTTTGGAGGCCCCGCTATACGACGACCCTGGCTTTAGACAACGCCTGAAAGACGCCACGGAAAGCCTTCAGACAGGCTCCTCTTGGGAAATCCAAAATCGGGTCACTCCCCTCATTCGGCCCCCACAATCTCCCCTCAAAGAAGCCTACGAAAGCCTGGACGAAGGAGAGTCATGGCTTGTTCGCCCAGAGATCAAGGGCAATCAGCCTCAGCTTATGTCCCCAGGTATCAAGTTTGGGGTGAAACGGGGCTCGAGAAGCCACCTTGAAGAGTTTTTTGGCCCGATTTTAAGTGTGATGCGCGCCAAAGATCTTGATGAAGCCATTGAAATCGCAAACGAAGTTCCCTACGGCCTGACTTCAGGGCTTGAAAGCCTGGATCGCCGTGAAAAAGAACAATGGAAAGCCAAGATGGACGCTGGCTGCCTCTATCTTAACCGCCCCATCACAGGCGCCATTGTGGAAAGGCAAGCCTTTGGCGGGGTCAAGCTTTCAAGCTTTGGCCCAGGTCATAAGGCGGGCGGTCCGAACTACCTGCTCCAATTTTTGCGCTTCCATGAGAAGTCCATGCCGGATTTTCCAAGCTATGACGCCCGTTTTTTATCGGAAGAAGTGGACCGAAGCCAGATCCTCGGGGAACACAATATTTTTCGCTACAAAGGGAGTTCTGTCTTTTTGCGCTTCAATACGGGCACAAACGAAAAAGAAGCCCGCTTTGCCCTCGCAGCCTACGAAGCTGTTGCAAAGCACTTGGACCTAAGCCTCACCTTGAGTGCTGCCAAAGCCTTTCCTTGGCTAAAAAAACTTTCCCTAGAAGCCAAGATCGAGACGCCCCAGAAAGCGCAGGCCATTCCAGCCTCCTTTGATCCCAAGAAGCACCGAAAAATCAGGGCTCTCGGAGATCTCGAGCCCGCCCTAAGAGACATGGCCCAAGAACATGCCATCCACTACGACCGCAGCCCAGTTTCTGGGATTTCGCGCCTTGAATGCCTGAAGTGGGTAGAGGAACAGAGCATCAGTGATCGCTACCACCGCTTTGGACACCTTGGTTGAGGCCTGGTCAAGGCCTGGGAAGACCTGGTCAAGGCCTGGTCAAGGCCTGGTCAAGACCTGGAAAGATCCTACAGGCCCGGCAAGGCCTGCTAAGGCCTAACAAGACCGGGCAAGACTTAGCAAGACCGGGCAAGCCATGGCAAGATCTGGCCAAGGCCTGGCAATGCGCTGAAAGACCCAAGCCTTGATATCTCGCAGATCTTATTGAATGATAGAGACATAGTCATGGCCCGCCTATCACCCTACATAGGCCCGCCACTTGAAATCTCTTTCATCTTGTTGAATGATGGCTGCAGTCTCAAATAGGACTTTTGCTGCTTTCCACTTTGACGACCCAAGTGCCCCTTAGTGGCTCTCCCATTCCCTGCTATACTTACTTTATAAGGCATTGTTATTATGGCTAAATCCAAATCTTCCTCTTCAGATAAAAAAGGCAGTCTCATGAGCATGCGAAGCGGCTTCCAAAAGGCAGCAGGGCGAAAGCGCGGTCAAAAGAAAAAAGCCTCCTTTGCGCAGGTGCTTGTGATTGTCGCGGGGATCACCATCGTACTTGCTTTGGCCCTTTCAATGGCCCGATAGCTGCTACTCAGCCTTGCTCCAGCCATCATAGCCCAAACAAAACAAGCCTTTAATTCGCCCCCAAAAATTCCCGTTCGGCTTTTTGGAAAAGGCCACTGCGCCAATCCTTTGTCTACATTGTTTTTTTTAGCAGAAAGTAAAAACTTTCGCTGGATTAGACTCCAGCATTGACATCTTCAAAGCCTTCATTCTAGGAAGGAAGCCAGTACCCTTAAAAAGGTCGCGTATCAAAGATACCACACGCATAAAAAGGTCGCGTATCAAAGATACCACACGCATTGGATTTTCCCTCACGAA
>CAZOXZ010000230.1:0-2610 GCA_964583865.1 uncultured Rhodanobacteraceae bacterium | reverse complement strand
CATTTTCGTTGAATAACAACCAGTATTCGCCTCAAATGCTCGAAAAATCGTTCTCGAAATGGCTGTGCCTCGCTCACATGGCTCCTACCGTTCAGGCTCCCAGATGACTGCATCCGACTCCCAGCCGCAACTCGAACGCACCAAGATCGTCGCCACGCTCGGTCCGGCCACAGACCCGCCGGGCATGCTCGCCAGGCTGTTTGACGGCGGCGTGGATGTGGTTCGCCTGAACCTGTCGCACGGCACGGCGGACGAGCACCGCAAACGCGTCACCGAAGTGCGTGCCACCAGTGCCGCCCAAGGCCGCGAGATCGGCATTCTCACCGACCTGCAAGGCCCCAAGATCCGCATCGAGTGTTTTGCCCGCGGCTCCGTGGAGCTGGCCGAAGGCGACCAATTCATCCTCGATTGTCGCCCGGATGCGCCACCAGGCGATGAGACGCGCGTGGGCGTCAGCTACGGCGGCCTGAATGAGGATGTCAGCGTTGGCGACATGCTGTTGCTGGATGACGGCCTGATCGCCATGCAAGTCGAACGCATCGACGGTCCCGAGATCCACTGCCGTGTCACGTCCGGCGGCACGTTGTCCGACCGCAAAGGCCTGAACCGGCAAGGTGGCGGCCTGACGCTGGATGCCCTGTCAGACAAGGATCGTCACGACATCACGTTGTCCGCGGAGCTGGCTGTGGACTTCCTGGCCGTATCCTTTGTGCGTTCGGCAGCCGATGTCAACACGGCGCGACGCCTTATGCGGGAAGCCGGCAGCGAGGCCGCAGTCATCGCCAAGATAGAGCGCAGCGAAGCCATCGCCGTGCTCGGCGACATCATCGATGCCAGCGATGGCGTGATGGTGGCGCGTGGCGACCTGGGCGTGGAGATCGGCGACGCCGAACTGCCCGGCCTGCAGAAGAAGATCATCCGTGAAGCCCTGCAACGCAACCGACCGGTGATCACGGCCACGCAGATGCTGCAATCCATGGTCGAGTCGCCCATTCCCACACGGGCCGAAGTGCTGGATGTGGCCAACGCCGTCATCGACGGCACCGACGCGGTGATGCTGTCCCAGGAAACAGCCGCCGGCGCCTATCCTGCCAAGGCCGTGCAGGCCATGTGCCGCATCTGCCTGGGAGCCGAACGCCAGTTCGAGCCCCGCGACGAGCTCCTCGTGCGTACCAACTCGCTGGCACGCACCGACGAGGCCATCGCTCTGGCCGCCATGTCCCTGGCCGCCCAGGTGAAGATCCGCGCCATCATCGCCTTGACCGAGTCCGGCAACACCGCGCGTTGGCTGTCGCGGTATCGCTCGGCCGTGCCGATCTATGCCCTGTCGCGCAATGCCGCGGCACGCCGGCGCATGCAACTGTTGCACGACGTCCATCCGGTGCCGTTCGACGTGGACGAAGATGAGCCCACACTGGTGGCACGTGCTGCCGTGGTCAAGCTGTTCGAGGCCGGGGCGTTGACCGTGGGTGACCGTGTCCTGCTGACCCACGGTGACCACACCGGCGAACATGGCGGCACCAACACCCTGAAACTGCTGCACGTGGGCCAAGGCGGCATTCCCCGTGGCCTGCGAGACTTGTGAATTCAGCGGCGATCCGGATCAGGGCGTTACACTGAAGTCACGACGAGAACAGGAAATCATCATGATCTCCAGAAACCTTCACAAACTTCTGTGCGCGGCGACCATCACGGGGCTGCTCGGCATCGCGGCCAACACCACTGCCGCGCCTATCGCCGTGGCCCCGGACAACGTCCCGTCCTACTGGGTCCTCAGCGCCGCGCCCACCGAGTTGTGGGTACCCAATCACGGGCACAACCTGGACGCCCCTGGCTGTGCCTCGGCCAGCTACACCATCGGGTCGGACGGCGTGCCACGCAACATC
Source organism: uncultured Rhodanobacteraceae bacterium (assembly GCA_964583865.1). Lineage (GTDB taxonomy): Bacteria > Pseudomonadota > Gammaproteobacteria > Xanthomonadales > Rhodanobacteraceae > DASSBG01. The sequence goes on along the minus strand of CAZOXZ010000230.1, from coordinate 724 downwards.
ACGCTGGAAAAGGTGGTCCCCAACAGCGATCTCGGCCAGACGGTTGTCCAGGCCGTGGAGCATTTCCGCTACCGCCCAGCGGCGGAGAACCGCGCCCAGCGACCAATCCGTACGTACTACACGGCTCAATTCAACATGCGCGATTTCACGGATGAAAAGAAGGCCGCGCTGACGGCCAAGTGCGACCTGCCGGGATACTGAGCAGCCCCCCATCGAGTCCGAGACCCTGTTGTCGATCTGGCCTATAATGCGCTGTTCCGACAAACCAGCTTTCCAACGGGGTCCCCCATGAGCATTGACGAACTGGAATCCGTGGCGCAGGCCATGGTCGCACCGGGCAAGGGCATCATCGCCATCGACGAGTCCACCGGTACCATCAAGAAGCGTTTTGACGCCGTGGGCGTGGAGAGTACGGAGGAAAATCGTCGCGCCTATCGCGAGATGCTCCTGACCACGCCGGACCTTTCCGACCACATCTCCGGCGCCATCCTGTTTGACGAGACCCTGCGCCAGAAGACCGCCGACGGCGTGCCCTTCACCCAGGTCATGCGCGATGCCGGCGTGATTCCCGGCATCAAGGTCGACAAGGGCGCCAAAGCCCTGGCCGGGTTCCCGGACGAGAAGGTCACCGAGGGCCTGGACGGCCTGCGCGAGCGCCTGGAAGAATACGCCGCCATGGGCGCGCAGTTCGCCAAGTGGCGTGCCGTCATCACCATCGGCGAGG
>CAZOXZ010000229.1:0-2624 GCA_964583865.1 uncultured Rhodanobacteraceae bacterium | reverse complement strand
CCATGCTCGCTGCACAGCTCGCGCAGTGCTTCCAGAAAACCCGGTGCCGGTGGAATGCAGTTCATGTTGCCGGCGACGGGCTCGACGATTAGCGCGGCGATGCTGTCGCCCTGCTCGGCGAACAAGGTCCGCGCTGCCTCGATGTCGTTGAAGGGCAGGGTCAGCGTGAGGTCGGCCAGGGCCTTGGGCACGCCCGGTGAGTTCGGTTCGCCCAGGGTCAGGGCACCGGAACCGGCCTTCACCAGAAAGCTGTCCGAATGGCCGTGATAGCAGCCCTCGAACTTCACGATGCGGTCACGCCCGGTGGCACCGCGTGCCAGGCGGATGGCCGTCATGGTGGCTTCGGTGCCGGAATTCACCATCCGCAGCATCTCCACCGACGGCATCAGACGCGTGACTTCCTCGGCCAGCAACACTTCCCCCTCGCAGGGCGTGCCGAAGGACAGGCCGCGGGCCACGGCGGCCTCGACGGCCTCGCGCACGGCCGGGTGATTGTGGCCGACGATCATCGGCCCCCAGGAGCCGACATAGTCAACGTAGCGCCGGCCATCGACATCGTGAATGTATGCGCCTTCGGCATGATCGGCGAAGAACGGCTGGCCGCCCACCGAACCAAAGGCCCGCACGGGTGAATCGACACCGCCGGGAATGACTTGCTGGGCGCGCTGGAACAGCTCGGAACTGGAGGTCATGGCAAAGATCCGGATGAGAACCGGTGCAGTGTAACCTGCGCGTGCCGTGATAGTGGGTGGGGCCGTTACCCTGGATAACTGGCCTCAGTCCTCCGCGCCGTCGTTGCCAAACGTGTCGAGCAAGTCCTTGCCATCCAGCCAGGCTTCGAAATAGGCGACCAGCGATGGCGCAGACGGGAAGAAGGCGTCGTCCCAGGGCTCGCTGCGCTCGTGTGCGTTGGGATCGAACAGGACCACCGGCGCATCCGGTCGGGTGCATTGCACGCAGTGGAGCATGTTGCAGCCCAGGTCGGCTATTGGCAGCAGTCCGTGCGGCCACTGCCAGTGCGGGTCGTCCGGGTCGATGTCCCGCGAATCCAGATAAAGCTGCACCGCGTCACGGTCCTCGTCATCCCGCGGGCCAGCGAGAAGGCCCAGCAGCCCGTACGAGTACCCGAACCCGCCGTTGGCGACCTCCGTGTAAATGCGTCGCAGCAACGGTGGCAGGCTGAAGCCGAGATCCTCCTCGGCACGGGTGAGCATGTGCGGCGTCAGGGGCGGCGTTGCGGAGGCTTCGAACTCCGGATCCTTCCTGCCCAGGTTGCCGGCTGCCTTGCGTTCCAGCAGGCGGGTAATGATGTCGGTCATGGTGGCATTTGTGGCAAAGGTGACCGCGCGATTATAGGGCTTGCCCGGAGGCCGTGGCTCCAGAGGCCGGGCGCGATGTCAGCTTTCCGGCTTTGGCGACTCGGCTGTCAGCGGCGTGCCGTTGACGGCGTACCACACGCCTTCGGCGATGTTGGTGGCATGGTCGCCGATGCGTTCGAGGTTCTTGGCCATGAACAGCAGGTGCGTGCAGGTGGTGATCTGGCGCGGTTCCTCCATCATGTAAGTCAGAAGCTCGCGGAACAGGCCGACGTAGCCATCATCCAGTTTGGCGTCGTCGTGCCAGACCTTCCAGGCCAAGGCCGTGTCGTTGTCCTTCCAGGCCTTGAGGCCGTCGCCTACTTGTCGCGTGGCGCGCTCGCACAGGCGATCCAGACGCGTCAGGTGTGCTGCGGGCAGATTGGCGGAGACGCTCTCAATGCGGCGGGCGATGTTCACCGCGCAGTCGCCGATCCGCTCCAGGTCACTGACGATGCGCAGCGCCGCGAAGATGCGCCTCAGGTCGCCGGCCATCGGTGCGCGCAGGGCCAGCAGCTGCACCACGTCCTCGCCGATGGTCGTCTCCAGCTCGTCGACAGCATCATCCGCCTCGATGACGCGACGTGCCGCCGCCAGGTCATGCGTGTCCAGGGCCGCGCCGGCGTCCTTCAGTTGCTGGTTGGCCAGCTGGCCCATGCGGTCGAACTTGGCCATCAGCTGGTCCAGCTCCTTGTCGTAACTCTTGATGATGTGGTCTTGGGTCATGGTGTGATCCGTGGGTGTTGTTCTTGTGGTTGCCCGATGGGTTGTGATGCACCGGCCGGGGCTTCCTGGCCCGGCCATCCCATATTGGTCGCCCCGGACGGAGCGTAGCGAAGATCCGGGGCCCAGTGCCTTTTTCGTTGATGTCGGGTTTGTGCATGGCCTTTGGTCGGTCCGGGCGCGGGCGTTTGGCCGTGTTCTGTGCCGGGCTGCAACCGTCCATGGTGGGTCTCCCGGGTCTGGCCATCCGTGGCCAGCCCTTCGCCATCGGGCGAAGCTCCGCTTCGCCCGATGGCTCACCCAAATCTTCCGGTGATGTAGTCCTCCGTTTGCTGTTTCTCGGGGCGGGTGAAGATGGTGCTGGTGTCGCCGACTTCGACCAGTTCGCCGAGGTACATGAAGGCGGTGCGGTCGGAGACGCGCGCGGCCTGTTGCATGTTGTGGGTGACCATGACGATGGTGTAGTCGCGTTTCAGTTCGTCCACCAGTTGCTCGATGCGGCCGGTGGCGATGGGGTCCAGCGCCGAGGTGGGTTCGTCCAGCAGC
>CAZOXZ010000228.1:0-2647 GCA_964583865.1 uncultured Rhodanobacteraceae bacterium | reverse complement strand
AAAACCCCATCGACGTGCGCGCCACCGGGCGCCTCAACAAGCTGTACGTCGAGCTTTTGAAAACCAACCCGGACTGGGCCGGCGACGAGCGCCGTCACGACATGAACCACTTCATGGCGCGGCTGATCTTCTGCTTTTTTGCCGAGGACACCGGTATCTTCAACGGCGAGGGCCTGTTCAGCCGCAGCGTGGCGCAAATGAGCCAGGCCGATGGCAACAACGTGGCCGAGGTCATGGCCACGTTGTTCCGGGCCATGAACCTCAAGCACGGCGAGCGCGACGGTGCGGATCTGCCGACTTGGGCCAGGCCGTTCCCTTACGTCAACGGCGCCCTCTTTGCCGGCGCCACCGAAGTGCCGCATTTCTCCAAGCTGGCGCGGCGCTATCTGGCGCACGCCGGCGAGCTGGACTGGAAGGCCATCAACCCGGATATCTTCGGCTCCATGATCCAGGCCGTGGCCAACGACGACGAGCGCGGCGAGCTGGGCATGCACTACACCAGCGTGCCCAACATTCTCAAGGTGTTGAACCCGCTGTTTCTGGATGACCTGCGCAAACAACTGGAAGCCGCCGGCGACAACGCCCGCAAGCTGCTCAACCTGCGCAAGCGCATCGCCCGCATCCGCGTGTTCGATCCGGCCTGCGGCTCCGGCAATTTCCTCGTCATCGCCTACAAGGAAATTCGCGCCATCGAGGCCGAGGTCAACCAGCGCCGCGGCGAGAAGGAACGCAAGTCCGACATCCTGCTGACCAACTTTCGCGGCATCGAACTGCGCGACTTTGCTGCCGAAATCGCCCGCCTGGCACTGGTGATTGCCGAATATCAGTCAAACGTGCGCTACCTTGGCCAGCGCGAAGCCCTGAAAGCCTTCCTGCCGCTGTCCGCCGACAACTGGATCACCTGCGGTAATGCGCTCAGCCTGGATTGGCTGGAGCTGATGGATGTCCACGGCACCGGCGTCAAGGTCAGGGCCGACGACTTGTTCGATCAACCTGCCAAACAGGCCGAGATCGATTTCGAGAATGAAGGCGGCGAGACGTATATCTGCGGGAATCCGCCGTATTTGGGTAGCAAATGGCAAACCAAGGAGCAGAAAGCAGACCTGGGCTCTGTGTTCGATGGCAAAGTCAAGAAGTGGAAGTCGTTGGACTACGTTGCCGGCTGGTTCATGAACGCGGCGCTCTATGGGCAACATACTCACGCGGCCAGTGCATTTGTGGCGACGAACTCGATCTGCCAAGGCTCGCAGGTTCCGCTGTTGTGGCCATCCATATTTTATACCGGCCACGAAATCTCGTTTGCGCATACGTCATTCAAGTGGGCCAATCTTGCTGCTCAAAACGCTGGCGTGACCGTTGTCATTGTCGGATTGACGCGTGATCCGGGGACGAAGCGGTACCTGTATTCAATCAGCAACGACGACACGGAAGACGGATTGAGTTGCAAGGTGGCCGACAACATCAACGCCTACCTGATCGCTGCGCCCAACGTCGAAGTGCACGCGCTTTCGCAACCCACCGGAGGCAAAGCACCGATGCAGTTCGGCAACCACCCGTACTATGGTAGCCCGCTGATCTTTTCGCGACAGGAAGCAAGAAACCTGATCGCCGCCACGCCAGCAGCGGCACCCTTCATCCGGCCGTTGTACGGGTCCAAAGAGCTGATCGACAACGCGCCGCGCGCCTGCCTATGGATTGAAGACGACGTGCTCGAAGACGCGCTGGACATTCCCGCCATCGCTGATCGGGTGGCCCAAGTCGCCGATAAGCGTTTGTCGGCCACGAAAGACAAGGCAGCACAAAAGCTGGCCAGAACCCCACACCGGTTCCGCGAGCAAACCATGGGGCATTCGCATGTCGTCGCCATCCCGCGCGTGAGCTCTGAGAACCGCCCCTATCTGCCGGTTGGGCTGCTTGAACCTTGCAACGTCGTGCAAGAGAAAGCCTTCGCCATGTACGACGCCCCACTCTGGAACCTGGCCCTGATTGCCTCCCGTCTTCACTGGGTCTGGATCGGCACGGTATGCGTGCGACTCGAAATGCGCTTTTCCTACTCCAACACCCTGGGCTGGAACACCTTCCCGGTGCCGACCTTGACCGAGCAGATGAAGGCCGACATGACCCGCGCCGCCGAGGACATCCTGCTGGCCCGCGAGCGCCATTTTCCCGCCACCATCGCCGACATGTACAAACCCGAGCGCATGGACAAAGACTTCCCCGACCTGCGCCGCGCCCACGAGCGCAACGACGAAATCATCGAGCGCATCTACATCGGCCGCCGCTTCAAAAACGACACCGAACGCCTGGAAAAACTCTTCGCCATGTACACCGACATGACGGCACCCCGTAGCACCCCGTAGGCCGGCATAAGCCAACGACGTTGCCGGCAAATCGCCCAGCGAATCGACTTACCGCGCCCGCAACGCTGCGCTTATGCGGGCCTACGACGGTCCTGCGGAATACCCGCACCGTAGGCCGGCATAAGCGTAGCGTTGCCGGCAAATCGCCCATTGAACCGCCCACCGCCCCGTGCCCGCAACGCTGCGTTTATGCGGGCCCACGTGGCTCCCACGAAGGAACCCGCACCGTAGTACCGTAGGCCGGCATAAGCGTAGCGTTGCCGGCAAATCGCCCATTGAACCGCCCA
>CAZOXZ010000227.1:0-2694 GCA_964583865.1 uncultured Rhodanobacteraceae bacterium | reverse complement strand
TCGGGAATCGGGAATCGGGAATCGGGAATCGGGAATCGGGAATCGGGAATCGGGAGACGGGAACTGTCGGGACACGGTACCCGGGACCCGGTACCCGCCGGCCGATCCAGGTTCGCGGCAATCGTTACGTAACCGACAGTTTGTGTTCGGTCGCCTGCAAGCAGGCTCCTACAGCGGTGGTGTCAATCATCCGGAGAATTTGTAGGAGCGAGCCTGCTCGCGACAGCGGGAATCGAGGGTCGGGGATCGGCGGGACACCGTACCCGGGACCCGGGACCCGTCGGCCGATCCGGGTTCGCCGCAATCGCTACGTAACCGGCATTTTGTGTTCGGTCGCCTGCAAGCAGGCTCCTGCAGCGGCGCCGTCAACCATCCGCGGCATCTGCAGGAGCGTGCCTGCACGCGACTGGGTTGTCACCCGCGCGCGGCCTCAACAACAAACGGGTATCGCCGCCGAAACGCTGCTGGTCAACCAATTCGAAGCGTTGGCGGTCGGCCATGTTGGCCAGCGGCGGCAGTTCCAGCAATGGCCGCGCATCGCCGCCCAGCAGCACGGGCGCGATGTAGACGAGCAGTTCGTCCACCAGACCGGCCTGCAGCAAGGCGCCGCCCAGCACGGCACCGGCCTCGACCTGCACCTCGTTGCACTGGCGCCGGGCCAGTTCGGCCATGACGGCGTCCAGATCCAGGCCACCATCGACTTCAGGTACCGTGGCGTGATCCACATTCGCCGGGATGCCTTTCTGCCCAGCTGCCGTGAACACCAGCGTCGGCGCGCTGGCATCGAAGAGGTGGCTTTGGGTCGGCACGCGGCATTGACGGTCCAGCAACACGCGCAGCGGCGGCCGGAAGGGTTCGTCGATGCGGACGGTCAGATGCGGATCATCGGCCAGGGCGGTGCCGCTGCCGGTGAGAATGGCCGAGCTGCGCGCACGCCACAGTTGCACGTCGGTGCGTGCGGCTTCGCCGGTAATCCATTTTGAGGTCCCGTCGGCCAGGGCGGTGCGGCCGTCCAGGCTCATGGCCATTTTCAGGCGCAGCCAGGGCCGACCGCGCTCGATGCGGCTGAAAAAACCACGGTTGAGTTCGCGTGCCTCGGCTGCCAGCAGCCCCGTATCGACGCGGATGCCGGCCTCCCGCAGCCGTGCCAGGCCATGGCCATCCACTTTGGGATTGGGGTCGGTGCAGGCCACCACCACACGGGCCACGCCGGCGGCAACCAGCGCGTCGGCGCAGGGCGGCGTGCGGCCGTGGTGCGAGCACGGCTCCAGGGTGACGAAGGCCGTGGCACCGCGGGCCGTTTCGCCGGCCTCGCGCAGGGCAAAAACCTCGGCATGCGGCTCGCCCGCGCGCGCGTGGAAGCCCTCGCCCAGCACTTGTTCGTCGGCTGCGATGACGCAACCGACGCGCGGGTTGGGCATGGAGGTGTTGAGGCCGCGCCGCGCCAACGCCAGCGCACGGCGCATGCAGTCGTGCTCGAATGCTGTGAAGGCCTCAGCGGCCACCGCGTGGCACCGGATCATCATCCAACAGCGACAACTGGATCTCCTTCAAGCCGGGCAAGTCGTGCTCCAGACGCTCGACTTCCTCGCGGAAAGCCTGCACGTCCTCGAAACGCCGGTACACCGAGGCAAAACGCACGTAGGCCACCTGATCCAGCTTGCGCAGCTCCTCCATCACCAGCTCGCCAATGTAGCGCGTGGCTACTTCGCGCTCGCTGGAACGGTGCAAGGCCTCGATGACCGCGCGCACGGCCGCGTCCACGGCCTCGATGGTCACCGGTCGCTTTTGCAAGGCCCGCCGAAAACTGGTGCGCAACTTGGCCTCGTCGAAGGGCACGCGCCGATCATCGCTCTTGATGATGGTCGGCAGCTACCGGTCGGCCGTCTCCAGCGTGTTGAAGCGTTCGCTGCAGGCCGGGCACTCGCGTCGCCGGCGCACCGTCGAGCCATCATCACTGGTACGCGAGTCGATGACCCGCGTGTCCTCGTGGCGGCAGAAGGGACAGTGCATGCCGGACGGCCCGTGGCGCTCAGCGCTCGGCCGGGTACACCGGCAGGCGCGCACACTGGGCGCGGACTTTCTCGCCCGTGGCGGCAATCACGGCCTCGTCATCCGGGGCATCCAGCACGTCGCAGATCCAGCCGGCCAGGTCGATGCAATCGGCCTCGGTATAGCCGCGCGTGGTCACCGCCGGCGTGCCCAGGCGCAGGCCCGAGGTGACGAAGGGCTTTTGCGGATCGTTGGGTACGGCATTCTTGTTGACCGTGATGTTGGCCCGGCCCAGTGCCGCCTCGGCATCCTTGCCCGTCAGCCCGCGCTCGATGAGGTCCACCAGCAACAGGTGATTGTCGGTGCCGCCGGAGACGATGTTGTAGCCACGCTCGACCAGCACCTTGCCCATGGCGCGCGCATTGACCACGACCTGCGTCTGGTAGTCCTTGAACGATGGCTCCAGGGCTTCCTTCAAGGCCACGGCCTTGGCGGCGATGACGTGCATCAGCGGCCCGCCCTGCAATGCCGGAAAGACGATCGACTGCAGCTTCTTCACCAACGTCTCGTCCGGATTTTTCGCCAGGATCATGCCGCCGCGCGGCCCGCGCAGGGTCTTGTGCGTGGTGGTGGTCACCACATGTGCATGCGGCAGCGGGCTGGGATACACGCCGGCGGCGACCAGGCCAGCCACGTGCGCCA
>CAZOXZ010000226.1:0-2727 GCA_964583865.1 uncultured Rhodanobacteraceae bacterium | reverse complement strand
CGTGATGCCATGCGCGCCCTTGTCCGGGTCGGTCATGGCGAACAGCAGAATGTACTTCGCCACGGGGCCGGAAGTGATCCAGCTCTTCTTGCCGTCGATGATGAAGCTGCCATCATCCTGCTTCACGGCGCGGCAACGCATGGCCGTGGCATCGGAGCCGGACTGCGGCTCGGTCAGGGCAAAGGCACCGATGGCTTCGCCTGAGGCGATCGGCGTGACGTACTTGTGCTTTTGTTCCTCGTTGCCGAACTTCAAAATACCGTTGCAGTACAAGGTGTTGTTGACCGACATGATGGTCGAGTGTGCGCAGTCCGCCTGGGCAATTTCCATCATGGCCACGGCGTAGCTGATCGAATCCATGCCGGCACCGCCATACTCGGCCGGCACCTCGATGCCCATCAGGCCCAGCTTGCCCATCTCGCGGATGTTCTCCAGCGGGAACTGGCCGCTCTCGTCCAGCTCGGCGGCGACGGGGGCAATGCGCTTGGTCGCAAAATCGCGGGCAATCGCCTGGATCGCCTGCTGGTCTTCGGTCAATGCAAAATCCATGAAAATCTCCGTGACTTGGTGTGTTCGCCTCCGGCGCAACGCCAGGCAGCACGGAAGGACACACGGAATGGATGCGCGACAACATCACCCGAATGCCTGGTATCGCGGCTGACGACAGGCAATGCGTCGCAACACAAACGGCAATTTTATCCGCTCGTCCGTCCGGTTGCGAGAAACGCGCGGCCTGCACTTGTCGCCGTCACTGTCCTTGACGGGTTGCAGGACAAGCCGTAGCCTTGTATCGCTTGATCAAGATAGAGAAATATTTTGTGGATCTGACGACAACCTCGACCACCTTGCGTCTGCTGGCCGACCCGACGCGGGTACGCCTACTCGGCCTGCTGCAGCTGGAAGAGCTGACGGTTGCCGAGCTGGCGACCATCCTGCAGCTGGCCCAGCCACGCGTGTCCACACATCTGGCCAAGCTGCGTGACGCCGGCCTGGTGCATGATCGTCGTGCCGGCGTATCGGCCTATTATCGTATCAACAACGATCCCGGCTCGGAGCTGGACAGCCTGCTGGCCGTCATCGCCGACAACATCAACGATGCCGTGCTGGATGAGGACCGCAAGCGCCTGCCCGAAGTGCTGGCCACGCGTGCCAGGGAACAAGGCTGGGCCGACTCGGTCGCCGGTGACATGGAACGGCACTATTCCCCGGGCCGCACCTGGGAAACCATGGCACGCGCGCTGCTGCAATTGCTGGAAACCGGTGATGTGCTCGACATTGCCTCGGGCGACGGCGTGCTGGCCGAGCTGCTGGCACCGCACGCCAAATCGGTCACCTGCGTCGATTCCAATGCCCGCGTGGTTGCGGCTGCGCGCAAGCGCCTGAAGCCATTCAAGAATGTCAAGGTCATCGAAAGCGACATGCACGCCATGAAACTCGGGCGCAAGCGCTTCGACCTAGTGCTGGCCATGCACGCCCTGACCCACACGGACGAACCCGGGAAGGTCATTGCCGAAGCAGCACGGTTGCTGCGCCCCGGTGGCCGTTTGCTGGCCGCCACGCTGAGCCGTCATGTGCATCGTGCTGTCGTTGAGCCATTTGACCACAAGAACCTCGGCTTCCACATCAACGAGTTGACCCGCATGACCCACGACAACGGCCTTGAAGTCGTGGCCTGCAAACGCATCTCGCGTGAGCGCAAGGCACCCCACTTCGAAATTCTCAGCTTGCTGGCAAGAAAACCATGAACACGCTTCCCTGGCTCCACCCCGCACGTGTCGAGCAATTGCATGCGGCGCTGGCCAACCAAGTGCTCATCATCGACGGCGCCATGGGCACCATGCTGCAGGATCACCACCTCGACGAAGGCGACTTCCGCGGCCAGCGCTTCGCCGCGGGCTTCGACAGCGAGCATCCGCCCGAGGACGGCAAGGGTCGTGATCTCAAGGGCGACAACGACCTGCTGAACCTGACGCGCCCGGACATCGTCAGCGGCATTCATCGCGCCTACCTGGAAGCCGGCGCAGATCTGGTCGAAACCAACACCTTCAACGGTACGTCCATCAGCCAGGCGGACTACGGCCTGGAGCACCTGGTCGGCGAAATCAACCGCGAAGGTGCGCGCCTGGCCCGCGAAGCCTGCCAGGCGATGGAAGAGGAAACGCCGGACAAGCCCCGTTTTGCCATCGGCGTCCTCGGCCCGACCAGTCGCACCGCGTCACTGAGCCCGGATGTCACCAATCCGGCTTACCGCAACACCAGTTTCGACGAGCTGGCGGCCACGTATCGGGAAGCCACCCGTGGCCTCATCGATGGCGGTGCCGACCTGTTGATGATCGAGACCATCTTCGACACGCTGAACGCCAAGGCCGCCATCTTTGCCGTCGAAGATGTCTTCAACGAAGTCGGCGGTCGCCTGCCGCTGATGATTTCCGGCACCATTACCGATCAGTCCGGACGTACGCTTTCGGGGCAGACACCGGAAGCCTTCTGGTACTCGGTACGGCACGCCAAGCCGCTCAGCGTCGGCTTCAACTGCGCGCTGGGCGCGGCCGACCTGCGCCAGCATGTCGAGGCCGTTGCCGCCATTGCCGACTGCCACGTGAGCTGCCATCCCAACGCCGGTCTGCCCAACGAATTCGGCGGCTACGACGAGAGCCCCGAGGACATGGCGGCCGTCATCGGCCCGTTCGCAGCCGATGGCCTGGTGAACATCATCGGTGGCTGCTG
>CAZOXZ010000225.1:0-2790 GCA_964583865.1 uncultured Rhodanobacteraceae bacterium | reverse complement strand
GATTTTCACCTTCGAGGCCAGCAGGTCGTTTGTGGCCTGGCGCGCCCAGTTGCTGTCGTCATCCGGGTGGGCGAGGACTTCCAGGTTGTCGGTCAGCGCGCCCATCCATGGCGTCATCTTTTCCTCCTCGGTGCCTGGCAGGAAGCCGATGTCGGCACCCACGGAGACGGTGGCGCGGGTCATGATGATCTCGCGGTAGCGTTTGTTGTCCAGGACCTGGGCCAGTCCGGCGGCCAGGGCCAGCAAGGTCTTGCCGGTGCCGGCCATGCCCAGCAGGGTGACCAGGTCGACGTCCGGGTCCATCAGCATGTTGAGGGCAAAGTTCTGCTCGCGATTGCGGGCGGTGATGCCCCAGACGGCGCGGTCTGCCTGGCGATGGTTGGCCAGAAGGATCAGCCGGGCCGATTTCTTGCTGTATTCGATGACCCGCAGTTCCACGCCAGGGTCGCCTGGAAGGCAAAGGCACTGGTTTGGGTACCAGTGCTCGTCTGCGCGCGGCGTCAGTTCGTACCAGGTGTGCCCGTTGTCCACCCACGAGCGCACGTCCGGATGGTCGTCCCAGAAGCTCTCCGGCACGTCCATCGAACCGGAGAACAACAGTGCAAAATCATCCAGGGCACGGTCGTTTTCGTAGTCCTCGGCATGGATGCCGGCGATGGTGGCCTTGATGCGCAGGTTGATGTCCTTGCTGACCAATACCACCGGGGTGTCTTTTTTGCGCTCGCGCAAGCCCATAACCGCGTCGAGAATGCGGTTGTCGGCCTTGCCGTTGCCGTCGGCCTGCCATTGCTGGAAGAACAGGCGGCCGCGCTGCGGTCCGGATTCCAGCTGCAGCCCGGCAGGGTCCTCCAGCGGCAGGCCGTCCACAATGGCGTTGCCATCGTGTTGCTCGATCAGTTCATTGAAGAAGCGGCTGGCCTGGCGCGCATTGCGCGAGATCTCCGAGCTGCCCTGTTTCTTTTCGTCCAGTTCCTCCAGCACGGTCATCGGAATGAAGACATCGTGCTCCTCGAAACGAAACATGGCGGTGGGATCGTGCAGCAGCACGTTGGTGTCGAGCGCATACACGCGCGGGGATTGTCCTGGGTTCATGGTCGAATCAGTTGGCCTCCGGGATGGCATCAAGTACTGCCTGTGCATGACCTTTCACCCGGACCTTGCGCCAGGCGGCGGCAATCTTGCCGGTCGGATCGATGAGAAAGGTCGAACGCACGATGCCGAGGTGGATCTTGCCGTACAGGTTCTTTTCGTGGATGACATCGAAGGCCTTGCACCAGGTTTCGTCGCTGTCGCTGATGAGTGGAAAGGGCAGCTCGTGCTTGCCGGAAAACTTCTGGTGCGATGCCGTGGAGTCGCGTGATACGCCGAGGATGGCGGCGTTGCGCTGGTCGAATGCTGCCTGGAGGTCGCGAAAGTCCTTCGCTTCGGTGGTGCAGCCGGGTGTGTTGTCGCGCGGATAGAAGTACACCACCAGCCAGCGCCCGCGAAAATCGGCGAGGCGCAGGCTCTCGCCGGTGCCGGTGGTGCCTTCAAGGTCGGGAGCGGGAGAACCGGGTTCGGTCATGGGGATCCTCACAGTTTCATCGGGTCGAGGGTGGCGTCCAGATTGATGCTGTCGCACAGCGTCAGGAATTCCTCCCTGAGCGTGGAAATGTGGTTGTCCGCCGGCACGCCGACGGTGATCTGGGCGGAAAACATCATGGCGCCGGTCTGCATGGCCGGGTAGCGCATGGACACCATGTGTTCGATGCTGATCTGCTGCTGGCTGAAGAATTGCACCAGGGTGGCCAGGATGCCGGGTTTGTCCGCCGCGACGACCTCGACCAGGTACGGCAACAGGGCAGCCTGTACTTCACGCGGCTCGGTGCGGTACCAGCAAAGGTGCAGTTCGCGGTCACTGGCCAGCCGCTGCAGGGCGGCCTCCAGCTTGGCGATGGCATCCCAGGTTCCCAGCGCCAGCAGGGTGACGCTGGTGTCGGCGGCCAGCGTCGACACCCGCACATCGGCCAGGTTGCAGCCGCTGTCCGCGATGCGTTGCACCAGCATGGGCAAGGGCGAGACATCGGCCGGGGTCAATGCCTGCACCAGCAAGCGCTGTTCATTTCCCGGGCGGGTTGTGTCCTGAGTCAAGAAGGGTTGTCCGCTGAGTGGGCTTTGCGCCAGCTTACCCCAGAGTCCGGCTTGTTTCACAATCCGCTTGCCATGTGGACGCACGCCGCTGGCGACGAGTACCATGTTCGCCTTCGACCACGGAGTGCTGTTGTGCTCATTCAAGGCAGTATTTGCGCCCTTGCCACCCCGTTCAGCGTCGACGGGGCGCTGGATCTGGAAGGTTTCGTACGCTTGCTCGACTACCAGATTGACAACGGGACCCAGGCCCTGTTGGTCGCCGGCTCCACGGGAGAGGCGCATATGCTGGCGGATGCCGAGTTTGACCGCCTGCTGGCCTGTGCCGTCGAGCATGTCGCCGGACGCGTACCTGTGCTCGCCGGCTGCGGCGGTGCGGCTACGGCGGCCACGATCGCTGCCTGTCGTCGGCTGGCCGGATCCGGGGTCGATGCGGCGCTGGTGGTGACACCTTACTATGTGCGTCCGGATCAACGTGGCCTGGAATACCATTTCCGGCGCGTGGCGGATGAAGCCGGCTTGCCGATCCTGATGTACAACGTGCCGGCCAGAACCGGTTGCGACATGCAGCCGGAGACGGTAGCCGCATTGCGCGACCATGAGCAGATCATCGGTATCAAGGAGGCGGTCGGGGATGCCGATCGCATCCAGGCCATGGCGCAG
>CAZOXZ010000224.1:0-2795 GCA_964583865.1 uncultured Rhodanobacteraceae bacterium | reverse complement strand
CCTGCAGCGGCAGGAATGCACCACCGGAGTCGACCAGATAAATGCACGGCAGGTTGTTTTCCAGGGCGACTTCCTGGGCCCGCAGGTGCTTTTTCACCGTCATCGGAAAATACGTGCCGCCCTTGACCGTGGCGTCATTGGCAATGATGAGCACTTCCTGACCGTGAACCTGGCCGATGCCGGTTATCAGCCCGGCGCCGGGTGCCTTGTCTTCGTACATGCCGTGGGCCGCCAGAGGCGAGAACTCGAGGAACGGCGAGGCCGGATCGAGCAGGGTACGCACACGCTCGCGTGGCAGCAGCTTGCCACGATCCAGATGCCGTTGTCTGGCACGCTCACCTCCGCCACGGCCCGCTTTTTCAAGCGCGGCGTGCAGGGCACGGGTGCTGTCGTGCAGCTTGCGTGCATTGGCGATGAAAGCGGGGTCACGAGGGTCGATGGCACTTTGTAGACGGGTCATGGAGGCATCCGGGCGACAGATATTGCGGCAATGGTGGCATGGCAGACCGGCGGTGCCAAACGGAACCGGCCCTGCCGGACCAAAACGCAACCGGCCGCAAGGTGCGGCCGGTGCGTGATCACTGAAGCTGGGTTTTTTACCCGGCGTTGTCGCCTTCGTCGACCGGTTCCTTGCCGCCTTCGAGCATCTCGGCAGCTTTGTCCTTGGCGGTATCCACGGCTTCACCAGCTTTGGCTTTGGTCGCGTCAACGGCTTCGCCGGCCTTGTCGGCAGCGGCGTCGACTGCTTCGCCAGCCTTGGCCTTGGCGGCAGCGGCGGCATCGCTGACGACGTCGCCGGTCTTGGCAGCGGCATCACCGGCGGCGTCGGCCGCGGCGCTGGCGCCGTCCTTGGTTGCGTCGACGGCAGCGGTGGCACCGCTCTTGGCGGCTTCAGCAGCGTGGCCGGCGGCTTCCTTGGTGGCCTCGACGGCCTTCTGTGCCGATTCCTGGGCCTTCTGGGCGGCGTTGTCAGCGGCTTCGGTGGCGGAGTTCTGGCCGTTGCTGCAGGCACCAAGTGCCAGCGTCACGGCCGCGGCGAGCGCGAGATACTTGATTTTCACGTGTGTAGCCTCTTGTTTTCAGTAGCAGAAAAGGGTACCAGGCACGCGCTGTAGCGGCACGCCCCCATGGTGACGATGGTCGTCAGGCTGCAAAAGTAGCAGCGTTGCATGCCATTGTCACCTTTTTTGACGTGCCCGTGCGCACGAAAATGTGCTGTCGGACGGCCTCACGGACGCTCGACGGCGATGGCCGTGGCCTCGCCGCCGCCGATGCAAAGGGATGCGATGCCGCGCTTGATGTCACGATGGCGCATGGCGTTCAACAGGGTCACGACGATGCGGCAACCGGTGGCGCCGATGGGATGTCCCAGGGCGCAGGCACCGCCGTTGACATTGAGCTTGTCGTGAGCGATGCCGAGTTCGCACATGGGGACCATGGCGACGGCAGCGAAGGCCTCGTTGACTTCGAACAGGCCGACGTCGTCGACGCTCCAGCCGGCCTTGTCCAGGACCTTGCGAATGGCACCGACCGGTGCGGTGGTAAACCATTCGGGCTCCTGCGAATGCGTGGCGTGGGCGACGATGCGAGCCAGCGGCGTGATGCCGCGCTTGTCCGCCTCGGCGGCAGACATCAGTACGGTAGCCGCAGCACCATCGGAAATGCTGGAGGATGTCGCGGCGGTGACAGTACCGTTGTCGCGCCGGAAGGCCGGGCGCAACGTCGGGATCTTGTCGATCTTCGAGCGCTTGGGCTGCTCGTCCTCGGCGTAACTGGTTTCGCCCTTGCGGGTCTTGACGGTGACCGGCACGATTTCGTCGGCGAACTCGCCGGATTCAGTGGCCCGCCGAGCCCGTTCCACCGACTCGATGGCATAGGCGTCCTGGTCCTCGCGGCTGAAGGCGTACTTGTCCACGCACTGCTCGGCGAACACGCCCATCGACTGACCGTCGTAGGGGTTGGTCAGGCCATCCCAGGCCATGTGGTCGATCAGCTTGCCGTCGCCGTAGCGGATGCCGGCACGCGCATTGACCATGTGTGGTGCGTTGGTCATCGACTCCATGCCACCAGCGACAACGATGGTTGCCGAGCCGGCCTTGATGAGGTCATGGCCCAGCATCATGGCTTTCATGCCCGAGCCACAGACCTTGTTGATGGTGGTGCAACCGGCTGCGGGCGGCAGCCCGGCGGCCAGTGACGCCTGGCGCGCCGGGGCCTGGCCCAGGTTGGCGGGCAGCACGCAGCCCATGATGAGCTCGCTGACATCGCTGCCAGCGATGGTGGCTTGTGCGAGTGCAGCACGGATGGCAGTGGCGCCCAGTTCGGTGGCGGGCACGCCCGTGAACTGGCCCAGGAAGGAGCCTATGGCCGTGCGCTTGGCGCCGGCAATGACGATATCACTCATGATTTCTCCACGCTTGTCAGCGGAAATCGGGCCCCTGATTATGCGCGTTTTGCTGCACTGCGGCAAACTGGACCAAGGTCCAGTGCCACACTTACTCGTTGCCGCGGAAAAGCTCGCGACCGATGAGCATGCGCCGGATCTCGTTGGTGCCGGCGCCGATCTCGTAGAGCTTGGCATCGCGCAGAATGCGGCCGGTGGGGTACTCGTTGATGTAGCCGTTGCCGCCCAGGGCCTGGATGGCTTCCAGGGCCACGTCCACGGCGCTGCGCGAGGCATGCAGCAGGCAGGAAGCCGGATCCACACGCGAGGCGGTGCCGCTATCGAAGTCGCGCGCCACCATGTAGGCATAGGCGCGGGCGGACTGCATGGCGGTGTACATGTCGGCAATCTT
>CAZOXZ010000223.1:0-2848 GCA_964583865.1 uncultured Rhodanobacteraceae bacterium | reverse complement strand
GGTACTGCGTGCGCATGATGCGTTCCAGATCGAAACCGATGCGGTTGGGTGCGTCGCTTTCCAGCGAATAGATCGACTCGCCTTGCGAGCTGACAATGCCGGCGCCGTAGATGCGAACGCCATCATCCTGCCGGATCAGGCCGAACTCGACGGTGTACCAGTACAGCCGGGTGAGGTTCTTCAAGGCCTGTTCGCCCAGGCCCTGAGCCTTCAGCCCGCCCTGGCCGTAGGCCTGCATGTAATCGGCAAACACCGGATTCAGCAGCAGCGGCACATGGCCGAACATGTCGTGGAACAGGTCCGGCTCGGAGATGTAGTCGAATTGTTCCGGCTTGCGAATCCACCAGGTGACCGGAAAACGGCGGTTGGCCAGATGACCGAAGAACACGTCCTCGGGCAACAGGCCCTCGACGCCGACCAGCGTCCAGTTGGTGGCTTTTTGCAAGATCTCGTTGAGCTCGTCAAAGCGCGGAATGGTGTCCGCATTGAGGTTCAGGTCTTCCTGGGCCTGGAGGAACTCGCGGCAGGCCCGCTGCGGCAGGATCTCGCGCTGGCGCAGGAACAGGCGCTTCCAGACATCGTGGTCGGTGGCGCTGTAGCTTTCCCAGGGCTGCTCGACCGTGCCGGTGGCGTAAATGGGCACGGTGCCCTTGTCGGTTTGCTGATGTTCGACGCGTTGCGGCGTATTCATGACGGGCCTCCCGGAAAAGTTCTTTATTCAGGATACGACCATCGGCCGGCAACATGATTGCTTTGTTGCATGAAAACAGCTAGAACATGCAATAATCAGTCTCATATCAACCAATTTACGCAATCAATGTCCCAACAATCTCTGGATCGCACGGATCTGCGCATGATCGCCATCCTCCAGCGCGAGGGCCGCATCACCAACGCGGAGCTGGCCGCGCGGGTCAACCTGTCGCCCTCGGCCTGCCTGCGACGGCTGCAACGCTTGCAGGACGATGGCGTCATCGCCGGTTATGCCGCGCAGATCGACCCGGCCGCCGTGGGCCTCGGGTTGTCCGCCTTCGTGCGCGTGCAGCTGGCCCACCATGACAGTGGCAACGTGGAACGTTTCGTCACGGACGTCAACGGCTGGGCCGAAGTCGTTGCTTGCCATGCCTTGAGCGGTGACATGGACTACCTGCTGCATGTTTTCGTCGCCGACCTGGACCATTTCTCCGCCTTCCTGCTGGACAAGCTGCTGAACGCCAGCGGCGTGGCCGACGTCAACTCCAGCGTGGTGCTGCGCACCGTCAAGCGCAGCCACAGCCTGCCCCTGCCCGACTGAGATTTGCCACAGCCAGGTGCGGCTGCGAGTATCGGGTGCTGGCGAGGCTTGGAGACAGCACTGTGGGCAAGTTTCTGAAAGGGACGGCATTGACCTTGCTGGTGTTGCTGCTGCTTGCGGCGGTGTTGTTCACGGTCTCGCGCCTGTCGAGTCCCAGCACAGCCGAGCGCCAGGCGCTGGCGTTGATGCAGCCACAACCACCGCAAGAAGGCCACAATGCCTTTGCCACGTTATGGTTGCTGCCCTGGGACATTCCCGCGGATCAGCGCCAGGCCATCGTCGATGCCGACCTGGCGCGGGTCAACAAAGCACTGGCAGTTGCGCCGGACGACGAGCTGGTGCCGGAGTTGCCGTGGACCAGTGAGGCGCAAGATCGTTTTCCGCGGGTGACCAAGGAGACAGCCAAAGCCTGGGCCTGCGACCTCGGCGGTGACGACTGCCTTGCGCTGGTGCGCCAGCAGCGCGATGCGGTCGCAGCCGCGCTGGCCGGCAATCAGGCCCTGTTGCAGCGCGTGCGTTCGCTAGCCGACGCGGCGTATTTCCACAATCCAATGCCGCGTACGACCTCCGCGCCTTACCCGGAACTCACCCTGTTGTCGGTTTCACGCGCGCAAACGGCGCTGGATTTCGTCGATGGCCGTGTTGATGCGGCATTGCAAAGTGCCTGCAGCGATGTGCTCACCTGGCGTCGCCTGGCCAGCCGATCCGACAGCCTGGTCGTGTCCATGGTGGGCGCGGCCGTGGTCTCCGGCAACACGCGACAGTTGGCGCAGATGCTGGCGGAATTGCCGCGCGATCACGCACTGCCACCGCTGTGCCGGCAGGCCTTCGACCTGGCCGTCGTCAAGCCGGACATGTGCCCGGCCATGCGCGGCGAGGCGCGGCTGGCGTTCATGACATTTGATCGCATGCCGGCGGCGGGTGGCGCTTTGATGCCCTTGTTGCTGGAGCCGGAGGCCACCAAGGCCATGCTCGCCCATGCGTACGCGCCCATGTGCAGCGACACGCTGCGGCGCTGGATGGCCAGCGATGGCGTCGACGGCGAGTTGCCCGGCCCCGAACCCACGGGTTCGCGGTGGCGACCGGCCTGCTGGAGCAACGTTGTTGGTTGCGGCCTGGTTCAGCTCGTGTCACCGGCCTGGACGCACTATGCCAAGCGGCTGCAGGACATGCGCGCCAAGGTTCGTTTGGTCCACTGGCTGCTCGAATGGCGCCAGCAGGCGGCCGTTGCGCCGTTGCAGCTGGCCGCGTTGCAGCAGCGATTGGCCCGGAACCCGCCGCCGGGCCGCGCGGTGACCCTGGATGAAGATGCCATGTTGCTGGGTTTTTCGCTTGCGGCGGAGCCATCCGATGCCTGGCAGGTTTCCGTGCCGGGTTCGCAGCTGGCCGCGGAAACGGACAAGAATTCGGTGCGCAAGCCGCCGCCGGCGGCAGCGACACCGGGCGGTTGACGGTCGTGCTCTCCCTGTAGCGGCGGTCTCGACCATCCGCGATCCGTGTACGAGCGCGCCTGCGCGCGACGGCGAGAATCGGGAAACGGGAATCGACGCCGGATCC
>CAZOXZ010000222.1:0-2852 GCA_964583865.1 uncultured Rhodanobacteraceae bacterium | reverse complement strand
CCTGCATTATTCACAAGGTCGAACGGCACTTGCCAGAAAACATTGGAAATTCAATGGTCTGTACACATTTTTTTGGCTAAATCAACATTCGCAGCGTGTTTTCGTGCCGTTCTGTCGCGGCCCTTGCGGTTTCTCGCGGCGCCACACTCGGTCCTCAGTCAAACCGTAGTCCCCGCTACGCTTTTCCTTCGGCCCTTCGCGTGGCTTGCTGCGAATTCCGCAATCATCCGCGACCCTCATGAATTATGCAGGTTAAACTGCTCGCCGGTTTCTGTTGATGTCCCTGCTCTTGTCCCGTCTGGTTTCCTTCATCACCTTGTGCTGGCGTCTGTTGCGTGTGCCGTTCTGGCTCGCGCTGGGTTTGCTGGTCGGCTTTGGCGTGCCCTACGTGTGGTCACTGGACAGTCAGGTGCGCCAGCGTTTCGGCGAGCTGGAACTGTCCACGCCCACGCGCGTGTACGCACGGCCGGTGACATTGCTGCCCGGCACGCCGATGACGGCCTCGATGCTGGAGCTGGAGCTTGATCTGGCCGACTACCGCAAGGTCGATGAAGCGCATGTGCCCGGAAGCTGGAGCCGCAAGGGCAGGAAGTTCACCGTTGCTTCGCGGGGCTTTGCCGGCCCAATGGGTGGCGCGTTGCCGCGCCGCGTCGAGGTGACGTTGGCTGCTGGCAAGGTCTCGGGTCTGCGTGATCTTACTTCCGGCAGCAATCTGCAGCATGTCCGCCTGGACCCGGCGCGCATCGCCACCCTGTACGGCGCAAAGCAGGAAGAGCGGCGCATCGTGCCGTTGGCGCAGGTGCCGCAGCTGTTGGTGACGGGGCTGCAGGCGGTGGAGGACCGGGATTTCAACCATCACCACGGCATCGACTTCAGTGCCATCGTGCGCGCGGCCTGGGCCAATTTCCGTGCCGGGCACGTGGTCCAGGGCGGCTCCACGCTGACCCAGCAGCTGGCGCGTAACCTGTTTCTGGATCGCAGCCGGAACTATGTCCGCAAGGCCAACGAGGCTTTGATTTCCATCCTCATCGAGAGCCACTTCGACAAGGGCCGCATTCTCGGCACCTATGTCAACGAAGTGTTCCTGGGCCAGCGTGGCTACCAGGCGGTGCATGGTTTTGCCGCCGCCAGCCAGTTCTATTTTGGTCGTCGGCTGGAGTACTTGCGGGCGCCGCAGATTGCTCTGCTGGTGGGTCTGGTGCGCGGGCCCAGTTACTACAATCCGCGGCGCTATCCCGAGCGGGCCCTGGCACGACGCAACCAGGTGTTGTCCGCCTTCGAGGAAACCGGCCTGATCACGCAGCAGGAGATGCTGCAGGCGAAAAAAGCGCCGTTGGGCGTGACCGACAGCCCGCAATTGCCGCGCAATCGCTTCCCGGCCTTCATGCAGCTGGTGCAGCAGCAGATCCGTGCCGACTTCGACGAAACCACGCTGCATGAAGGCGGGCTGGCGGTCTTCACCACGCTGGATCCGGCCGTACAAGTGCTGGCCGAACGCGCTCTGTCCAGCACGCTGGATACGCTGGGCGAGCGCGGCAAGCCGCTGGAAGGCGCAGTCGTGGTCACGGCAGCCGACAGCGGCCAGGTGCTGGCGGTGGTCGGTGGACGCGACGCGGGCAAACATGGGTTCAATCGTGCTCTGGATGCGCATCGTCCCATCGGTTCGCTGGTCAAGCCATTTGTGTACCTGGTGGCCTTGTCACAGCCCGAGCGCTGGTCGCTGGCGACCTTGCTTGATGATTCTCCGGTACGCATCCGCCAGCCCAACGGCAAGGTCTGGACGCCCGAAAACGACGACCACGAGTCCCACGGCCATGTGTTGCTGATTGATGCGCTGGCGCATTCCTGGAATCTGGCCACGGTCCACCTCGGCATGGCCTTGGGCGTGGATCGCGTCGCAGCCTTGTTGCAATCGTTGGGCATTGAGCGCGACATCAAGCCACATCCGTCGCTGCTGCTGGGCGCCATCGATCTTTCGCCGCTGGAAGTGACGCAGATGTACCAGTACCTGGCTGCGCGTGGCCATGCATTGCCGTTGTTGTCATTGCGCGGCGTGATGGATGCCGACGGCGAGCCACTGAAACGTTATGGTGTCGACGCCGGCAAGAGCGAGTACGAAATGGCGGCCGATCTGGTGACTTACGCCATGCAGGCCGTGGCCACGACCGGTACGGCGCGGCGCATCATGGCTGCCGGCCTGGGTGGCCTGCATGCTGCCGGCAAGACCGGCACCAGCGATGGCCAGCGGGACAGCTGGTTTGCGGGCTACACCGGCAATTATCTGGCCGTGGCCTGGGTTGGTCGTGACGACAACAAGCGCACCAGACTGTGGGGCTCCAGCGGCGCGTTGAAGGTATGGATCGATCTCATGCGTCACTTGCCACGCCAGCCGCTGCCAGTCCGCCCATCCGGCGATGTCAGTTTCGTATGGGTGAACCCGGATGATGGCCGGCGCACCACGCCGGAATGCCGCGGGGCACGGCATTTGCCCTTTGCCGACGATTATCTGCCGCAGAAGTTCGAGCCGTGCATGTATGACCGGTTCCGCGAGATTTTCGAAGGCGGTGATTGAACGATTGGCGAGTATGCCGGGTATCGCTCGCTTGCCAGCGGGGCGTTCATTTTCTTTGCTTGCCCACAAATTCGTCTGGAACGAATTTGAACCGCCGAAGGGCGAGCCGGACCGACCTGCCAGTGGCAGGTCGCAGCCGGCGAGCGGCTGGCCATGGATGGCCAGACCGGCGGCCCTTGGCAGGATGCCTTGTCCCGTGGGGCTCAATGCACACGCACCGGCGACTCGCAGCCGGCGAGCGGCTGGCCATGGATGGCCAGACCGGCGGCCCTTGGCAGGA
>CAZOXZ010000221.1:848-2914 GCA_964583865.1 uncultured Rhodanobacteraceae bacterium | reverse complement strand
GTGATGTCGTATCTCGCCGGGCCGCTGACACGTAATTCAATTAAAGCCCTCATGGATCCCAAGCGCGGTGAATTTGAAGGCAACTCCGCAGTAGCCACCGCAACGGCAAGTGTCCCGAAAAATGCCAATCCGATGTCGCGCAGCTCTGCGGACCAAGCTGCTTCGGCAGCGGTAAATTCGCGCCCCTTGGTGGGGCACGGGGTACTGGAGAACTTCATGCCGATCGCAGGATCGACAGCCGGGGTAAGCTATCAACCCTACCTGCTGCGAGCCGCAACAATCCGCTTTGAATCGGCCAAAGCCCGCGTCAATGACACCAAAGCATATCGCAGCGTGAACCCGATCACTCCCGACGGTATCGATTGGGACCATTCCGTGCCACCACCGATCTCTCCGGATAGCCTAGACAGCGAGCCCAGTGAGGGCGTGAGATTCAGCGAGTTACCCGGTTTCGCCATGAACGCGGCAAATTTTAAGACGGTGGAAAAAGAATACTCGGATGAACTCTACAACAAGGAACGAGCCGAAGTTTTTTACAGTCCGGAGCTCAAAGAGTACTCGCAGCTAGCGGAAAATGAGGCAGATTTTCGTATTCGCTTGTCTCAACAGGCTCGCGAGGCCCGCGATGACGCCATAGAAAAACTCCAGAAAAAGGTAGAATCCAAAATCCGAACTCTTGAGAACCAGTTAAGAACTGCCAAAGGCGTGCTGGAAAACAAAAAGGGTATGGCCCGCACCGCCAAACTCGGTGCCGGCGCTACCATTTTAAAAAGTGTATTAGGTGGTCTTACAGGTAGTCGTCGCAGCATTACAACTACCAGCATTACCAAGGCAAGCCGTGCCTGGCAATATGGCCAAGGAGTCGCAATTGCCCAAGAAAAAATAGACGCCATAAACCAACAAATTCAACAAATTTATACCGAGCTCAGCGCCGAGGAAGAAAAAATCAAAGATAGCTTTGATCCCTCATCGCTGAATCTCACTACTGAACTAATCAAACCTACTCGCAGCGGGGTGCAGGTCGACCGCGTTGGCATTCTATGGTTGCCATACGACGAGCGCAATCGCCCTGCGTGGTAAACCCATCGCCTGTGGAAGCAGAGTCGACAACACAACGCGGGAACGCTGCTTTCCCACCGGATTATTTCCCGCTGACCATGGCCACGGGGATCGTATCCTTGGCGCTGTCTTACCACGGCTGGACCGTTGCGGCAAAAATACTGTTGTGGTTAAATTTGGCGCAATATTTCGGGATATGGTTAGCCACCGGATGGTTTCTACTGCGTCATTCAAGAACCGTCTTTCGGCAGCAATTGGCACGAAGTTTGCGTAGTGGAGTTTTGCTAAGCGTGGTGGCCGGCACCTGCGTCGTAGGCACTCAAATCGTCCAACTAACCCGTCACGGACACCTCGCAATTTTCCTTTTTGTATTTGGCACCGTCCTGTGGCTCATACTGATTTACGCATTTTTCACCCTGATGACTACCCGTCGCGATAAACCGGCCTTAGACCGGGGGATCGGTGGTGCCACCTTGCTGGCAGTGGTGTCTACGGAATCGCTGGCAGTTCTGGGGATGGCACTGTCTCACGCCGGAATGGGTAATACCCGGGAGCCGTGGCTAGTGCTATTTTGCGTCCTCAGTTTTTTGGTGGGAGCTTGGTTGTATTCGGTATTTATCACGCTCATCATCTACCGCTGGATGTTTTTCCGCTTCACTGCTGCACGGATGACTCCCGATTACTGGATCAATATGGGAGCCTTGGCCATTGCCACGCTGGCGGGAGTCGAGATTTTGCAAGTTGGCGATAGCGGCCAGGTGATTACCATGCTGCGACCTTTTTTATGGGGCATGACTTTGAGCTTTTGGGCCGTGGCCACGTGGTGGATTCCTCTCTTGTTGGTGGTTGGTGCCTGGCGTCATATCTGGTGCCGCGAAGCCCTGGTATACGGTCCTGGCTATTGGTCGATGGTATTCCCGCTAGGCATGTACGCCGCTTGCTCAACCGGGCTGGCGCGGGTGCTCGAATTCCCCGGAATGCACGTGCTTGGCGCAGTTTTCGCCGTC
>CAZOXZ010000221.1:0-838 GCA_964583865.1 uncultured Rhodanobacteraceae bacterium | reverse complement strand
CTCACTTTCGTCGCCTGGCTGCATAAACTCGTCCGACGACACCGTGGGTCACTAGTTGGCAACAGCTGACTCACCGCGACCGTTTTTCAGTAACGTCTGTTTGAGTTTTGCGGCGCGTGCTAAGGCATCTTCCGCCGTGCTGCCGAGAATTGTCACATGCCCCATCTTGCGGCGACCGCGGGCCTCGGCCTTGCCGTAGAGGTGAAGCTCGGCCTCGGGGTCGGCAAATAACGGCGTCCAATCCGGTAGCGACATCGGCCCCGGCCACATATCGCCCAGCAGATTGAGCATCACTACGGGAGTGAGAAGCCGGGTGGAACCCAAAGGTAAATTGCACACGGCACGCAACTGCTGCTGAAACTGCGAAGTGGCACAGGCCTCGATTGTGTGGTGGCCGCTATTGTGCGGCCGTGGTGCCATTTCGTTTACTAACAGTTCGCCACCGGGCAGCAGGAAAAATTCCACACCCAAAATCCCTCGGTAGTCGAGAGCTTGAGCGAGATCGGTAGCAATTTGTTGCGCTCGCGACGCCGCATCTGCCGCAATACGGGCGGGCACGATGGACATGTCCAAGATATGGTGGCGATGCCGGTTTTCAGCGGGGTCAAAGCAACGAGTATTGCCTGCGGCATCGCGCGCAATCATCACCGATATTTCGCACTCAAAGGAAATGCGCAACTCCAATACGGCACGGCGACCCGCATAATTGTCGCGCCAAATTTGATCGAGGTCTGAATCATCTTCGATATCGATCTGGCCGTGACCGTCATATCCATAGGATGCAGTTTTCAAAATGGAGGGAGTACCAATTTCGGCCACTGCCGAGTGCAGCTCCGCC
>CAZOXZ010000220.1:0-2920 GCA_964583865.1 uncultured Rhodanobacteraceae bacterium | reverse complement strand
AGCTTGCGCCACTACCCCCTCAAGATAGCGTGTCTACCAATTCCACCACCTGGGCAAACAGGTTGATATCTTACCCTGCCGAGCCGCCGGCCGCAGGTTGCGGCACGCTGCTGTCGTCCGTTGCGGCCGCATCTTCGTTCGTCGCAGGAACCGGTGAGGCCACGGCATCACTGCCCGGCACGGCATCGGCGGCGACCGGCTCGCCCGCATCCGTGGACATCACGGCCGCGGGACTGGCCGGCACCACGACGGACGTCGCCGGCGAAGCTGCCGCCTCATCCTGCTGTTGCACCAGGCCGGCCATCACCCCCAGATCCTCGGCAGGTTGATTGTTGATGTTCTGCTCCAGCAGCATGCCCATGGCCAGACTGATGATCATGAACACCGCAGCCAACACACCTGTGGCACGCGACAGAAAGGTCGCCGAACCACGCGCACCGAACACGGTACCCGAACTGCCGCCACCAAAGGACGCACCCGCATCGGCACCGGCACCGCGCTGCATCATGATGAGGACGATCATCGCCGCGGCGACGAGAATATTGAATACGCTGAGGATGGTGTAAGTCATGGGTTTCCAGAAAAGCAGTCAGACAGCTGCCCGGCAGATTGCCAGGAAGTCAGCCGCCTTGAGGGAGGCGCCCCCGATGAGGCCGCCATCCACGTGCTCACAGGCGAACAGCTCACCGGCATTGTCCGGTTTGACGCTGCCGCCGTAAACGACGCGGGTCAATTGCGCAATTTTAGCATCCTGTCTGGCCAATTGGCTACGCAAGGCAGCATGCACATCATCCACCTGCGCCGGCGTGGCCGTCTTGCCGGTGCCAATGGCCCAAACCGGCTCGTAAGCGACCACGGCATGTTCGAAGGCGCCGATCCCCGCCAGATCCAGCACGGCGGCAAGCTGGGCGCCGACGACATCCTGTGTCCGACCGGCCTCACGATCCTCCAGGCTCTCGCCGACACAAAGCACCGGTACCAGGCCCGCTTCCCGTGCCGCCACGAACTTTGCGGCCACCTGGGCGTTGCTCTCGGCGTGGTACTGGCGCCGCTCGGAGTGGCCGACGATGGCCATGTTGCAGCCAACATCCGCCAGCATCGCGGCGCTGACTTCCCCGGTGCGCGCGCCCTCGCCGGGCTGTTCGCTCACATCCTGGCCACCGATGAAAATACCGGCCTCACGGCAGGCGTCGGCGACGACACCCAGAAAGGGAAATGGCGGAAAGACGGCGATGTCCACGCCCTGCGGCCTGTCTGCCGCAATGCCGCGCACCAGCGCCTCGGCCATCCGCCGCGAACCATGCATTTTCCAGTTTCCCGCCACCAGCGGAGTACGCTTGGCCATTGCTCTGCCCACACTGCCTGCCGAAAGGCACGCAAGCATACGTGCACGCCCTGACGACCGCAAGCATACCCCGCCGTCAGATCAACTTGATCTCCCGCAGACGCTGCTCCAGGTACTGATGCGCAGTCAGCGTGCTGTCATAGCGGCTGGGGTTGTCGGCGCTGATGCACTCGGCAATGGGATCAAGCACCACGTCCGGGTTGGGATGCAGGAAGTACGGCACCGAATAGCGCGGCTTGCTGGCATCGGTGCCCGGCGGATTGACCACCCGGTGCGTGGTCGACGGGTACACGCCGTTGCTCAGGCGCTGCAGCATGTCGCCGATGTTGACCACGATCGCATCGCCATGGGTGGTGACCGGCAGCCAGCTCCCGTCGCGCGTGCGCAGTTCCAGGCCGGCCGACGACGCCCCGACCAGCAGCGTGACCAGATTGATGTCCTCGTGCGCGCCGGCGCGCACGGCGGGTCCGTGGCCGGGTTCGAGCGGCGGGTAGTGCAGCGCCCGCAGGATCGAATTGCCGTGGTCGACCTTGTCGTCGAAGAACCGCTCCGGCAGCCCCAGGTGCAGTGCCAGCGCCGCGAGCACCCGCGAACCCAGCGCGTCCAGCGCACGGTACAGGCCGTAGCCGTACTCCCGGAACCCCGGCACTTCGGCCGGCCACAGGTTCGGCGGCATCGCGGCGCCTTGCGGCGCGTCCGGCGGCAACTCGCGGCCGATGTGCCAGAACTCCTTGAGGTCCGGGTGCCGGCTGGCGCGGGCGGTCTCGACGCCGAACGGCGTGTAGCCGCGCGCGCCGCCACTGCCGGCAACGTGGTAACGCATCTTCGATTCGCGCGGCAGCGCGAAGAAGCGCCGGAACGCATCGCGCGCACCCCCGACCAGCGCCTCGTCGATGCCGTGCCCGGTGATGCCGCAGAATCCGAATTCGCGGTACGCCGCGCCCAGTTCGGCAACGAACACCTCGCGGTCGTCGGCAAGACGGCGGATGTCGAGGGTGGGAACGCCCTCCACGCCGCGCTCAGCCGGATTCGGCCGCGCGGGTCACCGCATCCGCCAGCCGCGCCGCCAGCTGCTCGACCTCGGCCGCATCGGCGGCCTCGATCGTGACCCTCACCACCGGCTCGGTGCCGGAGGGACGCAACACCACCCGGCCGCGGCCGGCAAGCACGCCCTGCACCTCTTCGAGTGCCTTGCGCACGCCCGCTGCCTCGACCAGCCTGCGGCCGCCGGCGACCCGCACGTTGCGGGTGACCTGCGGCAGCTTGTCGAAGCCCGCGCGCGCGCCGGCCAGGTCGCTGCCGGCACGCGCCAGCGCGTCGAGCACCGCCAGCGCCGACACGATCCCGTCGCCGGTGCTGGCCCGGTCCAGGCAAAGGATATGGCCGGAAGTCTCGCCGCCGAGCGAGCCGCCGTGTTCCTTCAGCTGCTGCAACACATAGCGGTCGCCGACCTTGGCGCGCATGAAGCGTACCCCGGCATCGGTCAGCGCGCGCTCGAGCCCGTAGTTGCTCATCAGGGTGCCGACCACCGGTCCGTGCAGGCGGCCGCCGGCAAGCCAGTCGCGCGCCAGCACG
>CAZOXZ010000219.1:0-3040 GCA_964583865.1 uncultured Rhodanobacteraceae bacterium | reverse complement strand
CGCTGTCGGGACTGCGCACGATGGCCAATTCATCGGCGCGGGCGCTGGGCCGGCCGGGTGGGCGCGGCGTTTTCATGGCGACACGCTCGGCGCGTGGCCGTTCAAGCGCGAGGTATTTTTTGTGGTCCTGCTACGTGCGTTTCGTGGCTTTTTGCCATCCGAAGCGCCGGAAGCCTTGCCCTGCTTGGCTTTGCGGCCTGTTTGACCACCCCGCGATCCCCCCGCAACCCCACCGCGACCGGCCCGCGACCCCCCCGCGAGGTTGGGGCTTGACCCCCGCGAGGTTGCGGTTTTGCCCCGCGAAGTTGCCTTTTTACCCCGCGAGGTTTGGGCACTTTTTGCGCAACCGGCCACATCGCACAGCCCCATCGCCTGCGGCGCGCTGCTTTCGGCATCGCCATCGAACAGCAGGCTGTAGGCAAAGCGCTGCCCCGGCTTGCCGCCATGCAAGGCCACGTAATCGAGCGTCACCAGCCGCTCCAGGTGCACCCGCAGCTGCGTATCGGACAGCCCCAGCGCCTGGCGCACCTGCCGGCGCGTAAAGCGCACCGCATCACGGGCGATGCACGCGGATGCGGCCTGCTCGGTCACCCAGGCATCCAGCGATGCCAGCACCCGGCGCGTTTGCGGTGGCAGCTCGTCCAGCGAGCGGCCCAGCACCGCGTGCGCCAAACGATTGGCCAGCTCGATGTCGGCGGGCGCCACCTCGATGTACTCGACCGTCTCACCATCGACCTCGGCGCGCCGGCGCTTGCGCTGGTGTTGGTGCAGCAGCGCGATGGCATCGATCAGCGCCAGGTATTTCACGTGATCGCGCCGCAGGCGTACCCGATCGCTGGCAAAGGTCAGGTCCTTGGCGTAGGGGTTCACCACCGCCAGCGGCTCCAGCAGGGTTTGCGCGGCGCGGTGGGCCGTCAGGATATGATCGCTGCGCACCTGGGCCTTGAGCCCGGCCAGCGTGCGCGCTTCGCGCTGCCGGCCCTGGATCGCCGCCGTTTGCTCGGCCGTCTCGTTGATGGTCAGCACCAAGCAGCGATTCAACAGTTCCTCGTCGATGTCAATGGCGGTCGTTGTCAGGCACAGCATCACCGGGCCCGACACGTGGTATTCCGAGGTCACCAGCTTGCCGGTGGTCGGATCCTTGCCGGTACTGGCAATCGTCAGTTCCCCTTGCGACTGCAACAGCTTCAGGGCATAGGCCGCCTGGCGCACACCTTCCTCCTCGGCAATGGCCAGAATCTTGTGGCGCAGGTCGCCTTCGCCGATGTAGAACAGCGACTGGCCCGTCATCGCCGAGTAGTGCACGCGCTGGTGCTCCGGCATCAGCGACAAGAGCGCATCCATCAGCGTCGACTTGCCGGCCGCACTGGTGGACTGGATCAGGATCGCCAGCGGTTTGGCCAGCAGCCGCGACACCATCGCCAAGTAGCCGATCAGGGCATTGTCGGCTTCGCCGACCACGCCAATGGCTTCCACATCGGCCACGATGCGCGAGGCCAAGTCGGGATCGCGCAACAGTTCCAGTCCCGCCGCTTCCTCGGCCTCGGTCAAGGCCGGCGGCTCATCCTCCGCTTCCGTCTCCAGAGCGCCCCGAATCGCGGCATCCTGCAACGGCTCCAGAGCCAGCAGCAACGCCGACAAATCCCCGGCAATCGTCGCCTCTGGCACCCCGAGCTCCACCGCCGCGGCCTTAACGAAGGCCCGCCGCGAGCGCGCCTGGTACAAGTCCAGCGTGTCCAGGTGCAAGTGCTCACCGGAGGACAAGCGCAGCGTCACCTTCAAGGCCTCGGCCGACAGGTTGCGTGCCAGACCCCGCACGCGGTAACTGCGCGGACCGCGCGCAAAGCGGATGTCGTCCTCGCCCACCACCTCGGCAGCTTCCGGCGCCGGGCTCGGTTGCAAGGGCGCGGACAAGGCCGCGTTTGGGTCAAGCGATGAACCTTCGGGGGTGCGTGCCATGAACTGAGCCTCCGCCTGAAACCTGTCAAGATGATGATAGTAGCTTTTATTAAGCCACTATAGTACCTTTCAGGTCAAGCCCCAACGAACTCGGTGCATACCATGCAAGTGACCCCGCTTCCAACTTGGCTGACGATGGATTTCCCCGAACGGCTCGTGCACCTGCGCAAGCACAAGCAACTCACGCAGCAAGGGCTGGCCGACATGGCCGACATCAGCCTGTCCATCCTCAAACGCTACGAGGCCGGCAAGGCACAACCCACGCTGCCGGTACTGCGGCGGCTCGCCATTGCGCTCGGCGTCAGCGGCGATGCCCTGCTGTTCGAGAAGGACGAGCGCGGCCCAGGCGATGATCTGCGCCTTCACTTCGAGGCGGTCTCGCGCATGTCACCGGAGGAACAGGGCGTGGTGCGCTCGCTGCTCGAAGGCATGATCCTCAAGCACGACGCCAAGCGTTGGGAGCACGACGCCAGCAGCTGACTGCCGGCGTCGCGCTTCACATGCAACAAGGCCCGCGCAATGCGGGCCTGTGTCGTCACTGGCGCTCAGAAGGTGGTTCCATCATTGAAGGTTCCGCGAGATCGCTGCAAGAAACGCAGGGGAACCGTACACGAGCGTTTCCGGCTCGTCGGTAAGCAGAGCGACCCATCGCGCCGATGGTGGAACGATAGCAATCTCAAAATGGGAAATCATATCCCCGTTGAGTTGGTCGAATGATTTGAAGTCAAGCCTGAACTCGACCGGAGCAAACTCAATCTGAATTGATTCCAACTCATAGGCCGTCGCGCTTGAATCGCCTTGCTCGATGGCAGCAGCAGCCAGCGCGTTGAACGTCGACGAATCCATGCATACACCGCCCCATAGGATCAACTCTTCCCAGCCTTCGTAGCGCAACGGATCCAACCCAAAGCGAGACGAAAGAGTGCCCGAAAGCTTGGCCAAATCAGTACTCACGGTCAGGATATCGCACCTTCGTCTTAATCTTGGAGCCAGGCCTTTTTATCTGGATCGTCGGCGGCCCGCTACCATCACGGCCCGAGAAAGATCGACTGCTGACAGTAGTCCCATCACCGTGCTCCTC
>CAZOXZ010000218.1:0-3063 GCA_964583865.1 uncultured Rhodanobacteraceae bacterium | reverse complement strand
GACGGCTTCGCGGCTGAGGGGCACGGTGCGGGAGCTGTGGTTCTTGGTGTCGGTGAGGCGCACGATGCGGCGCTTGAGGTCGACCTGGCCACGGCGAAGGCCACGAATTTCCGATGCCCGCATGCCGGTTTCGAGTGCCAGGCGCACGATCCAGCCCATCATGGGGTTGGAGTGGGCGTCCACGGCCTTCAGCAAGCGCTGCTCCTCGTCGGCGGACAGACGCCGGTCCCGGCCCTTGCCGGGCGCAGGTCGGCGGATGCTGAGCACCGGGTTGTACACCAGCCCGAGGCCCCATTCCTTGAGGGCCACGGTGAACAGGTGGCCGAGCAAGGCCAGCTCGATGCGCACGGTGTTGCTGCTGAGTGGCCGACCGTTGCCGTGGCTGTTCAGGCGCCCGGCCAGCCGATCGTCGCGGTACTTGGCGATGACTTCCGGGGTAAGCGCAGCCAACGAGTAGTCACCGAGGTGTTCTGCAAGAATTTTGGCTCTGCGCTGTTCGGTGCGCTGGGTGCTGGCGCTCTTGCCCGGCGCGACTTCCTTGAGGTAACGGTCCAGCGCAGCCCGGAGGGTCATGCGCTCGGCGCCGCTGCTGTGAACGTAGGCGCCCCGCACCATCTCGTCTTCGGTGCGCCGGGCCCAATCCTGGGCGTTGCGCTTGGTGCGGAAGGTCTTGCTGGTCATCGGCCAGCCGCGCTTGCGGATGACCGCCTTCCAGCTTCCGGCAGGCGTCTTCACAAAGGTGGCCATGGGGCCCTCCGGTACAGTTCTCGCGTCTTGCCACTGTACCTGAATTGTACCTTTTTTGCTTTTTCGGAAGGTTGGTGGGCCCACCAGGACTTGAACCTGGAACCAACAAATTATGAGTTTGCTGCTCTAACCAATTGAGCTATAGGCCCTTTTTCGTTCCTTCCGTTTTGCACCCTGCCTGCTTTCACCGCGACCATTTTACACGAACCAAGGGATTATGAGTCCCCTGCTCTAACCAACTGAGCTATAGGCCCATCTGTTTTCAGTGTCGGCTGACATCCACCGCTGGTGCCAGCACCGGCCTTTCATGGCCCGTCGTGTACTCGCCGCGGGCCACCTGCCATGGGGCCGCCTTTGGCCCACGGAACGGCGCGCTACGAGCGCTGCATGTTACTGGGGTGACGGGAGTCGGGCAATGTTTGCCGCGTTGCTGCGCAGGCTGCGCATGGTTCGTGTGGTTTCGGGAGCAGGTTTCTTGACACTTAAATGCGAATGATTATCATCCGTAGTCAGGCCACGCAAAAGGTTTGCCGCATGAACTGGATTTTCGCACGTCGTCTCTGCCGCCAGGCGGGCCCAGGACAACCGGACATTGATTGCAAGTTGACGGCGGTCGATGCGTTGACACTGGCACGGGAGCTGCCCGGGCTGGGCCGGGTTCTTCTGGTCTCGCGGCGGGACGAGGTCGCACCGCGTGACGATCCGTCCCTGCGGCTGGTGGCCGATGCCGCCAGCATGGCGTTGCTGGAAACGCGTTGGCTTTTGCATGCCTGTCTGGTCAGCACATACGGGCCGCTGGAGTGGTTCCAATGCCTGGATGGTGCCGGTCGGGTGCTGGCACGGTTGCACTTGCTGCCGGAAACGGATTTTGTGGCCTGGGACCGGTTGTTGGCTGGTGATGGCGATGCGTCACCACGCTGTCACCCGTCACAGCTGCAGCCGTTGGCGGCATCGCGCGCGCAAGTGGTGCGGTTCCGAACGCGGAAGCTGGCCGGTTTGACGATCCTGGAGCAGCGCGAAGCCTGGCTCGATTGCGCCGCGATGAGCCGGGATGTTGCAAGTCGGTTGGCACGCAGTGAGGCGCTTGAGCTGGCGCACGAAGGCATCGAGTAGGCGTTGCGCCCGCGAATCGGCCGGTTACTCAGACAGTCTCCAGGCTGCTGCGCCGCAGGGCACGGTTGCGACGGGAGTGGCGCAGGGCATCGAAGCTGATGATGCAAAGCGCCAGCCAGATCAGGGAGAAGCCGATCCAGCGGCTGGTCGGCATGGCTTCGCCGAGGATGAACACGCCCAACAGGAATTGCATCAGCGGCGCAAGGTATTGCAGCAGGCCAAGGGTGCTGAGCGGCAGGCGCCGGGCGGCGGCGGCGAACAGCACCAGTGGCAGCGCGGTGATGACGCCGGCGGCCAGCAGCAGCAAGGTACGCGCCGTGCCGTCACGCAGGAAGTGGCCCTGTCCTTGCGCATCCAGCCAGAGCATCACCGCCAGCGCCACCGGCGCCAGCACCAGGGTCTCGACACTCAGGCTGGTGATCGCGCCCACATCGCGGCCGATGCGGCTCTTGGTCAATCCATACAGGCCGAAGCTGATGGCCAGGGTGATGGCAATCCACGGGAAGCCGCCGTAGTCGATCGTCAGAATGACCACGGCAATCAGGCTGATAGCGATGGCGAGCCATTGCAGGCCGCGCATGCGCTCGTGCAACACCATGACACCCAGCAGCACGGTGACGATGGGATTGATGAAGTAACCCAGGGCCGCTTGCACCACTTCGCCGTGGGTGACGGCGTACACGTAGACCAGCCAGTTGGTGGCGATCAGCGCTGCCGCCAGCGCCAGCGGCCCGACCAGGCGTGGTTGGCGCAAGGTACGCCACAAGTGCTCGAAACCACGCCGGAACGGCAACAGCAACAGGCAGAACAACAGCGACCACAGCGTACGGTTGGCGACGATCTCGACGGGCGAGGCGAAGTCGATGAGGATGAAGTACAGCGGCAGCAGGCCCCAGATGCCGTAGGCGCCCACACCCAGCGCCAGGCCGGAGCCGGTTACGGGTGGTGTCGTCGCGTTGTCGTTGGTGGTCTGCATTCGAACACCCGTAGGCAGCGGTCTTGGGGATCATGCCGGCGGCGATGAAGACCGACAGGGAGAATGGTCACGGCGCCGGCAGCTCATCGAATGCCATGCGCGCGCGGGCCAGATACGAAAACGCCCGCGATGGCGGGCGCTTCCGATGTTCGTGCGGCGCTACCTGGCGATCAGTCCTGGTCGAGGAAAGAGCGCAGTTGCTCGGAGCGCACCGGATGGCGCAGCTT
>CAZOXZ010000217.1:0-3087 GCA_964583865.1 uncultured Rhodanobacteraceae bacterium | reverse complement strand
TCGGGCCAAAAGGGCGCAGCCGCAGCCGCTTGTGTTTCTGCCGCCCAGGCTCCTAATAGCCGTGCAGATCTTCTGGCGTTCGCCGACCGCCACGACACCCGACTCGATCGAGGATTCCATCGAAATTTATCGTGGTGGCAGCTTTCCTAGTCCCGGCACATTGGCCCAGACGATCGTCGGGCCGGTGCTGACCGATGGCGCGTTGAACGAGTGGCGCTACACCGACGAAAACAACACCGTGCCCATCAGCGTTCCCGTGACCAACGGCGAGACGATCGTCATTGCCCTGACGTTCTTTGCCGCTCCGGCGCCCAACAGCGGGCCGGGCGTGGTGCGCGACACGGATGGCATCACGGCCAATGGAAACGCCATCTACGCCAACCCGGGCATGTGGCTTGATGCTGTGACCATGAGTGCCATGCCTGCGAGGTACACCGCCGGGATGCCGTTGCAATACACCATCGACGTGGCCAACGCCGGGCCGATGGACGCGCCAGCGACGACCCTTGTGGATACCTTCCCGACAGACTTCCAGAACCCGGCCTGGACCTGCACGCCGACGGGCGGCGCCATCTGCCCGGTTGGCGGCAGTGGCAACATCATCGGCTCGGCCAGTCTGCCGGCTGGCAGCAGTATCCAGTTCGTGGTCGATGGCACGGTGGCCAGCGGGGCCACCGGCAAGCTGACCAACAGCATGACAGCGGTGGTCAACGCGCCGGCACTGGATCCGGATACAAGCAACAACACGGCCACGTTGGAGGTGCGTCCTGATGACACGATCTTCGCGAATGGCTTCGAGGACAATAATTCCGCGCGTCCGTTGCTGGTGCCCGTGCCGGCCGGGGTGGTGGGGCGCTGAGGACGCAGCCGCTGCGTCAGTGGCTGCTTTGTTGGCGCAACCGGTCGAATGCCGGCCGTTCGGCCAGCGTCAGGGTGAAGGTCACCCTGGCGCCCTGGCGCAGGCCGGTGAGGGTTACCTCGGTGCCGGGCTTCAGGCCCGCTTCGGTGGCCAGCAGCCACGACGGGCTGGGAATCAGCTGGTTGTTGAAGCGCAGCAGGATGTCGCCGCGGCGCAGGCCCGCTTCGGCCGCCGGACTGCGTGGATAGACGTTCACCACCAGCACGCCGTTGGTCGCCGCTGGCAGGCCGCTGCTGACGTTGCTGGTGATGCCGCGGTAGTCGGCACCGATCCAGCCGCGAATCACCCGGCCGTGTTCGATGATCTGGTTCATCACCAGCTGGGCCGTGCCCACGGGGATGGCGAAGCCGATGCCCTCGGCACCGGAACGTCGTCCCAACATGGCCGTGTTGATGCCGACCAGCTCGCCCTTGGCGTTTACCAGTGCGCCGCCGGAATTGCCGGAATTGATCGCGGCATCGGTCTGGATGAAATTTTCGTAAGTGGAAGTGTTGAGCTGCCGCTGCAGGCCGCTGACGATGCCCATGGTGACGGTCTGGCCGATGCCGAAGGGGTTGCCGATGGCCAACACCACATCGCCTACGTGCAGCGGATCGGCGTTGGCCACGGTGATGGCCGGCAGGTCATTGGCAGGGATCTTCAGCACGGCGAGATCGGTCAGGCTGTCGGTGCCGACCACGGTGGCGTGGGCCACACGGTTGTCGTGCAACAGGACCTGAATTTCGTCGGCACCGGCAATGACGTGGTTGTTGGTCAGGACATAGCCTTCCCTGCTGAAGATCACCCCGGAGCCGAGGTTCTGCTCGTGGCGCTTGTAGGCCGGCCCGAAGGCGATACCGCCGAACAGCCGGCGCATCAGCGGATCGGGATACAGCACTTGCCGTTCGGTGACGACCTTGTTGGCGTAAATGTTCACCACCGCCGGCGCCGCGCGTTCGACGGCTTCGCGATAGGAGGCGATGGCCGGGGCCGGCGTGGACGACGTGCCGGCCGAATGTCCGGCTCGGGCGGCAACCTGCGACGACGATGTCGCCACACCCAGTGCCTGGCGCAGCTGGACACTGGCATCTGGCCAGAACAGTCCGACCACGAACGCCAGGGCCAAGCCGATGATGATGCACTGGGCGACAAACGCCAGTGAACGGGCAATGCGATGTGGCATGGCGTTCCACCGAAGGGCGAATCTGGGGGCTGGATTGTGCGCCGGCAGCGCTATCGCTACACTATCACGGTTTGGGGGCGCATCGTCCTGCGGTCCCTGGGGCCATAATTTTTGCGGAGAGCTTGATGGCGAACGACGACGTCAACCGCGGCCGCCGCCGCTTTCTCACTGCCGGAACCGCGGTTATCGGTGGTGTGGGAGTGGTCGCAGCAGCCGTGCCATTTGTGAAATCCTGGCAGCCCAGTGCGCGGGCGCGCGCTGCCGGTGCGCCGGTCAAGGCGAACATCGGCAAGATCGAGGCCGGCCAGAAGGTGACCTACAACTGGCGCGGCGTGCCGGTATTCGTGGTGCACCGCACGCCCGAGCAGCTGGCAACGCTGGACAAGGACGTGGAACGCCTCAGTGATCCGGAGAGCCTGGCCAGCGAGCAGCCCGAATACGCCGTCAACAAGTACCGTTCCATCAAGCCGGAGTGGCTAGTGGTCGTGGGCATCTGCACGCATCTGGGCTGCGTGCCGGATTATTTCGGCGAGATCAAGCCCGAGCCGTTTGATCCGGAATGGACCGGGGGTTTCTACTGCCCCTGCCACAAGTCCCGCTACGATATTTCCGCGCGGGTGTTCGCCGGCGTGCCAGCGCCCGCCAACATGGTCATCCCGCCGTACCATTTCATTGATGACAGCCACATCGAGATCGGAGTGGATCCGGAAGGAGAGGCATGATGAGCCGGATGTTTGCAGCCATCGGCGACTGGTTCAACGAGCGTGCCCCCGGGCTCGCGCCCATGTACCGCAAGCACATGAGCGAGTACTACGCGCCGAAAAACTTCAATGTCATGTACTTCATGGGGTCGCTGGCGCTGGTGGTGCTGGTCAACCAGATCGTCACCGGTATCTTCCTCACCATGAACTACAACCCGAGCGCGGCTGGTGCCTTCGACTCGGTGCAGTACATCATGCGCGATGTGGAGTGGGGCTGGCTGATCCGCTACATGCACACCACGGGC
>CAZOXZ010000216.1:0-3096 GCA_964583865.1 uncultured Rhodanobacteraceae bacterium | reverse complement strand
GGCCAAAAGGGCGCAGCCGCAGCCGCTTGTGTTTCTGCCGCCCAGGCTCCTGGCCCAACGCCTGGGCTCGCAGCAACTCAGTGCGACCGACCACGGCAATGTCGAAGTGTTGCAACAACCAGCTCACGGCCTGTTCGGCCTTCCGCCGTGTGGCATATTTCTGGACCAGATAGTGCAAGGTGGGCACGGCGTGGGCAGGCAAGTACCCGGTCAACTGACCGGTAGTGACAGCCTGAAGCACCGCGGCGGATGCAGCACGATGTGGCTCACGGTGCTGTACTACGTCAAGAACCACGTTGAGGTCCACAAGGCATTTCATGAATCGGAAGCCGGTCGCGAGCCCCCATGCTTCACCAGAAGATGCTGGCGGTAGTCATCAACGGCATCAACTTCGGCAGGGATCAGGCCGCTGATGGCTTCCAGACCCGGCACCTCATCCTGCTCTGCCCGGCGCAACTGCCGTACCGAGCGATCAATCAGTTCGGTGACGCTGATTCCGTGGCGCTTGGCACAGGCCTTGGCAAACTCGACGTCCTGCCGGGGCAAGCGTATGGTCAGTTTGGTGGTGTCCGTAGCCATGAGATCCTCGTACGGCTTGTTTTTCGAGATTGTGCGGCATGCCGGATACAATTGCTGGTTGTAGCGTTGCTACCCGGTGGCGGGTATCTTCTGGGAACCCTCTGAACCCGGACCCGTGATGAACCAGTTCCGCCTGTTGGGCCAGCGCCGGTTTGCGCCGTTTTTCGCGGTGCAGGCGCTGGCGGCCTTCAACGACAACGTCTTGCGCAATGCCGTCATCGTGCTGGTCGGCTTTCAACTGGGTCACGCCATGGGCGGAGCCGGTTTCCACGCCAACCTGGCATTGGCGCTGTTCATCCTGCCGTTTCTGCTGTTCTCGGCGAGTGCCGGTCAGCTGGCGGACAAGTTTCCCAAGCCACACTTGATCCGCGCCATCAAGCTGTTCGAGGTGGCCATCGCGGGCCTGGCAGCCTGGAGCTTTTTCAGCGGCGACGCGGCGCTGTTGCTGGTGGTGTTGTTCCTGATGGGTCTGCACTCGACCTTGTTCGGACCGATCAAGTACGCCATCTTGCCGCAGGTACTGACGCACGACGAGTTGGTGGGCGGCAACGCTCTGGTGGCTTCCGGCAGCATCATTGCGATTCTGCTGGGCATGATGGCCGGCGGCACGGGCATGGCCGATATCGGGCCATGGCTTGCGGCCGCGCTCGTGGTGGGTACGGCCGTGCTGGGCCTGGTGGCCAGCTTCTTCATCCCGCGGCTACCGGCCACGGCACCGAAGCTGAAGTTCAACTGGAATCCGGTCAGCGAGAGCTGGCGCGTGCTGAAACTGGCGGCACGTCGGCGGGCGGTGTGGAACGCCATCCTCGGCATTTCCTGGTTCTGGTTTTTCGGCGGCGTGATCACGACCCAATTGCCGAATTACAGCCGGGCCCATCTCGGCGGCGATGCCAGCGTCACGGCGCTGGTATTGGCCTTGTTCGCCATCGGGCTGGGCGCGGGTGCCTTGTTGTGCGAACGGCTGTCCGGGCACAAGGTCGAGATCGGCCTGGTGCCGCTGGGCGCGCTGGGGATGACGGTGTTCGGCGTGGCCTTGTTCTTCGCCGACCCGATGACCGCGTCAGGGAGCCAGCTCGGGTGGCTGACCCTGCTGCAACAACCCGGCATCTGGTGCGTTGTCCTGCTGCTGGGCTTGACCGGTCTGTCTGCAGGATTGTTCGTCGTGCCGCTGTTCGCTCTGGTGCAAAACCGCACACCGGCGGAGGAACTTGCGCGCGTGGTCGCCGGCAACAACATTCTCAACGCCTTGTTGCTGGTGGTGGCCGCCATCTTCGGCTGGGGCATGCTCCGAGCCGGGTTGACCATCCCGCAGCTTTTCCTGGTGACGGCCATTCTCAACGCCATGGTCACGCTGTGGATCTTCAAGCTGGTACCCGAGTTCCTGATGCGCTTTGTGGACTGGCTGCTGATCAGCCTGCTGTACCACGTGCACGTCGACGGCCTGGAAAACGTGCCCAAAGAAGGCCCGGCGCTTCTGGTCTGCAACCACGTCAGTTTCATGGACGCGCTCATCATCATGGGCAGCGTGCGCCGCCCGGTGCGCTTCGTCATGTACTACAAGATTTTCCGCATCCCCGTGCTGAGCTTTGTTTTCCGCGCCGCCAACGCCGTACCGATTGCCGGCATGAAGGAGGACATGGCCATGCTGGCGCGCGCCTTCGACAGCATCGACGATGCACTGGCCGACGGCGAGCTGGTGTGCATTTTCCCCGAGGGCCGGCTGACAGCCGACGGCGAGATGAACCCGTTTCGCTCCGGCGTCGAGCGCGTGCTGGAACGGCGCGTGGTGCCGGTGATCCCCATGGCCTTGCGCGGCCTGTGGCACAGCATGTGGAGCCGACGCGACTCGGCGCTGGGCCGCTCGCGCCTGCCGCGACGCTTCCGCGCCGACGTTGAGCTCGTCATCGGCCAGCCCATGGATGGCAGCAGCGCCACCCGGACCACAATGCAGGCCGAGGTCACGCGGCTGCGAGGCGAAGCCTGCTGAAAGACTGCCCAGACAGCTATGCCCGGTACGGCGCCACCTCCTCGCGGATGGCATGGCGCGTGGGCAACGTTTTCAAATCCCAGTCCGCCTGCAAGTTCAGCCAGGAGCCGGCATCCCCACCGAAGTAACGCGCAAGTCGTGCAGCCGTGTCGGCCGTGATGCCGCGTCGCTCATGGATGATCTCGTGGACCCGCGTCGCCGGTACGCGCAAGGCCAACGCCAGGGCATTGGCACTCATGCCCAAAGGCTTGAGATAGTCCTCGCGCAGCACTTCCCCAGGATGCACGGGGCGCATGTTGTTGACAGGTGCTGCCATGGTCTTATCCGTGATAGTCGACAATTTCCACGTCCTCCGGTCCCGCATCACTCCAGCGAAAGCAGACTCGCCATTGGCGATTGATACGGATACTGAATTGACCCGCACGGTCTCCCTTCAAGGCCTCAAGCCGGTTTCCCGATGGCGAACGCAAGAACTCCTAGGAGCCTGGGCGGTAGGAACCATGTGAGCGAGGCACAGCCATTTTGAGAAC
>CAZOXZ010000215.1:0-3099 GCA_964583865.1 uncultured Rhodanobacteraceae bacterium | reverse complement strand
GGCGCAGGGGCCACAGGGACCGATGAATCTCGTTGTCACCAAGGTGGACGGCGACACCGTCACCGTGGACGCCAACCATCCGCTGGCCGGCCAGACGCTGCACTTTGATGTCGAGGTGACGGAGGTGCGCGAAGCCAGCAGCGAGGAAATCGAGCAAGGCCATCCGGCCGGGCTTGCGGCCAACGGTTGATTGGCCGGCAAGGCTTGTCAGGCGTCGTCGTGCGCCTGGCACGCCTTGCAGACACCGTGGACTTCCAGCGTCTGTGCCTGGGCCTTGAAGCCCAGCGCCCGGGCCTGCCTCGCGATGAGGTCCGCCACCTGCGGATCGCAAAGCTCGATGGCGTTGCGGCAGCGGTCGCAGATCAGGAAGGGTACCTGGTGGTCCTCGGTCGGATGGAAACACGACACGAAGGCGTTGATCGATTCCAGCTTGTGGATGAAGCCCTGTTCCAGCAGGAAATCCAGCGAGCGGTACACCGTCGGTGGGGCCGGGTTGGCATGCCGTTCGTGCAGTTGGTCCAGCAGATCATAGGCCTTGATCGGCTTGCCTGCGCGGGCCACAAGTTCCAGCACATCGCGCCGTAAAGTCGTCAGGCGCAGCCCGCGACGCTTGCAGGCCTGCGTGACTTCGTCCACGAAGGCGCCGGCATCGTGGCTGTGATGGTGATCTGTGACAACGGCCATGGCGTGATTATAGCGAGTTGACACGGGCCGGGTAGGGGAACGGGCATCGATTCCCGGCTCCCTATTCCCTACTCCCTGCCCCCTGCTTTTTCCCCGTATGCCAGGTAATCAGCCAACCGGCGGGGCCGATGATGAGCGCCCAGACAACGGCCATGACGTAGCTGCTGCCCCGGTACCAGGCAATGACGATGGCTACGATCACGCAGATGACCGTGAAGATGATCAGCGGCCACCACGGCACCAGGCCCATGAGGTTGGTGAAAATCTGCCAGAAGGCGTCGGGCGCGGCCGGGTCCACGCCCTGCAAGGCCTTTTGCAGCAGGGTTTCCATGGGGATCAGTCGATGCGGGTGCGTGCCAGGGCCGCGTCGATGCGGCGTAGTGCCTTGTCACGTCCGGTGAGGTAGATGGTCTGGTCGATGGACGGCGATACCTGGGTTCCGGTCATGGCCACGCGCAAGGGTTGGGCCACCTTGCCCATGCCGATGTCCTGTGCGGCGGCCACATCGCGCACGATGTCGTGGATGGCTTCGGGTGTCCATTCGGTCAATGCGGCCAGGGCATTGCGGGTGGCTTCCAGTGCGGCCGGAGCCGTCGCCTTGCCAAGATGCTTGTTGACGGCCTTCTCGTCCCATTCCTCGATCGGGCCATACCAAATACGCGCCTTGTCGGCCATCTCCCGCAGGGTATGCACACGTTCGCGCAGGGCCACGATGACGTCTTCCGGCGCCGGGCCGCCACTACTGTCGATGCCGATGCGATCAAAATGCCATTGCAGCTCGCTCGCCAGTTCGCCGGGATTGGCATTCTTGATGTAATGCTGATTCAGCCAGCCCAGCTTGGCATGGTCGAAGCGCGAGGCGGAGCTGTTAACATCGCTGACGTCAAACAGCCGGATCATGTCCGCGATACTGAAGATTTCCTGATCACCATGGGACCAGCCCAGGCGTGCCAGGTAGTTCAGCACCGCTTCGGGCAGGTAGCCATCCTCGCGATATTGCATCACGCCCACGGCGCCATGGCGCTTGGAGAGCTTCTGGCCGTCGGCGCCAAGGATCATCGGCAGGTGCGAGAAACGCGGCACTTCCAGCCCCATGGCCTCGTAGATGTTGACCTGGCGAGGCGTGTTGTTGACATGGTCGTCACCACGGATGACCTCGTTGATGCGCATGTCGCTGTCGTCGACGACGACGGCGAAGTTGTAGGTTGGCCAGCCGTCCGAGCGCATGATGATGAGGTCGTCCAGCTCCTCGTTGGCCCATTCGATGCGGCCCTTGATGCGGTCCTCGAACACCACCTTGCCGTGCTCCGGGTTGCGGAAGCGGATGACCGGCTCGACGCCGGGCACGGGTTCGGGGTGGTGCAGGCAATGGCGGTCGTAGCGTGGCTTGCGGCCTTCGGCCAGCGCTTCGGCGC
Source organism: uncultured Rhodanobacteraceae bacterium (assembly GCA_964583865.1). GTDB lineage: Bacteria > Pseudomonadota > Gammaproteobacteria > Xanthomonadales > Rhodanobacteraceae > DASSBG01. Next base: position 1,000 of record CAZOXZ010000215.1, on the reverse strand, counting down.
GCAGTTTCTCGATGCGTTCGCGTGAGCACCAGCAACGGTACGCCTTGCCTGCTGCGACCAGGTCCTCGGTAACCTGGCGGTAGCGGCCCTGGCGTTTGGTCTGGAAAAAGGGCCCTTCGTCGTGATCCAGCCCCAGCCAGGCCATGCCGTCGAGGATGGCCTGGACGGCGGCATCGGTCGAACGTTCGCGGTCGGTATCTTCCACCCGCAGGATGAACTGGCCGTCGTCGTGACGTGCCTGCAACCAGGCGTACAGCGCGGTGCGGGCACCGCCGATATGCAGAAAGCCGGTGGGGCTGGGAGCGAAACGCGTGCGAGTGGTCATTACTTTACGTGTACCGTGATCTTGCGGGATACCAGGGGCGGATTGAATTGCATGTGGTTGGCATCACCCAGGTCGAGTTGCAGGGTGTGGGTGCCGGGAGCCAGGTGAATGACAGCCTCGGTCTGGCCGCCACCAAAGTGGATGTGCCGGTCGTCGGCTGGAATTGGTGCGTCCCCGGAAGGCAGCGTGTCCACGTCGATCAGCAGATGGTGATGGCCGGTGTTGTCACGCGCAACACCGGACGGTGCCACGCCCATGCCGGACAAGCCGAAGCGCACGGTGAATGTCTGCCCGACCGTACTGCCATCGAGCGGGCTGATGATGTACACGCGCGCATCTGACGGTGCTGCATGACGAGGCAGCGCGGGTTCGTCGGCAGCCAGCGCGGGGGTCGCCAGCAGAGTGGCCAGAAGCAGTGCAGCAACGGTTTTCATGATGAATCACTCGGTGAAGGGAGAGGTCACCCAGTTTATCGTGCCCCGAGTATTGCTGTAACCTGAATCGTGATGCAGTATGCTGTACCAAGGCCGCGGGGGACGCGTGGGTGTGGGCCGGAGCCTTCAATCGCAGTGGATGCCGTGCATTCCCTGTGCACACACCAGATAGTCGTATCCTCCTGTGAGCCTGGGCGGTAGGAACCATGTGAGCGAGGCACAGCCATTTTGAGAGCGATTT
>CAZOXZ010000214.1:0-3143 GCA_964583865.1 uncultured Rhodanobacteraceae bacterium | reverse complement strand
GTACATTCTGCTGTTCGCCATGACCGACCCGGACAAGGGCGCGCATGGCATCACGGCGTTCATGATCGACACCGAGCGCGACGGCTTTGCGCCGGGCAAGACCGAACCCAAGCTGGGCATCCGTGCCTCGGCCACCTGCGAGATCGAGTTCGATGGCTACCGTGCCACCGCAGATGAAGTCATCGGCGAGGAGGGCAAGGGTTTCAAGATCGCCATGGGCGTGCTGGACGCCGGGCGCATCGGCATTGCCTCGCAGGCCGTCGGCCTGGCGCGCGCTGCCTACGAGGCCTCGCTGGAGTATGCCCGCGAGCGCAAGGCCTTCGGTCAGTCCATCGGCAGCTTCCAGATGATCCAGCAGAAGATCGCGGACATGAAGTGCAAGCTGGATGCCAGCTACTGGCTCACCTTGCGTGCTGCCTGGGCCAAGCAGCATGCCGAGGCCAGGGGCGGACGCTTTTCGACCGAGGCGGCGGTGGCCAAGCTGACGGCGTCCGAATCGGCCATGTTCATCACCCACGCGGCGGTGCAGATCCATGGCGGCATGGGCTATTCGAAGGAAATGCCGCTGGAGCGCTACTTCCGCGATGCCAAGATCACCGAGATCTACGAGGGCACCAGTGAAATCCAGCGCATGGTCATCGCGCGCATGGAGACCGGTTTGCGCTGACGCCATCCACACTTGCGGGTAGACTGGTCGCAGGTGGCTGTATCGAGGGGACGGTGGACGTAACCGAACGATTGCAGGCATGGCGAGCCGGAGACCAGACGGCCTTCGATGCGATGGTGCCCGAGGTCTATGCCGCAATGCGGCGCATTGCCGGCGACCTCATGCGTCGCCAGTCGCCGGCGCATACGCTGCAACCGACGGCCCTGGCCAACGAGGCCTGGGTCAAGCTGGCTGGCAGCAACGTCGAGTGCGAGAACCAGGCCCACTTCATGGCGGTGGCGGCACGTGCCATGCGCCAGATCCTCGTCGATCACGCCCGTGCGCGTGCCAGCGACAAGCGCCACGGTGGCAAACGCGTGTCGATGACGCTGGCCGATGGCAACCAGTTCCCGGTCGATGACAACATTCTGGGCCTGGAGGATGGCATTTGTGCGCTCGAAGCCACGCAGCCGCGGGTGGCCCGGGTGACCGAGTTGCACTATTTTGGCGGCATGACCTACGACGAGATTGGCACAGTCGTCGGCATTTCCAAGGCAACCGTGGATCGGGACCTGCGCTTTGCCAGGGTCTGGCTTGCGGACCACGTCGAATCGCCATGACCACCGACGGCATACGCTTGCGCCAGTTGCTCGACAAGGCCATGGACCTGGCTGACGCCGAGCGTGGCGCGTGGCTGGCCGAATTGCGGCGCAAGGCGCCGGCAACCGCGGCCCGTCTCGAGCGCATGCTGGCGCCCGCCGATTCGGAGGCTGACCCGTTCGATGCCTCGATCCAGTCGCTGAAGCGCGTCATCAAGCTGGATCCGGACGCCTGGATCGGGCGTTGTTTTGCCAATATGCGGGTGTTGCGGCAGCTGGGCGAGGGCGGCATGGGCGTGGTTTTCCTGGCCGAGCGCACCGGGCAGGATTTTCGCCAGCGCGTCGCGTTGAAGGTCTTGCGCGGAGACTGGCACGAAGCACGCACATTGGACCGTTCTTCCGGTGAACGGCAAATCCTGGCCCGACTGAACCATCCGAACATCGCCACCCTGATCGACACAGGCGTCACTGATGACGGCCGGCCGTTCATTGCCATGGAGTACGTCGAAGGTCAGCCGTTGCTGGCCTGGTGTGACCAGGCGAAGCTCGGGATCATGGCACGTTTGCGCCTGGCACAGGGGCTGATGTCCGCCTTGCATCATGCCCACCGCATGCTGGTGATCCATCGTGACCTGAAGCCCGGCAATGTGCTGGTGACGACCGATGGCGTACCCAAGCTGCTGGACTTCGGTATCGCGCGATTGCTGGAAGAGGACGCCAGCAAGGGCGCCACGGCGACCCGCTTGCTCACGCCTGACTACGCCAGTCCGGAGCAATTGGCGGGTGGGCCTGTGGGTACGGCGAGCGATATCTTCAGCCTCGGCCTTGTGTTGTACCAGTTGTGCGTGGGCGTATTGCCGTGGGAGAAGGGCAAGCGCGCGCTTGCCAGTGCGGAATTGCCTGCGCCGATTGATCGTTTCCGCGGCCTGGATGAGGGCCAGCGTATCGCGATCGCCAGGCATCGCGGCTGCGAGCAGAGAAAACTGGCCCGTGTGCTGCGCAGCGACCTCGGTCAGGTGCTGCAGCGTTGCTTGCAGACGGAGCCGGAGCGGCGTTATGCAACGGTCGAGGCGCTGGCGCGGGACATCGAAGCCGTGTCCCGCCGCCGCCCGCCGGCCGGAGTGCACGTGGGACAGCTCGGGCGCATGGTTTCGTTCGCGCGCCGCAACGTATGGCCATTGGCGGTGGCAAGTGTGGTGCTCGTGGCCGTGGTCGCATTGCTGGGCCAGAGCTTGTACAGCCGGCAGCAGCTCCAGGAACAAAGGGACCAGGCCGTGGCCGCTGCGGCCCAGGCGGAACGTGAGCGTGTGCGGGCCGAGGTTGCCGGTGCCAAGTCGCGGCAAGTGGCGCGGTTCGTCGAGACCATGCTCAGCGGCATTGATCCGGATCGGGCGCGTGGCATGGATCGCAGCCTGCTGCGCCTGATTCTTGACTCGACAGGGAAACGTGCCGCCAGGGAATTGGCCGGCCAGCCAGCGGTGCGCATGTCGGTGGAACGAACCATTGCCGAAAGCTATGCCAGCATTGGCGAGGCGGGGCAGGCCGTGGTCCATTTCGACCTGGCCCTGGAAGCTGTCGGGGAAGGTGACAACACACTGGCGGAGCGCGTTGCCATCGGCGTGGCAAAGGCACGCGCCCTGGCGGATGCCGGCCGCCACGGCGATGCCACGGCGGCCGCCCGGATGGCCTTGCAGCTGGCGCAGCGCTTGCCGCCGAAGACACATGAGCGCTTGTCCGCCCGTGCCGTCCTTGCTTATCTGCAATGCGATGTCGGCCAGTTCGAGGCCTGCCGCGAGGCCTATGCGCCGATCCTGCCGCTGGTGAAGGACGCATTCGGGCTGGATGATCCGTTGATCCACCGTGTCATGCGGGGGCTGGCCTATGCCAACAGCCGGCTG
>CAZOXZ010000213.1:0-3194 GCA_964583865.1 uncultured Rhodanobacteraceae bacterium | reverse complement strand
GCCCAAAAGGGCGCAGCCGCAGCCGCTTGTGTTTCTGCCGCCCAGGCTCCTGGCAGGGCGGTGGCCCCTGGACGCTGTCGCCCTGCCCGTGGAGTCTGTCCGTCAAACATTCCCGGATGCCGACTCGAATGATAGAACACATGTTATAATCACGCCTGATTCATTATCAGGGCCATGCCATGAAGCTCAAGGTTACCCGCATTGGCAATTCCGCCGGTGTCATCCTGCCCAGGGAACTCTTGACGCGGCTGCGCGTCGAGAAAGGCGACGAACTGTACGCCGTGGAAACGGCTGACGGTATCCGGTTGAGCCAGTACGACCCCAAGCTGGCGGCGCAGATGGAAGTGGCAGAGCGAATCATGCGCGAGGACCGGGATGTTCTGCGCAAGCTGGCACAATGATTGTCTGGATCGAGAAACCGCTGGCACTGGCCATCCACGACCGCCAACTGGCCGAACATGGTGGCAACCCCAGTGTGCGGGACGACGGCCTGCTGGACTCGGCCCTGGCCCGCCCACAACAACGCCATGCCTATGGTGACCCACCGCCGGACCTTGCCGATCTGGCCGCCAGGCTGGCTGTCGGTCTGGCACGCAATCATCCGTTTATCGACGGCAACAAGCGCACCGCACAGGTTTGTTACCGCACATTCCTGGCATTGAACGACAGCATCCTGAAAGCCGGCGCTGAAGAGAAGTACGCCTTCATGCTCGGTCTGACCGAGGGCAGTATCGACGAGGCGGAGTTTGCAACCTGGCTACGCCAGCATGTACGCAGCACGAACGACGGCGCGGTTCACGAACCACACCCGAGCGGAACCGTCTGAACGCAGACCACACATGCCATGAGTCTTGTCTACGAAGTCAACCTGGCGGTGCCTGCCACGCTCATGGCCGACTACGAGCCGTGGCTGCGCCAGCACATTGCCGAAATGCTGGCCCTGCCCGGCTTCGAGGATGCCGAACTGTTCAAGGTGGACAGCGACAACCCGGACGAGGTGTGCCTTGTTGTGCACTATCGACTGCATGACGACGTCACCTGGCAGGCTTACATCGACGAGCACGCCCCGCGCATGCGTGGCCAGGGCATTGCCCGCTTTGCCGACCGTGTCCACATCGAGCGGCGCCTCCTGCAACAGTTTTCGGCGACGGCCTGAGGCTCGACATGTGCCTGCTCGCCTGTGCCTGGAAAGCCCATCCCGACTGGCCACTGGTGCTGCTCGGCAACCGCGACGAAATACATGCGCGGCCGACCGATGCTCTCGCGCGCTGGCCGGACCAGCCACGCATCCGTGCCGGCCGCGACCGCCAAGCCGGAGGCACCTGGATGGGTCTGGCCGATGGCCCGCGCGCTGCAGTGGTCACCAATGTACGCGACCCGTGCCTGCCAACCGACGGCGCATCGCGCGGGCTGCTGGTCAGTGATTTCCTGCTGACCGATGACGATGCATGCGCTTGGGCAGCACACATCCACAGCAAGGCGGCCGACTACCGGCCTTTCAACCTGCTGTTGTTCGACGCAGACTCGGCGGCTTATGTCGGCAATCAGCCGCAACCGCACCAGGAACACATCACACCCGGCATCCACGGCTTGTCCAACGCCGATTTCAACACGCCGTGGCCGAAAACACGCCGCTTGCAGGAGCGCCTGCAGGCCTGGGTCGATCGCGGCGACAACGACTTCCAGCCCTTGTGGAATGCCTTGGCGGACGATAGCCGCTGGCCGGACGATGTCCTGCCCGACACCGGCATCGGCATCGAGCTGGAACGACAGCCTTCAGCAGCCTTCATCCGCGGCGAGCACTATGGCACACGGGCCAGTACCATCATCACCATCGGCCACGACGGCCACGCCCGCATCAGCGAACGCAGCTTCGGACCAAACGGTGTGATGCAGGCCGAAAAACACCTGCAAGTCCCGGCCTGACAGGCTATTCCAGCCGCCTGCTCGGCCGGCAAACACTGATCGCCGAACGCCCCTTGTCGCGCTCGAAAACGTCTTGTTTTCGGCCCCCGAAATTTCTTTTTTTCCAATGACCTGAATCAACACAACGGCCGTTCAAACAGCCGTATGATTCGCCTGCCTCAACCCTTGGAAACGGTCATGTCCGAACCCTTCGACAAAAACGCAGAAGCACGCGACTGGGCCACCGTGGCCGGTGCCGCCCTGCGCATTTCCTTCGGCCTGATCTGGGCCATCGGTGCGGCGCTTACCTGGACCCAGGGCTTCGCCGACAACTACGTCGGCTACCTGCACAACGCCCTGCAGGGCCAGCCGGCCTGGGCCGAGTGGTGGTACCGCATGTGGATCGCCATCGTCACGCCGCATGCTGGCTTGTTCCTGTGGCTGACACGAGTGGCCGAAACCGCGCTGGCCGTGGCCTTGTTGCTGGGCTTTGCCCGGCGTACCACCTACGTGCTGGGCATTCTTTTCAGCCTGCTGATCTGGAGCACGGCCGAGGGCTTCGGCGGCCCGTACACCGCAGGCGCGGCCAACATGGGCGCAGCCATTGCCTACGTGCTGATTTTCGTTGCGCTGATCGCCATCAACAGCCGCAGCGGCACCAGCCCATACAGCATCGATTACCTCATCGAGAAGCGCTGGCCCACATGGCGCCGCATTGCCGAATGGAGCCACGACACCACACCGCGCAAGGCCCGGCCAGGGTCCCGTGCCGCCGTGGCCACCGCCCTGGTCGGCCTGGCTGCCATGGTGTTCTTCTTGCTGGGCGGCATCTACAGCAGCCTCAACGTCAAGGCCCCCACGCCGCATGCCGCCGCCACGGCCATCTCGCCGCTGGCGCTCGCGGCCGACGGGCCGATTGCCAAGGCCCGCGACGCCAGCCTGCCGCCCTTGACGCCGGGCGACAGCGTGGACGTGCACATCGTCTCCACCGATGTCTCCGTCGAGATCGCCAACGGCGTGCAGTACAAGGCCTGGACCTTCGGCGACTCGGTACCCGGCCCGACCATCCACGTGCACCAGGGCCAGACGGTCAACATCACCTTCACCAACAAGGGCATGATGCAGCACTCCGTGGACTTCCACTCGGCCATGACGGCCCCGACCATGGACTACGTCGACATTATGCCGGGCGAGACGCTGACCTTCTCCTTCGTGGCTGAAGTCCCCGGCGCCTTCCTGTATCACTGCGGCACCGTACCCACCCTGCTGCAAATCGCCAACGGCATGTA
>CAZOXZ010000212.1:0-3227 GCA_964583865.1 uncultured Rhodanobacteraceae bacterium | reverse complement strand
GTCACCAACTCCACCATCAACCGGATGGGCGCCACTTTCATGATGCGCATGCAGGAGGACACCGGGCAGGATTCGGCCGCCATTGCCAAGGCGTTCACGGCCGCGCGCGAGATCCTGGAAGCGCGCGACCTGTGGAAGGAGATCGAGGCGCTGGACAACCAGGTGGCCGAGGCGACCCAGGTCGATGCTCGCCTGCACACCTGGCGCCTGCTGCGGCACATGACGCGCTGGCTGCTGAACCGACCCGGTGGCAGCCTGGACATCGCCGCCAATGTGGAACGCTATCGTCCGGTGGTCGCTGCCCTGCGCGAAGCCATTCCGGACGTGCTCACACCGACCGGCAAGGGCGACTTCGAGGGCGACCGCGAGAAGTGGCTGGGCCTGGGCGTGAACGAGGAGCTGGCGCAACGCCTGGCCCGCTCGCCGGTGCTGCGTGCTTCGCTGGACATGGCCGAGGTCGCACATGCTTGCGAGCAGCCGGTCGAGCGTGTGGCCGGTGCGTTCTTCTGGCTGGCCGAAGCGCTGGATCTGGAGTGGCTGCGTAGCGAGATCGAGAGTCTGCCGGTCGAGAGTCGCTGGCACGCCCAGGCCCGTGGTTCGCTGCTGGATGAACTGGGCTACCAGCACCGCGCACTGGCGGCTCAGGTGCTGCAATGGGACCGCGAGATGCCGGCCGACCAGCTGGTGAAGGCCTGGCTGGAACGCGACGATGCCACCTTGAAGTACACCCGCGAGGTGCTGGCCGAGATTCTGGCCCAGAGTGCCGACTACCCGGTGGTTTCGGTGGCCGTGCGTCGCCTGGCCATCCTGGTGCAGGCCGGCGAGGCCTGAGCGGACGCGATGAAAATCGCCTTTGTCACCAGCGCCGCACCCGCCGCGATCGCCGCACGCGAGCGGCTGGCAGCGGCGCTGGGTGACAGCCCGCTCGCGGAAGCGGATATCATCGTGGCGCTTGGCGGCGACGGCTTCATGCTGCGTACGCTGCAGGCCCATGGCGACCGCGGTGTGCCGGTGTACGGCATGAAGTTCGGCAACATCGGCTTTTTGATGAATCGTTTTCAGGAAGATGGCCTGGTGGCACGCTTGCAGGCAGCCGAGCCGGCCGTCTTGCGCCCGCTGCAGATGACGGTCACCGAGGCCGACGGCGGGCAGGCCGAGGCCCTGGCCTTCAACGAGGTGGCCTTGCTGCGTCAGACCAACCAGGCGGCGCACATCGCCGTCTCGCTCAATGGCAAGTGCAAACTGGACAAGCTCATCTGCGACGGCGTCATGGTGGCCACGCCGGCCGGGTCCACGGCCTACAATCTGTCCGCGCACGGCCCCATTCTGCCGCTGGATGCCAACGTGTTGGCGCTGACGCCCATCAGCCCCTTCCGGCCGCGTCGCTGGCGCGGTGCCTTGCTGCCGACGGGTACGCAGGTGGATCTGGAGGTACTGGACGGGGAAAAGCGGCCGGTCAGTGCCACGGCCGATTTCCAGGAGTTCCGGCAGGTGCGGCGGGTGCGGATCGAACAGGCCAGCGACATTGCAGTAACCTTGTTGTTCGATCCCGATCATCGCCTGGAGGAGCGCATCCTTGACGAGCAGTTCATCCCCGCCTGAAAACGTGAGCGGCGATAGCGAGGCACGCTCGGCGAGCGCGCGCCCGGTACTGACGGTCGGCATTTCCTCGCGTGCGCTGTTTGATTTGTCCGAATGCCACGCGCTGTTCGAGCGCGAGGGCCTGGACGCGTATCGGGCATGGCAGATCGCGCACGAGGACGAGGTGCTGGCGCCCGGCGTGGCCTTTCCGCTGGTACGCAAGCTGCTGGCGCTGAACCCGGCCGAGCCGGCCGAGCCCATGGTCGAGGTGATTCTGTTGTCGCGCAACTCCGGTGACACCGGGCTGCGTATCTTCAATTCGATCCAGCACCATGGCCTGGACATCTCACGTGCGGCCTTTACCAGCGGTGCGCCGACCTCCAGCTATGTCGGGCCATTCCATGCCGACCTGTTCCTGTCGGCCAATGCCGAGGATGTCACTCGTGCGCTGCGTGCCGGCGTGGCCGCGGCCACCATCCTGCCGTCGCCAGCCGGCGAGAGCCAGCCGGGCCAGTTGCGCATTGCTTTCGATGGCGATGCGGTGATCTTCGGTGACGAGTCCGAGCGGGTCACGGCAGAGCAGGGCATTGCCGCTTTTCATCGCAACGAATCCGAGCACTGGAACGAGCCGCTGTCGGGCGGGCCGTTCCGGGGGTTTCTCGATGCGCTGCACCACATCCAGGCCGCGTACACCGCCGAGGATTCACCCATTCGCACGGCGCTGGTGACCGCGCGTGCGGCGCCGGCACACAAGCGCGTCATCATGACCCTGCGCCAATGGGGCGTGCGCATTGACGAGGCGGTATTTCTCGGCGGGCGCGACAAGGGCCCGTTTCTGGAGGCTTTTGGTGCGGACATCTTTTTCGACGATACCCTGGCCAACATCGACTCGGCACGCAACAAGCATGTCACCGCCGGGCACGTGCCGCATGGCATCAACAATCCCGGCGACGAGGACGTTTTGTGAACGTCGATGATCGTCTGGAACTGCGTGAGTCGTCGCAGTTGGAGGATGCTGTTGATGCGCTCTTCCGGCGGCGCTACGGCGTGCCGGCACCGGACTTTCCGCACCACGTGGCCGCCTGGCATGTCACCGGCAGCGGCAAGCAACATCTGGCCTGCTACATTCATTTCACGCCGCAGGGCGAGCTGTTGCTGGGTGGCGGCGCGGTCACCGACCCGCGGGTGATGCGGCGCATGCCGGCTGCGCTGCGCCAGCGTGTGCGTGCCGAAGGCGGCCTGTACCTGATGGCGCTGGAATGGGCCTTGCAGTATTTCCGGCCGCGCTTCAAGGCCGTGTTCGGTTATTGCGGCGATGTCCTGGCCGAGCGTGTGGATCGCGCCGCCGGTTTTGGCGACACCGGCCACGAGCATTTGCTGGTGTACTGGCTGCATGACTGCGACCCTGCCACCCGCCAACGCCTGATTGCCCAGGCGCATGCCGTGGGGCCGTTCTGAGAGGTTGTGAGTTTTTTCAGCCTCGAAGCCCGGCCATTGCCGCAAACCCGAAGTCGCCTACGGGTCCCGTCTCCCGATGCTTTCCGATTCCCGACCATGGCGCGCTTGCCAGCGGGGCGTTCATTTTCTTTGCTTGCCCAAAGAAAACGAACCAAAAGAAAGGGCACCCCGGGTTGGCGCCCTGCGGG
>CAZOXZ010000211.1:0-3230 GCA_964583865.1 uncultured Rhodanobacteraceae bacterium | reverse complement strand
AGCGGCCGACGCGGCCACGCAACTGATGCAACTGGGCCAGACCGAAGTGGTCAGCGCGGTTGATGATGATGGTGTTGGCCGTGGGAATGTCGATGCCGGATTCGATGATGGTCGAGCACACCAGCACGTTGAAGCGCTGGCGGTGGAAGTCCAGCATCACTTTCTCCAGCTCGCGCTCGGGCATCTGCCCGTGGGCCAGGCGGATACGGGCCTCGGGGATCAGCTCGCCCAGTTCGCGCGCGGCACGCTCGATGGTTTCGACCTTGTTGTGCAGGAAGTACACCTGGCCGCCGCGGGCCAGCTCGCGCTCGAAGGCTTCGCGGATGATGGCTGCATCGTAGTGCGTGATCAGCGTTTTCACCGCCATGCGGTGCGCCGGCGCAGTGGCGATGATGCTGAGGTCGCGCATGCCGCTCATGGCCATGTTCAGGGTGCGCGGGATGGGCGTGGCGGTCAGGGTCAAAAGGTCGACTTCCGCGCGCAGTTTTTTCAGCGCCTCTTTCTGGCGCACGCCGAAGCGCTGTTCCTCGTCGATGATCACCAGGCCCAGGTCCTTGAACTTCAGGCGGCCCTTGATGAGCTTGTGGGTGCCGATGACCACATCCACCGTGCCGGCAACCATGCGTTCCAGGGTGGCAGCGGTCTCTTTCTGCGACTGGAAACGTGACAGCACGGCCACTTCCAGCGGCCAGTCGGCGAAACGGTCGCGAAAGTTCTCGTAGTGTTGCTGCGCCAGCAGGGTGGTGGGGACCAACACAGCGACCTGCTTGCCAGCCGCGGCCGTGGCGAAGGCGGCACGCAGGGCCACTTCCGTCTTGCCGAAACCGACATCACCGCAGACCACGCGATCCATGGGCCGCGGTGCGGCAAGGTCGGTCAGCACGGCCTCGATGGCTTCGAGCTGGTCGTCGGTCTCCTCGAAGGGAAAGCCGGCGGCGAAGCGCGCATTCATCGCCGCATCGAGGGGCAGGGCCTTGCCCTGACGCGCGGCGCGCTCGGCATGAATGGCGAGCAACTCGGCGGCCACATCGCGGATCTTCTCTGCCGCTTTGCGCCGCGTGCGTTTCCAGCTCTCGCCGCCGAGTTTGTGCAGTGGTGCCAGCTCGGGCGAGGCGCCGGTATAACGGCTCACGAGGTCAAGCTGGGCCACGGGCACGTACAGGATGGCGCCTTCGGCGTACTCGATGGCCAGGAATTCGTCCGGGCTGTCGCCGACATCCAGCCGCTCCAGGCCGCGGTAACGGCCCACACCATGGTCGAGGTGGACCACGGGAGAGCCGGATTCCAGTGTGCCCAGATCGCGGATGATGCTGTCCGGATCGCGTGCGGCGTGCACGTCGCGCCGACGGCTGCGGCGGGCGCGTTCGCCCAGCAGCTCATGCTCGGTGAGGACGGCCAGGCCGGCGTCGGTCAGGGCAAAGCCACTGCCCAGCTCGGCCGTGGTGATGGCCAGTTGCGGGCCATTCGCGTCCAGAAAGGCAGCCCAGTCAGGCACCGGCGCGGGGCGATGCCCGAGCCCGGCCAGCTGGTCGGACAGGGTCTCACGACGGCCGGCGCTGTCGGCGGCCACGAGGATGCGTCCGGGCTGCTTCTGTACCCATGTTCCGGCGGGCTGGCGCTCGCCATCCGGGTTGTTCGCCAGCACCAGTTGCGGCACCGCGCTGTCGCCCAGAGATACGGCGTGGCGTTGGTCGCCGGGAACCACCTCGATGCAGCGGTGCAGGTTCAGGTGCCGACGCACTTCCTCCGGTGGCTGGTAGATTTCATCCGGCGGCAGGATGGGGCGCTGCAGGTCGCTGGCGCGCTGCGCGTGGCGTTGCCCGACTTGCGCCCAGAAAGTTTCCATCTGCTCGCCGACGCCCTCGTCCAGCAGCATCACCGCATCGTCGTCGAGATAATCAAACAAGGTCTCGGTCGCCTCGAAAAACAGCGGCAGGTAGTACTCGATGCCGCTGGGCGTGATCCCCTCGCGCATATCCTGGTAGATGGAGCAATGGCGCACGTCGATGGGGAAGCGGTCGCGCAGGCGCTGGCGGAAGCGGCGTGATGCTTCGTCGCTGGTCGGATACTCACGCGCCGGCAGCAGGCGCACGTCGGCAACATTGGTGATGGACCGCTGGGTCTCGGGGTCGAAGCTGCGGATGGAGTCGACTTCGTCATCGAACAGCTCGATGCGGTAGGGCAGGTCCGTGCCCATGGGGAAAATGTCGATGATGCCGCCGCGCACGGCAAACTCGCCCGGCTCGGTGACCTGTGGGACATGGCGGTAGCCCACCGACTGCAGACGTTGCTGCTCATCCTCCAGCACCAGGGTCTCGCCGGTGGCCAGGGCGATTCCAGCGCCGCCGATGTGGCTGCGCGGCGCCAGGCGTTGCATCAACGTGCCGGCCGGCACGATCAACACCCCGCTGCGGCTGGCGGGCAGGTGGTACAGGCTGGCAATGCGCTGCGACAGGATGTCCGGATGCGGACTGAAGCGGTCGTAGGGCAACGTTTCCCAATCCGGAAAGACGCGCACGGCCAGATCCGGCGCGAAAAACGCCAGCTCACGCGCCAGCCGGCGTGCGGCCTGACCTTCGCGTGCCACCACGACCAGCAGATTGTCCAGACGCTCGGCCGCATCCGCGGCCGCCAAGGCCAACGCGGCACCGTGTGGCGCGCGCCAGAAGCTGCGCTGTTTTGCCGATGCGGGCAATGGCGCTTTCAATGATCGTGGCACGATTGCGGTATCCCGGTGGTGAAAGCCCGCCATTTTACCCCGCTTGGCGCCTGGCCGGCAGAGACACGCACGGCTGCGGCCGCGCCCTTTTCGCCGGAATTTCCGTCCATTAAAGTTGCCGAGCAACCAGTATTGGAATCCTCTTTCGCTCTGTGCTACGTTGTCGACGACCGTTTGGTTTATTTAGGCGAAGACGCTAAACTTAGTCCTGATAAGCCCCCTATCTCAGAGCGTCAATCCAGCGAAAGCGGGAATGCAGCGTCTTTTGATCCCCAGAAGCCGCGATCTTCGAATCCAAGAAACGGAGCTCTCGCTTGAAGCGTGACGGAATGGTAGGTCATTTCTGTTGCGCATCGAAGCCGTGGCTGAGGAACATGGTTAATCCGGATAAGTAGTTGAGCAGTGATTTATTCGGCGGCTGAACTAAAAGGAAGGATCTGAATGCTGAAAAAGTACAATCTGAATCCGTGAGCTCAGCCCAAAGTTTGGCCGTTTTTACGGCTGAGCCGAT
>CAZOXZ010000210.1:0-3258 GCA_964583865.1 uncultured Rhodanobacteraceae bacterium | reverse complement strand
GCTCGCCGGCTGCGGGCTGCCACTGGCAGCCCGGTCCGGCTCGCCCTTCGGCGGTTCAAATTCGTTCCAGACGAATTTGTGTGCAAGCAAAGAAAATGAAGGCCCCGCTGGCAAGCGCGCCATGATCGGGAATCGGGAATGGGAAATCCGGATCGTGCCATGCCGTGGCAAGTCGGCATCGGTAATGGTACGGTTTGCCGGGGACACTTTCATTACGCAGCCGTGGGACGGGCCGACGCGCCGGCCCGCGAAAACTGCGCCCGAGGAGCAGGGTTCATGGCAAAGACAGCGCACGCGCAGTGGTCATCGCGATTGACCTTCATCCTGGCCGCCACCGGGTCGGCGGTCGGGCTGGGCAACATCTGGAAGTTTCCGTACATGGTCGGCGAGGGTGGTGGTGGCGCTTTCGTGCTTGTGTACCTTGCGTGCATCGCTGTTGTTGGCTGGCCGATTTTGACCGCAGAGTGGCTGGTGGGCCGGCGCGGGCAGAAAAACCCCGTCAACGGCATGCTGGATGTGGCCACGGCCCAAGGACGCTCGCGTGCATGGGGCATCTTCGGTGCCAGCGGCGTGGCCGGTGCCTGCCTGATTCTTTCGTTCTACAGCGTCATCGGCGGCTGGTCGCTGGCGTATGCATTGAGTTCGGTGACCGGGCAATACAGCGGCGCCGATGCGGCCGGCGTCAGTGCCTTGTTCGACGGCCTGCTTGCCAGCCCCTGGCGGATGCTGGGCTGGCACACGTTGTTCATGGCAGTGACGACCGCGATCGTGGCGCGTGGCTTGAAAGGCGGGCTGGAGTGGGCCGCGCGCAGCATGATGCCGGCGTTGGCGCTGGTACTGTTGATTCTCGTCGGCTATGGCATGTTCTCCGGCCAGTTTGCCGCCACCCTGGCATTCCTGTTCCGTCCGGACTGGAGCGTGGTCGGCGCCGATACCGTGCTGGCCGCCATGGGCCAGGCATTCTTTTCGCTGTCGGTCGGCATGGGCGTGATGTTGGCCTACGGGTCTTATCTCGGCAAGGACGTGGATCTGTTGGCCACCGCGCGCACGGTCATTATCCTGGACACCGTGTTCGCATTGCTGGCCGGGCTGGCGATCTTCCCCATCGTGTTCTCGCACGGGCTGGATCCGGGTTCCGGGCCGGGGTTGATCTTTGTCACCTTGCCGCTGGCCTTCGGCAACATGACTGGCGGACTGGTGCTGAGTGTGTTGTTTTTCCTGCTGCTGACCTTTGGCGCGCTGACATCGTCGATTTCGCTGCTGGAACCGATTGCCCAGATTCTCGAGGAACGCACCCGGCTGACGCGCGTCATGGCCACGATTCTTCCGGTCGTGGTCATCTGGCTGCTCGGCATCGCGGCACTGCTGTCGTTCAACCACTGGTCCGGCTTCACCGTGCTTGGCAACAACATCTTCGACTTCCTCGACAAGCTCACCAGCCGTTACATGCTGCCGTTGACCGGCCTCGGCATGATCGTGTTTGTTGGCTGGTTCATGGGTCGCGAAAGTGTGCTGCGCGAGCTGGGGCTGGAGGGCGCCGCAGCCCTGGCCTGGCGGATTTCCAGCCGCTGGCTGGCACCGGCCGGCGTGGTGGCCATCTTCCTGCACAGCCTCGATCTCATTTGAGGTCAGTCTGTTGGCTTGTGGTTGCGGCGGGCCCAGATGATCTGGCGCACGAACAGGCAGATGAGCAGGACCACAACAAAGGCGCCGTAGGCGTAGAGCACCGCCAGCAGTGCCGGCCATATTTCACCGGTGCGCTGGCCCAGGGCATCGTGGATGGGTGGTTGCCAGCCAAACCATGCGGCCTGTGTTGAGACGGCGGCAGCTGCCAGTGACAGCACAATGGCGACGATGTCGAAGCCGCGCCGCGCGCGCGTGCGTGGCAGGCGCCGCGGCAGGAACCAGTAGGCGAAGCACAACACGGCCAGCCACGGCAGCATCAGAACCCAGGCCAGGGTGGCCATCATTCAGCCTGCGCTGCGTCGGCCAGTTCTTGCTGCAGGCGTGCTTGCGCTGCATCGCGGCTTGTGGCGTCGGTGAAAGCGGGTGTATGCGCCACGGTGTCATCGTCGAGTTGCAATGCCAGGCGGTCGCCATCCACCACGATGGTGGGGTTGCCAGTCAGCAACTGACTGGAACATTTGCCCGCTGCGCGCGGGTCGTCAAAAGTGCGCGACAAGGCCAACTCGCTGCCATCAGCGCCCACGAGGCGAAAGCGGAAGCTGCCGTCGGACTCGCGAAAGCTCACCGCGTGCGCCCTCTTCGCCTTGGCCTTGCGTTTCTTCTTCCCGGCGGTCGTGACCTTCCCCTGGCCCAGGCCCACCGCTTCGCGCAGGCGTTCCAGCAGCGGCGTGGCCAGTTTCCGAGCCCTCACGGCACCGGCGTGCAGTGCGTCCTCGATCACCTTCGGACCCGCCATCAGCTCGGCATAACGCTCGCGCTTGGGGCCGAGCTCGGTCTCGATCAGTTCCACCAGCTTGTGCTTGGCCTCGCCCCAGCCCAGGCCGTCCTCCAGCTCGGCACGGAAGGCTTGCGCGGCGTCATCGCCGGCAAAGGCACGGTAGATTGGTAGCAGGGCGTTGCTGTCCGGGTCCTTGGGCTCGCCCGGCTCGCGGGAATCGGTGACGATGCGCATCACCGCCGCGCGGGTGGCTTTGGCGCCACCCTCGAACAACGGAATGGTGTTGTCGTAGCTCTTGGACATCTTGCGGCCGTCGAGGCCGGGCAGGGTGGCCACGGACTCCTCGATCTGTGCTTCGGGCAGAACAAAGAAGTCACCGCCGTAGATGTGGTTGAAGCGCTGGGCGATGTCGCGCGCCATCTCGATGTGCTGGATCTGGTCGCGACCGACCGGCACCTTGTTGGCGTTGAAGGCCAGAATGTCGGCGGCCATCAGCACCGGATACATGTAAAGACCGGCCGTCACGCCGGCATCCGGGTCTTCGCCGGCTTCGGTATTCATGTCCACTGCCGCCTTGTAGGCGTGCGCCCGGTTCAGCAGCCCCTTTGCGGTGACGCAGGTCAGCAGCCACATCAATTGCGGGATTTCCGGGATGTCCGATTGCCGGTAGAAGGTGGCCTTGTCCGGGTCCAGTCCACAGGCGAGCCAGGTGGCGGCGATCTCGAGGCGGGATCGCTGCACCCGCGCCGCGTCTTGCGACTTGATCAGGGCGTGATAGTCGGCCATGAAGTAAAAGGCATCCACGTCCGCGTGGTGACTGGCCGCAACGGCGGGACGGATGGCGCCGACATAGT
>CAZOXZ010000209.1:0-3431 GCA_964583865.1 uncultured Rhodanobacteraceae bacterium | reverse complement strand
TAAGTATGGGCACGCCGGGCACCCTCACCACCGGCACAAGCAACAGCGCCAGCGGCGGCACCCACACCCACGCGCTTAGTGGCGTGGCAAGCACATCGACGAGCATAACGGCTGGCAATGGCTTGTCGGGCGGCGGCACCTTGGCTGCGGATCGAACGATCAGTCTAAGCACACCGGGCACCCTCACCACCGGCACAAGCAACAGCGCCAGCGGCGGCACCCACACCCACGCGCTTAGTGGCGTGGCAAGCACATCGACGAGCATAACGGCTGGCAATGGCTTGTCGGGCGGCGGCACACTGGCAGCGGATCGAACGATCAGCCTCAGTACTCCAGGCACGTGTACGCCGGGCACGGGCAATAACCCAAACGGGGCACACACGCACGCCATCACTGGGTACATGGAAGCCACTGGGGGTGTTGTAGGGTGGACGGTTAGTTTGGACGTGGACGTGAACGGGGACTTCACTGCGAACACTGTCACCGAAACCTCCGACCCAAAGTTCAAGCAAGACATCGAGCCGTTGGGCGACTGCACAGAAGCGTTGATGGCGATTCATCCGTATCGGTACAAGTGGCGCGACAGCGGCGAGCAGGCCATCGGTCTGCTCTCGACCGAAGTGCAACAACACTGGCCGGAGCTGACGCGGCGCATCGAGCCGGAGGATGGTGATAGCTACCTGTCCCTGAGTTACTCACACCTGATCGCCCCCATTCTGGACGTGGTGCAGCGCCAGCAGCGCCGTATCGAGCAACTGGAGAAGCGGCTGGAGGCACTGGAACAATGACTCTGCCAACATCCCGGCCCATTTCGCTCGGCCAGGTCTGCACTGAGTTCGGCGCGCCAAGCAACACACATCTTGGTGCCTTCGTGCGCGGCGGTGCCTACGTGCCGGATACAACGCAGAACGCGGGAGTACCGTCTGGGTTGCCCATTTCGCTGGGCGACCTGCTTGGGGCATCGGCGTACACCAACATCAGCATCAGCAGCCAGCCGAGCAGCAAAACGCAAAACCATACGTCACCCCCACGCCCCGCAAACGAAGCCATTAACATGTCCACAAGCATGACCACGACGGGCGGCAATGTTGGCAGTATTGCCTACAGCATCGTGGACCTGAGTGGCAATACAGGCGCGATCAACGTCAGCGTGAGTGGCAACGGCACACACAGCGCCAGCGTCACGGGCACTGGCAACCGAGGGCGGCTCGATGGCGCGGACTACAGCGTGACATTCCGGGTGCGGGCAACCGACGGAACCAGCAGCGTGACAAGCAACTACATCACCTTTACAGACAACTCGCTATGACAGCCATCGACACACAAGTCATCACCCGCGCCACGCTCACCGCCGGTTATCGCATCAGCGCAGCCTACGGTGGCCCGCTGTCCGGCGCCTACTCGCATGCCCGCAACGCCGCCGCGCACAAAGTGGTTCTGGACAAGGCGGCAGACGCCAAAGCCGAAATCGACCGGGTTGCCGGGATGTACACAAAGCTGCGCCGATTCATCACCGTCACCGTCACCGTGCGTGCTGGCGACTACCAGCCCGGCCAGATTATCAACATTACGTATCCGCGCTACGGCCTCGAAAACGGCGTCAATGCATTCGTCGCGAGCGTCACGCAGGACCTCATCAAGCAAACAAGCAAGCTCACAATTTGGTGCTGACATGCGACTGATCCACTCCCACATCGCCCCCTTGTGGTCTGCAGATGGCAGCGCATCCATGATCGCGGCAGAGGCATTGACCGATCGAGACCCTGCCAGCACCGCACTGCTCGCGTGGCCGTCAGCGACCACCAGCGTGTCGCTGAGCTGCTCGTTCCCGAAGCGTCCCATCGGCGGCCTTGCACTGCTCGCAACGGGATTGCCGGCAGGCGGCACGGTGACGCTGAAAAGCAAACCGACGTCCGGCGGCAGCTACAGCGTGACAATCGGATGGCAGTCGGTCGTTGCCCTGCCTGGCGGCGGCACCGGCGCGATATTCGAAGCCAACGAGTCAGCCAGTTACGGCCTCGAGCTGACGATCGCATACTCCGGCGCGCCAAGCGCTGGCAATATCGTCATCGGAGAAATCGTCGTCGGGCAAGCAATCACTACGGACATCGAGACAGGATGGGAGTCAAGCGACACCGACGCATCACGCATCACGCGCACCCTCGGCAGCGCCGTGCATCGTGTCACGCGGCCGGGCTATCGCAAACTGTCCTGCACACCGGCACTGACCGATCATGACGAAGCGCTCGCTACAGGCCTCGACGGCACAAGCTGGCAAGCCATAAGGAACACCCTGCGCCGAGACCCTTACGTGATTGCCATCCCCTTGACCGGCACCCAGGCCGACATCAACGCGACTGCAATCTACGGCATCGTCACACGACTGCCGACCATCGCCAGCAAGCCGGGCCCAAACTACCAGCCCAGCGAGATGACCGTCGAAGAGTTGCCGGGATGACCAACTGGCGCCTTAAAGTCTCAGAAATGCCCGTTTGAGGCAGCTTTGAGGCGCTAGCATGCCTCGATGCTGCATCGCACCATCCGAGGCCCTGAATGTGACAAACCAATTGTCGCAAGATGACAAACCAATTGTCGCCTTACATCCTGCACTAGTTCCCTCCCTCCCCATTTGAGTTGGGCATGCCCAACTTTTTGCTCTGCTGTGAAGCAGGAAGGTAGCTCAGTGGTCGGGGCGGACATGTGGGATCGCGGAGTGCTCCGCGATGCTTGGACTGGGAAGACGGGGTGCTTGCCGGCGTACTACCGATCCAGGTCGGGTTCCTTGCCGGCCTGTCGGATTGGCGGTTCCCGTGAGGCCAGGCGCTCGTTGATTGACCGGCAAAGGGCCTGTTGTGCGGTTAGGGGCTCCGGCATGCCTCTCACGAACTTGCGGATGGTGGTGGCCAGCTTCTTTGCGTGGACGTTGCCAGATGCCTCCAGCATGGATGCCGCCTCCTGCCAACCGCTTCTCGTCTTCCGTTGGCGGCGGGCGATGGCGTCTTCCCAGGGACGTGGGCGTGTGTCGCCTTCCCTTGTACGCTGCAGGGCCTCGTCGACTTGCTTCTTGGCGATTGTGGACTTGCCGCGTCGTTCTGCATGTAGAACGGCTTGTTTCTTGCCTTTGCGGGCCACGCCTCGTGCAGCTCTGGAGCTGGCCTCGGCTTCGATCCCTTGCTCCCGAAGGCATGTGGCGAATGCTTCGCGCCATGCCTGCAAGTCGGCTTTCCGTGGGTTCAGTCGCCGGCCGTCGTAGCCGACCGATTTCAGGGTCAGGTGGCAGTGCGGGTGGTCGGTGTCGTTGTGTTGTGCGAGCAGGTATCGCCGGTCTGCTGAGAATGTCCGTTGTGCGAGCTGGCGGGCCGCCTCCTTGAGCTTCTCGCGATCTGTGCCGGGTGGCATCGACAACACAAGATTGACGGTGTCGCGGCTCC
>CAZOXZ010000208.1:0-3480 GCA_964583865.1 uncultured Rhodanobacteraceae bacterium | reverse complement strand
CTACGAGGCCGGCCTGCTGGGCAAGAACATCCAGGGCACCGGTATCGACGTGGACCTTTTCAACGCGCTTGGCGCCGGCGCCTACATCTGCGGCGAGGAAACGGCATTGATGGAGTCGCTGGAGGGCAAGAAGGGCATGCCGCGCTTCAAGCCGCCGTTTCCGGCCAATTTCGGCGTTTACGGCAAGCCGACGACCATCAACAACACCGAGACCTACGCTTCGGTGCCGGCCATCCTGCGCCACGGCGCGGACTGGTTCCTCGAGATCGGCAAACCCAACAATGGCGGGCCGAAGATCTTTTCCGTCTCCGGGCACGTCAACAATCCGGGCAACTTCGAGATTCCGCTGGGCACGCCCTTTGCCGAGTTGCTGGAGATGGCCGGCGGCGTGCGCAACGGCCATCGCCTGAAAGCCGTGATTCCGGGCGGATCGTCCATGAAGGTGTTGCCCGCCGAGACCATGATGGAACTGACCATGGATTACGACGCCCTGCAAAAAGCGGGCAGCGGCCTGGGATCGGGCGCGGTCATCGTCATGGACGAGACCACCTGCATGGTCAAGGCCTGCCAGCGAATTTCACGTTTTTACTATGCCGAATCCTGCGGCCAATGCAGCCCCTGTCGCGAGGGCACCGGCTGGATGCAGCGGGTGTTGACGCGCATTGTCGAGGGCCAGGGCAAGGAGGATGACCTGCATCGCCTGAAGGCCGTGGCCGGGCAGATTGAAGGCCACACGATTTGCGCTTTCGGTGAGGCCGCCGCGTGGCCGGTGCAGGCCTTCCTGCATCATTTCTGGGATGAATTCGAGTACTACATCAAGCATGGTCACTCGATTTTGGACGAGGCAACGGCAGGAGTTGCATCATGAGCGAGGCCGCAACCCAGGCAGAGAACACGGTCACCATCGAGATTGATGGCCGCCAGTTCCAGGCACAGAAAGGTGCCATGATCATCCAGGCGGCCGATGCCGTCGGCGTCTACATTCCGCGCTTCTGCTATCACCCCAAGCTCCAGGTGGCTGCCAATTGCCGCGTATGCATGGTGCAGGTGGAGATGAACGGACGGCCGTCGCCGAAGCCCCTGCCGGCCTGTGCCACGCCGGTGGCGGATGGCATGAAGGTCGAAACGCGCTCGGATCTGGCCCTGAACGGTCAGCGCAACGCGCTGGAGTTCATCCTCATCAACCATCCGCTGGACTGTCCCATTTGCGACCAGGGTGGCGAATGCGAACTGCAGGATCTGGCCATGGGTTATGGCCGCACAGTCTCGCGCTTTACCGAGCGCAAGCGCAATGTCGCCGACGAAGATGTCGGGCCGCTGGTCGAGACGTTCATGACGCGCTGCATCCACTGCACCCGCTGCGTGCGCGTGCTGGACGAGATCGCCGGCACCAACGAGTTCGGCGGCATGAACCGCGGCGAGCACCTGGAGATCGGCACCTACATCGGCAAGTCCATCGAGAGCGAGTTGTCCGGCAACATCATCGATGTTTGCCCGGTGGGCGCGCTGACCGACAAGGTGTTCAAGTTCCAGGCGCGTGCCTGGGAGCTGGTGGCGCACGAGTCGGTGAGCTTCCACGACGCGCTGGGCTCGAACATGTGGCTGCATGTGCGCCACGGCAAGATTCTGCGCGCCGTGCCGCGTGACAATGAAGCCGTCAACGAATGCTGGCTGGCCGATCGTGACCGCTACAGCCACCAGGGCTTGTACCATGACGACCGCATCACCCGGCCGATGGTCCGCGATGGTGATGGCTGGAAGGCGGTGTCCTGGGACGATGCCATGGCGGCCGTGCGCAAGGGCCTGGAAGGCATCGACGGCAAGGATATCGGCGTTCTCGCCAACCCGGCCTCGAGCTGTGAAGAGGGCTTCTTGCTGCGCCGCCTGGCCGATGGCCTGGGTACGGCCAACATCGATCATCGCCTGCGCCGGCTGGATTGCAGCGGCGGGGCAAGCACCGGCTTCGAGATGCCGGTCGAGGACATCAAGCACGCGGATGCCACACTGCTGGTCGGCTCGTATCTGCGCCATGAGCTGCCGCTGGTGAACCATCGCGTGCGCGACAGCGTGTTCGCGGCCTCGACCGAACGCGATGGCCGCGAAGTGTTCTTCCGGGATCACCACAACGAATTGCACGCCGGCAAGGTATTCGTGCTGAGCTGCCTGGCGCAGGAGTTCAATTACCCGCTGGCCGGGCATACAGTGGTGCCGCCGCAGGATTTCCTCGGCGAGCTGCTGGTGTGGGTCGCCGCGGCCGTGGAAACGGGCAAGGCCGGCAAGCTGCCGGCCAGGCTGAAAGAGGCCCTGGATGGCGTCGAAGTCACGGATGCTGCACGCGAGGCCATCAAGACCCTGGCCGAGGCCGACAAGACCGTGGTGATGTTCGGTCACCTGGCGGCCATGCACCCGCAGGCAGGTTGGTTGCATGCAGCGGCCAAACTGATCGCGAGCGCCACCGGCAGTGCCTTCAACGAGGTTCCGCTGGGGACCAACAGCATCGGTTTGGGCCGGGTCGGCGTGCTGCCACACGACGGCGGTCTGGATGCCCGTGCCATGCAGGGCAATCCGCGCAAGGCGTACATGCTGTTCGGCGCCGAGGCGCCATACGACTTTGCCGATGGCGGCGCCATCGACAAGGCACTGGAGCAGGCCGGCTTCGTGGTGGCCGCTGCCGCCTACGGCAATGAGGTGCTGCGCCAGCGCGCCGACGTGCTGTTGCCGTTGGCGCCTCTGCCGATGTCGCCGGCCACGTTGGTCAATGTCGACGGTGCCGTGCAGGCAGTCGATGCGGCCGTCGCGCCGGTGGCCGAGACCCAGTCCGAGTACCGCGCCATGGGCCAGAACATGCCACAGCCGCAGTTGCCGGCTGATGGCGAGGTGCTGGAAGGCTGGAAGATCCTGCGGCGCATGGGTCAGGCGCTGGAACTGGACGGCTTCGACATCAGCGCCATCGCCGATGTGCGCGAGGCCATGGCCGGGCAGGTCAGCAAACCGTTGGCGGGCACTGCAGGCGACCTGGCCGATCGCGGCAGCGACCGGCCCGAGGGGCTGGTGCGCGTGGACACGGTGCCGATCTACCGCGGCGATGCGGTCCTGCGTCGTGCCAAGGCGCTGAACGAGCACCCGCTGACGCGGCCACCGGAGGCAGTGCTGGCACCGGCCGATGCCGAGGCGCTGGGCGTGGATGAGGATGGTCGCGTGCGGGTTGGCGATGTGGAACTGCCCGTGCGCATTGACGCGCGCGTGGCGGCCGGCTCGGTGTGGATCCAGTCCACCCACGAGGCCACCTGGAAACTGCCGCCGATGGGCAGTGAGCTGAAGGTGACAAAGGCATGATGGGCATGGGAACCGAATCGATTCTGTGGCTGATTGCCTGGACCGTCATCAAGGTCCTGGCCATTGCCGTGCCGGTGATTCTGGCGGTGGCGATGTTCGTGTACTGGGAGCGCAAGGTCATCGGCTGGATGCACGTGCGCATGG
>CAZOXZ010000207.1:0-3493 GCA_964583865.1 uncultured Rhodanobacteraceae bacterium | reverse complement strand
GGATGAAGGTCGAAGCCTGGATGGTGCCACGGCGGAGGTGGTCCAGGAGCTGCGAAGTCAGGGCGGTTTCCGAGGCATCCCGATTCCCTATGAGGCTTTGGAGCAACGCGCCGGGGAAACCGTTTCCAGCGGCATCCCGGATCCGATGCAAACGATGCCGATCATCGACCGGCTGTTTCCGGGCTCTGTGGCGGGGGCCATGGGCGCACGGCTGATCAACATTGCGGCGGGCTCCCAGGAATACCCTGTCACCACCAGTTCGGTATCAGCGGGCTGGGCCGGCAGTGAGACCGGCAACGTGGCCGGGCCGACCGCCTACACGGCTTCCGGCAACAGCCTGTCACCAGACCAGACGCTGGGCGTTCAACTGAAAATCACCCGCAAGGCCCTGAAGCAGACCGCCGGCATCGAACAGGCCATCCGCCGGGATTTGCAGGGTGCCATTGCCGCTGAGTTGGATAAAGCCATTTTCCAGGGCAGCGGTGCCAGCGGCCAGCCGTCCGGCGTGATCGCCAAAGCGTCCGGTTACGGCATCACCGAGCACGACGCGGCCAGCGCCACCGCCGCCTATTCGGTGTTCGCGGAAGCGGTGGCGGCGTTCATCACTGCCAACGCGGCCACCGGCCCCGGCGACGTGCGCGTGCTGGCCCGTCCGGAAATCTGGAGCTACATGGACGCCACCATGTTCGACACCGGCAGCGGTATCACCGAGTACGACAAGCTGGTGTCCAAGCTGGCGAGCATCACGCTGAGCCACAACGCGCTGGCGGCCCCGGCAACGGATCTGAGTAAGGTGCTGCTGACCACCACGGCGGGCGGTGTCGCACCGATCTTCGTGGGCGTCTGGGGGGCGGTTGATCTGATCAAAGACCCGTACTCCGATGCGCAAAGCGGCGGGTTGCGCCTGACCGGGCTTGTGACCACCGATGTGACGGTGAGCCGGGCCGCGCAACTGCGCATCCTGAAGAACGTGAAGAGCGCCTGATGCTGTACGCGCCGGTCGCCGCCAAGCTTGAAGTCCGCGCCGAGAGCGATGGCACGCGGGTGATTACGGGTTCGTTCCCGTATAACTCGCTGGCCACGCTGTCGGATGGCGGGCGCAACGGTGGCCGACCGCGCAAGGAGCGGTTCAAGTCGCACGCCTTCCGGCACAGCGTTCAGTCCGAGGAACAAGATGTCGCGCTGCTGTTCGGCCATGACTTCGACAAGATTCTGGCCAGCCAGAAATCAGAGTCGCTGACCCTGACGGACACGCCAGAGGCCCTGACCTTCGAGGCTCGTGTAAGCCCCGAGGTGGCCGACACCAGCCACGGCAAGGATGCGCTGGCCCTGATTGGGGCCGGCCTCGCGGTGGGCATCAGCCCCGGCTTTCGGATTCCGCCACAGCGCACCGTGCCGGATGCGGTCGAGATGACCGAAGAAGACCCCAGCGAGGGCCTGGCCATCATCCGCAACATCCATCAGGCCATCTTGTATGAACTGTCCATCGTGGCCCGTCCGGCCTATGACGACTCCCAACTGGAGGCGCGAAGCTGGGCAATGATGCGCACGGTGGCCGGACCCCGTGGAGGCTTCTTCCTGTGATTGTTCTTCGCCGCCAGAAAGAAACACCGCCAACCTATCCGGTGATCCCGGACACGCCCACCGGTGTGGACGCGGATGCCGTCTGGCAACGCATCGAGCAGTGGATTGCCTACCGCTGGCCGGTCCGCGAAGTCGAATGGATCGTGATGGGCAACGGTGAATTCCAGCCGCCACTGGCCGAGTGCGACATTATCCAAGTCGAGCGCAGCGAAGGGGCAGGCTGGGCGGTGGTATCCGATCCGATTTACAGCCCGCTGGGCGTGGTGCTGACCGGAGCGTATCACCGGGTGACGGCAAACGTCGGCAGCGATGATGACCCGCCGGCGGCGGTGGCCGAAGCGTTCCGGCGGCTGGCGCAGTATCTGGCCGACGTGAACAAACCGGGTCTGAGCAGCCATACCGCCACGGTGGGCGACCTGTCCGAGCACAGAACCATGAACGCGGCGGCGGCAGCCCGTGCCATTCACTACTCGGGTGCCGGTGATCTGCTGCGCCCCTGGCGGCACGCATGAGCGATTCCTTCCAGCGCATGGCACAGCGGCTGATCGACCAGTATGGCATGACCGTCACGCTGGTGGATGTGGAGAAGGGGGCATTCGATCCGGTGTCCGGCGGCTATGGTCCCGACACGGAAACGCCTTACGACGTCATGGCCAGCCCGCCACAGCGCTACCAACTGGACTTGATCGACGGGACACTGATTCAGCAAGGGGATTTGCGTCTGTTCGTGCCGGGATTGTCCATGCCCTTCGTGCCGGAGCTGTTGAGCGACAAGGTGACGGTGGCGGGCGAAACCTACGCCATTCAGGCCGTGACCAAGGTCTATGGCGTGGACGGCGAGGCCTACTATGATTTGCAACTGAGAGCCTGACCATGTGGCCATTCAAGCGTGAGAAGCGCTCCCGAAGCTTTACCGACGTGGCCCTGGATCTGCGGGCGGACTGGATCGCCGGCCACCAGGGCATTGCGGACCTGACCGCCACCGTTCAGGGGTGCGTCAATCTGTGGTCACAGGGCCTGAGCCTGGCGGAGTCGGACAACGACTGGCTGACGCCGGATGTGCTGGCGATGACGGCGCGCTCACTGGCAACCCGAGGGGACGCCCTGTGGCTCATTGGCGATGACGGCCTGATCCCGGTGGACCAGTTCGACGTTTCGACCCGAGGGGCCAGAGCACGCGCCTACCGGCTGACCATCCCGGAAGTGGGCGGCGGTTACAACGTCACCGCCCTGGCCGGCGAAGTACTTCATTTCAAGGTCGGCGCCGATGCGTCCCGACCGTGGCGAGGTGTCGCCCCGCTGCGCCGTGCTTCGCTGTCAGCCGGCCTGCTGGAAGCCGTGGAAACGGCCTTGGCCGAAACCTTCCGTAACGCGCCGTTGGGCAGTCAGATTGTTCCCATGCCGGAAACGGCGCCGGGCGACAATGACAAGCTGGCGGCATCCTTCCGTGGCAAGCGTGGGCGGGTGTTGCTGCGTGAATCTACCCATGTCGCGGCAGCCGGTGGGCCAGCACCGGCACAAGACTGGAAGCCGTCGGACATGAGCCCGAATCTGCGGGACTCCATGAGCATCGAGACGTGGCGCGATGCCCGCCACGCGGTCCTGAATGCGTTCGGTATTTTGCCCGCCTTGCTCAACGCACAAGCCACCGGCCCGGTGGTCCGTGAAGCCCAGCGCCACCTGGCGCAGTGGACGTTGCAGCCCATGGCGGCAACCATCGCCGCTGAGGTGTCCGAGAAGCTGGCTCCGGCGACACTGGATGTATCCGGCCCACTCCATGCCTTCGACTCCGGCGGCCGCGCACGGGCCATGATGGGCGTCATCAACGCCATGGCCACCAGCAAGACAGCGGGGCTCACTGATGAACAACTGGCAGCGGCGGCACGGTTCGCCGGTGTGCCGGACTGAT
>CAZOXZ010000206.1:0-3539 GCA_964583865.1 uncultured Rhodanobacteraceae bacterium | reverse complement strand
TACTGTATAATCAGTGCGTTGTGGCGATAACGCCCTGTGAGATCACGGATTCAGGTGCATGTTTACTCGCGTTTCCGGTCCCGGTGGGCGTGCCTACCTGCAGTTGGTCGAGGCGTAACGCAACGACGCCGGGGAGCCGCGACAGCGGCTGGTGGCCAACCTCGGGCGCCTGGGCCGGTTGACGGACCATGACTTGCAACGGTTGATTGGAGGCCTCGAGCGTGTGCTCGGCGCGCGCCGTCCGCGTCAGCGTCGGTGGTGTTCGAACCCTCCAAAGCCTTTGGTGACCCGTTTGCCTTGTACGCACTATGGAACGAGCTGGGGTTGTCGGCTGTCGTCGATCCGCGTGCAGGAGCGGCGCATGTTGGATTCGGCATCAACGCGTTACACTGTATCTCCGTTTGCCTGCCACGTCATTGCCCATGTCCGGACATGCCAACACGCTGCGCGCCGTATTGTTTGCCCTCGGTGCGAATTTCGCCATCTTCATCGCCAAGGGCGTTGCCGCCTTCATCACCGGCTCCGGTGCCATGCTGGCCGAGGCCATCCACTCGCTGGCCGATTGCGGCAATCAATGCCTGCTGCTGTTGGGCATGCGTCAGGCACGCAAGCCGGCCTCGCCGGAGCATCCGCTGGGCTGGGGCAAGGCCCTGTACTTCTGGTCGTTCCTGGTGGCCATTCTGCTGTTCAGCGTGGGCGGCATGTTTTCGCTTTACGAAGGCATGCACAAGCTGTCCCATCCCGAGGCACTGAACAAGCCCTGGATCGCGGTCTTGGTGTTGTTGTTCGGCATTGCCGCCGAGACGGTGTCGTTCAAGGCCTGCATTGTCGAGGTCAACAAGGTGCGGCGCGGGCGCTCGTTCTGGCGCTGGTTCCGGGAGAGCCGCAGCAGCGAGCTGATCGTGATTTTCGGTGAGGACCTGGCGGCCCTGCTGGGCCTTGTGCTGGCCTTGCTCGCGGTGTTGCTGAGCTGGGCCACGGGCAATCCCTTGTTCGACGCCCTGGGCACGCTGGCCATTGGCGTGTTGCTGGTGCTGATTGCGGTGTTGGTGGCGGTGGAGGTGAAGGCGCTTCTCATCGGCCAGAGCACGGACCCGTACGTGGAACGGCAAATCCGTGAATTCCTGCAGCAGCGCGCCGAGATTGACAGTGTGCTGAACATGTTGACGCTGCAGCTTGGCGGTGACGTGATGTTGTCGGTGAAAGCACGCATGCGCGGGCAGGGTCAGTCAGGAACCGAGCTGGTGGCCGCCATCAATGCGATCGAGAAAGACCTGCGGCAGGCGTTCCCGCAGATTCGCTGGAGCTTCTTCGAGCCGGATGTCGTCGATTGAACACTGTTTCCCGGCGCGCCATGGTGGCACGCGGGGTGCGGTCAATGGATGCCCACGCCGATGCCGATGTTGAAGTTCACATTGGGGCGCTGGCGCAGTTCGTCAGCTGACCACAGGTGGGCGGCCTCGACCCGCAGCAGCGGGTAGATGTACGGCGCCTGGCCCACGTGGCCGCCATGCACGCCCATGACCGTGCCCTGTACCGTGACCTGGCGACCGGCTGGATAGTACGTTGGATCGACATATCCGGGGATGATCGCCAGAAAGCGGCCGTCACCGCGATCATTGCGGGCCGGGCGCTGGGCCTTGTCCAGCGGGAAAGCCAGAATTTCCACTTCGGTGTGATCCGTCTTGTTGTGCACGCTGATGACTTCGCCGCCCCAGATGACGCGGGCCTGCTGGTAGTTTTCGGGCGTATTTGCAACCTGGTGGGGTGAGGCCGTGGTTGTGGCCCAGGTTGGCGGATACACCGGCTGCGTGGCGCAACCGGCCAGCAAGGCGGCAAGGAGCGTCAGCAAAATTGCTGGCTGGCGGACAATGGACATGGCGTGTTCTCCCGTGGATGACCACCCGACCCCTGACTTCTGACACTGGCATCGTGCGGCGACTGCAATACAATGCCATGATCGCATTTTTCGGATGAATGCATGCATCGTGGCCGCCTGGCCTGTGGCATGCGTCAGCTTACCGCCCGTCAAACAGAGGATTTCCATGAACTACGCCAGCTTGCAGCCCCTTGCACTCGGGATCGGCATTGCTCTCGCCGCCACGGCTTGCACACCGCAATCCGGTGGCCAACCCGAGGCGCCCGCCACCGAATCGACCACGACGGCAGAAGCCGGAACAGCGGACGCGGCGGCCGTGGCAGCCAGCGTGTTCGATATCAGCGAGCTGGATACCAGCATCGACGCCTGCGGAGATTTCAATGGCTTTGTGAATGGCAAGTGGCTGGCCAGCACCGACATTCCTGCCGACCGCACGCGCTGGGGCACGTTCGGCATCCTGCGCGAGGAGAGCCTCGCTGCACAGCACAGGATCGTCGAGAACGCCGCGGCCGAACTGGCTGACGAACCTGTCGATTCCATCAGCTACAAGATCGGCGCCTTGTACAAGTCCGGCATGGACAAGGCGGCGGTGGACGCCGCCGGCTTCGATCCGATCAAGGGCGACCTTGCCGACATTGCGGCCCTGAAGACCCCCGCCGATGTGGTCGAATGGATCGACGCGGATTTTGCTCGCGGCGGCGGCGCCCTGTTCCATTTCGGCTCCAGTGCCGACTACAAGAATGCCGCGATGCAGATCGCCTTCACGTTCCAGGGCGGCCTGGCGCTGCCGACGCCGGCCTATTACACCGAGGCTGAGCACCAGAAGATCCGTGATGCCTATGTCAAGCATGTGGCCAAACTGTTCGAGTTGACGGGCGTGCCCGCCGACAAGGCGCAGGAAAAGGCCGCGAACGTGCTGGCGTTCGAGACGCGCCTGGCGAAGCATTCGTTGTCCCGGATCGAGTTGCGTGACCCGAACAACCAGTACGATTTCGTCACCGTCGCCGAGGCCGACAAGATCACGCCGCACTTCAGTTGGGAGCAGTTCTTCAAGGCCCAGGGCCTGACCATCGACAAGGGCTTTTCCATGGGCCAGCCGAAGTTCTTCGCCGAGATCGACAAGATGCTCGTCGATGTGCCGGTGTCGCACTGGCAGGACTATCTGGCGGCGCATGTCATTGCCGACGCCGCGCCCTATCTGTCCGAGCCCTTCGTTGCCGAGAGCTTTGACTTCAATGGCAAGACGCTGAATGGCCAGCCGGAAATGAAGCCGCGCTGGAAGCGTGTGTTGGCAGCCGTCAATGGGTCCATGGGCCAGGCTCTGGGCCAGTTGTACGTGGCGGAATACTTCCCGCCGCAGGCCAAGAAGCGCGCCGAGGTGCTGGTGGACAACGTGCGCATGGCGTTGAAGCATCGCATCGAACCTCGACTGGATGAGCGACGCCACCAAGAAGAAGGCATTGGAGAAATGGTCCAAGTTCCTGCCCAAGATCGGCTATCCGGACAAGTGGCGTAGTTGGGACGGCCTTGCGATCAGCCCGGACAACTACTACGCCAATCTCCTGGCAGCCAGCAAGTTCAACTACGAGTACGACATCGCCAAGATCGGCAAGCCTACCAACCGCAAGGAGTGGGGCATGACGCCGCAGACGGTGAATGC
>CAZOXZ010000205.1:0-3588 GCA_964583865.1 uncultured Rhodanobacteraceae bacterium | reverse complement strand
GTCGACTTGCCCGAACCGGTGGCTCCGACAAGCAGGATCAGGCCGCGTGGCTCCATGATCAGGTCATTGAACAGGCTGGGCAGGTTGAGCGTCTTGATGGACGGGATGTCGCTCTTGATGGCACGGATGACCATGCCGACCTCGCCGCGTTGCTTGAACACGTTGATGCGGAAGCGGCCGGCATCCTTGACCGCGATCGCCATGTTCAACTCCAGGTCGCGCTCGAACTGCGGCACCTGCCCCTCGTCCATCAGGGAATAGGCAATTTTCTTGACCATGCCCGACGGCAAGCCGGTGCTTCCCAGCGGGTACAAGGTCCCTTCGACCTTGATGTTGACGGGTGCGCCGGTGGACAAAAACATGTCCGAAGCACCCTTGTCGACCATCAATTTCAGAAAATAGCCGATGTCCATCGCTCAACTCCCAAATCGTGTTCAAGTGGCGTTCACGAGACCATTACACACCGAATCCCGTCCCGGTGCCATAGGGGCAGGCGCCCGGGAGCTGGTTTGTGGCCTGCGTGATTGCCGCAACCACAAACTTCCTTCCGGCATGTCCCCGGCCCGGCAAGGGTATTGCCTCACCGACCCTGCGCAGGTCATGGTGCCTACCACGCAGGCTCCCCGCCCTGCTAGCATACCGTTTTTCCCAGATGCCGAAAGCGACCCATGCCACGAAACCACCATCGTCGAAGTCGTCTCGCTGCTGTGTGCGTCCTGTTGCCCGCTCTGCTGTGGCTGGCCGGCTGCGCCAGTGTTCCGCCGCCGGTGGATGCCATGACCCATGCTGCCGATGCCGTGGCGGCTGCGCGCCAGGCAGGTGCGGCGGATCATGCGCCCATGGAGCTCGGATTCGCGGTGACGAAACTGGACCAGGCACGCGCGGCCATGACAGGCAAGGACTATGCCGAAGCCGCCAGTCTGGCAGCCGAGTCCTCGGCCAACAGTGCCCTGGCGCGAATCAAGTCCGAGCTGGCGACCCAGCGCGAGGAGAACCGGCAGCTGGAAGCCGAGAACGAACGCTTGCGGTCCAACCTGCCGGACAACCAGGACCCGACGGGAGAGGGCGCATGAACATGTGGCGAAATTTTACCCTGTGTCTGTGCGCCGGTATTCTGTTGGCCGGGTTCGCCTTGCCGGCACCGGCCGCCGACGAAGACCTCGACTACCAGCGCCTGTCGGCCCGTCTGGAACACCTGCGCAAGGACCCGGCGCTGGGACAGTACGCCATTGCCGAGCGTGGCCGTGCCGCCGACACCTTGCAGCGCCTGAAGCAGGCTGGCCGGCGTGACTATCCGCACTGGCTGTACATGGCCGAGCGACGTGTCGACATCGCCTGGGCCGCCGCGCAGCTGGAGGGTGCCCGCGCGCGCCACCGCGAACTGCGTCAGGAATACGATCGCATCATGCTGGAAGACACGCAGCAGCGCGCCGCGCGTGTGCGCCAGCAACTGGAGCTGGCACGCATCCAGTACAAGGCCGCCCAGGAAGCGGCTGCCCGGGCCAAGGCCCAGGGCATGACTCTGGCCGAACAGGCCGAGCAGGCGCGGGCCGAAGCCGCCCAGGCGAAGAAGCTGGCCGAGGCGCGCGCGCGTGCAGCTGACCTTGCGCAGCAGCAGGCCAGCCTGGCGGAGAAGGCGGCGCGTGCCTTGCGTGCGCGCATGGAGAACCTCAAGGCCGAGCCGGGGCCCAAGGGCATGCAGATGGTGCTGGGGAGCACTGCGTTCGCTTCCGGACGGGCGGCCTTGCAACCGGAAGTCACGCGAAATCTTGGCAAACTGGTGCAATTCGTGCGCTCCCAGCCGGCCAAACCGGTGCTCATCGAGGGCTACACCGATTCCAGCGGCAGCGAGGAACGCAACCGCGAGTTGTCCCGCCAGCGTGCTGCCACGGTACGCGATGCCCTGGTTGCCGCAGGCGTGGATGCCTCGAGAATCCAGATCGAAGGCTATGGCGAGGCCAACCCGGTGGCCAGCAATGCCACGGCGTCGGGGCGCGCCCGCAATCGTCGCGTGGTGGTCATTCTGAAAGACTGAAGGCGGCCTGCGTCTGCGTGGCTGACGTTTTCCTGCAAGAAAAGCTGACCGCAGGAGTGATCCGCAAAATGTTGATTTGTCACCATTTCGCATCTCCAGCGCGGTGCCTGAATGACGGCTCACGCGGGCATGTTCAGCGGTCCTGACGCCGCCATTGACAAGGCAATTGTCAGCTTTTCGTTACGCGCTTGCCAAGCACGGCAGATTGGAGTAGCGTCAATCCTGAAGTGGCCGCCGCGCCACTGTACGGACCACCTCCCGACATGACCGTATCTCTCGATACAGCACCAGTGACAATGCCTCCGGGCCGGAGGTGTGGCTGGTGGTGAGCTCGTGTCGGTTGTCCGAACCCGTTGACAAGACTTTGCAGCGGGGTGCTGCGAAGCCGCCGGCCGTGAGAGGACAAGCCTATGTTTGAGGATTCGCCTCAAGACGAAATTGATGCTTTGATGCAGAATGATTCCGAGTTTCGGGTGCTTTATCACCATCATCGCAAGCTCGACAGCAAGGTCCACGACGCCGAAATCGGTGCCTTGCCCATGGATTCGACGACTCTGGCCAACATGAAGCGCGAGAAGCTGCGCGCCAAGCAGCAGCTCACGGAGATGTGGGCGCAAAGGCGTTCCGGCGCCTGAATTTGGCGCGTCGATGATGCCCGGACAGCGTCTCGTGTGACGGCGGCGCGCTGTCCGGGGGGCGCCGTCCGCGCGGTTCTACGCTGTCCGGGGCGCCGTCCGCGCGGCTATACGCTGTCCGGGGAGCGCCGTCCGCGCGGCTGTGCACTGACCAGCTTGGCATGGCTCGTGCCTACGGGCGATAATGGCGGTTTCGTGGCATGCAAACGGAACGCCGATGAGCCCCAAGAAGAACGTCCTCGACCTGATTGGCAACACACCCATGGTGCGGGTGCAGCATCTGGACACCGGGCCATGTGCGCTGTTCCTGAAGCTGGAGAATGCCAATCCCGGTGGCTCGATCAAGGACCGCATCGGCCTGTCCATGATCGAGGGCGCCGAACGTGACGGCAAGATCAGACCCGGCGATACACTCGTCGAAGGCACCGCCGGCAACACCGGCATCGGCCTGGCCCTGGTGGCACAACAAAAAGGCTACAAGCTGATTCTGGTTGTGCCCGACAAGATGAGCCGGGAGAAGATCTTCAATCTCAAGGCCATGGGCGCCGAAGTGGTGCTGACGCGTTCGGACGTGGCCAAGGGCCATCCTGAGTATTACCAGGACATGGCCGCGCGTATCGCAGCGGAAACCGAGGGCGCGTTTTTCATCAATCAGTTCGGCAATCCGGACAACCCCAAGGCGCACGAGGAGACGACCGGCCCGGAAATCCTGGCGCAGATGGACGGTCGTCTGGATGCCATGGTCTTCGGTTGCGGTTCTTCGGGGACCATGACCGGCCTGTCGCGCTGCTTCGCGCAGCATTCGCCGGCGACGGAGCTCATCCTGGCAGATCCGGAGGGCTCCATCCTGGCCGAGTACATCAACGTAGGCACCCTCAGCGAGAAGTCCGCCAGCTGGCTGGTCGAGGGCATCGGCGA
>CAZOXZ010000204.1:0-3597 GCA_964583865.1 uncultured Rhodanobacteraceae bacterium | reverse complement strand
TCCCGTGGGTCTCGTTCCACGCGGGTCGTTTGTGCCCGGTCGCGCACAAGTGCGCCCCTACAGGTGTCCCGGATGGTTGACACCACCGCTGTAGGAGCCTGCCTGCAGGCGATCCGGCCGCAGGCCGGTTGTGTCGGGGGCCGGCTCCCGGCACAACCGGCTCCCGATTCCCGATCTTGTGCGTCAACGCCGGCGATGCCAGCACCAGTGCCAGGGTTCATAATCAATCCCGCGTTCATTTCCGCGCGGGTAGGACAGGAAAAAACGGAAACGTTCAGCGTTTTTCTGCAGCCACGCAAAGGCTGGCGAGTCCTCGAAGACTTCCTCCAGCGCCTCGTAGCCGGGTGTGGTGAGGTCCAGGGCGCGGCCGGAGTGGTGTTCGCTGTAGCCGGGTGCCGCGCTGACGGCAAGAATCTGGTTGATGGTCTGGCCGTTTGCGAGTTTGCGCTCGATGATGCCGCATTGATAGGCGACTGAGCGGAAGGCCGAGACGACTTGCAGTTCGATGCCGTCGGCACACGCGGCTGAGCGCATGCGCTGCCAGGCACGCGCGGCCGGCGCAGCCAGCTGACGCTCGCGGCCGTGGATGTCCGTGCCGATGGCTACCACCGCGGCTGGCTGACGCACCTTGCGCAGCCGATGACGGCGGCCGTAATCGGCGTCGATACCGTAGGCGCGCAGTTGTCGCTCCAGGTCGGCAGCCGTGGGCGCCGGTGGCACGGGAATCAGGGTGGCCATGATCAGGATCAGCGTGGGCGCTTCAGGATCAGGCGAGGCGGGGTGCCATACTGATTGACCACGCCCGTGAGCTCCCAACCCCGGGAGCCTTCGTCATTGAGGATGCG
This sequence comes from uncultured Rhodanobacteraceae bacterium, assembly GCA_964583865.1. Taxonomy (GTDB): domain Bacteria; phylum Pseudomonadota; class Gammaproteobacteria; order Xanthomonadales; family Rhodanobacteraceae; genus DASSBG01. The sequence continues at coordinate 2,752 of CAZOXZ010000204.1, read as the reverse complement.
GGTGGCAGCCTCGTCATCGGGCATGCCCATGCCGAACAGCTTTTCCGACTTGAAGGTGATTACCTTGTATTCCCAGGTCTTGTCCATGGTTCTACTCTTGTGCGTCGTCATCAACAGGTTGGCGTGATGGTGGCTTCAGGCGACCTTGCTTGCGCAGGGCGTCGCGCAGAACATACTCGATCTGGGCGTTGACGCTGCGCAACTCGTCCTCGGCCCAGCCCTGCATGGCTTCCAGTACGGCGGCGCTGATTCGCAGTGGGTAGGCTTTCTTCTTGCCCAAGCCGGCGCCTCAGTACAGCGAGCCGCTGTTGATGACCGGCTGGGCGGCTTCATCGCCGCAAAGGACCACCAACAGGTTGCTGACCATGGCCGCACGACGTTCCTCGTCCAGATCGACCACGCCCTGGTCGCGCAGCTGATCCAGAGCCATGCCGACCATGCCGACGGCGCCCTCGACGATCTTCTCGCGTGCGGCGACGATGGCGCTGGCTTGTTGTCGTTGCAGCATGGCCTGGGCGATTTCCTGGGCGTAGGCCAAGTGGCTGATGCGGGCTTCGAGAACTTTCACGCCGGCCTGTGACAAACGTTCCTGGATCTGGTCGCGCAGGTGATTGTTGATCTCGTCGCCGTGGCTGCGCAATGCGACCTGGCCCTCGTGCTCGGCGTCGTAGGGGTAGCTTTGCGCCATTTGCCGCAGGGCGGATTCACTCTGGATGCGCACAAAGCTCTCGTAGTCGTCAACGCAGAATACCGCCTCGGCCGTGTCCACCACCTTCCAGACCACGATGGTGGCGATCTCGACCGGATTGCCGTTGTTGTCGTTGACCTTGAGCTTGCTGCTCTCGAAATTGCGTACCCGCAGGGACACCATGCGCTTGCTGTAGAACGGGTTGGACCAGCGCAAGCCGGTACGGCGTTCGGTGCCGGAATAGCGGCCGAAGAACTGCAACACCTGACCCTGATTCGGCTTGACAATGAAAAGACCGGTGAGCAGGAACAGGACAAACGCACCGCCGATGGCCGCGATGACGATTTGCGCCACGCTTGTTGTCAGCAACGCATGGATCAGCCACCAGGCGCAGCCGCCCAACAGCACCAGCAGAACAACCAGTGATACGACGCCATCGAGTGAACTTGCCTTGATTTCGTTCATGAACCCACATTCCCGATGTGAAAGATGGGTTCATGATGATATCAAAGTGATATCGTGTCAAGGTGGCGTGCAGCTGCCAGTCCGGATCCCTACAGCGACCGGGTGCGTCCGCCGTCCACGGGCAGGTTGATGCCGGTGATGGCGCTGGCCGCCGGTGACGCCAGAAATGCCACGGCTGCGGCAGTCTCTTCCGGTTGGGCGAAGCGTCCCAGCGGGATGGTGGAAGTCATGGCTTCGCGCACGACGGCTTCCGACTCGCCACTGCGCTCGACGGTGGCGGCGATGATCTGCTCGATGCGCGGGGTTTCGGTCGAGCCGGGCAGGACGTTGTTGACGGTAATGCCGTCGGCGGCCACTTCGCCAGCCAATGTCTTGGCCCAGCTGGCCACCGCGCCGCGGGTGGCATTGGACACGCCGATGCCGGGAATCGGCTCTTTCACCGACGTGGATATGATGTTGATGATGCGGCCAAAACCGGCTGCGCGCATGTCCGGGATCACTTCCTGGGCACGGATTTGGTTGGCCAGCAGGTGCGCCCGCATGGCGGCTTCGAAGGCGGCGATATCGGCATCCAGCACTGGCCCGGGCGGCGGGCCGCCGGAATTGTTCACCAGAATCTGGATCGGGGCGCGATTGCTGAGATCGTGCATGGCCTGCTGCAAGGCGTCCAGATCGGATGCGTCGATGGCGATGAAGTGATGCGGCAGCGGACCGCCCGGAGGCGGCAAGGCCTTCACCAGGTCCCTGAGCTCGTCCTTGCGACGGGCCAGCACGGTGACGCTGGCACGCAGCTTGGCCAGCTCGATGGCCACGGCGCGGCCGATCCCCTGCGAGGCACCGCAAACAAGGGCTTGTTTTCCAGTCAGATCAAGATCCATCAGGCGTGTCCTGTCAGTTGTCGGGTCATCAGCGGCAAGAGCGCTTGGTCATCCTCGGCTTCGGGCGGATGCATGCTGGCCAGATCGAAGCCCAACATGGCCGCGTCCTCTTCATCCAGTCCGTCCAGTGCACGAAACTCGGCATCAAGCAGCGCGGCACGGGCACGTTCATCGTCCTGAAAATGCATGGTACGACCGTCGGCGGCGAAAATCTCGCCGTGGCCGTCGGCGAACATGCGCAAACGGGCCCAAACCAGAAGGTCGCCGGTCACGGCCAGCCACCACTGTGTCGCGTCGCGGGCGGCGGGCATGCTCAAAACTCGATGTGGCCGGGCGCGCGCGGGAAGGGGATGGCCTCGCGGATGTTGGCCAGGCCGCAGACGTAGCACAGCAATCGCTCGAAGCCCAGGCCGAAGCCGGCATGCGGCACGCTGCCATAGCGCCGCAAGTCGCGATACCAGTCGTAATGGCTGGCATCAATGCCGAATTGCTGCATGCGGCGGTCGAGGTAATCCAGCCGTTCTTCACGCTGCGAACCGCCGATGATCTCGCCGATGCCGGGTGCCAGCACGTCCATGGCGGCAACGGTCTTTTCATCGTCGTTGAGGCGCATGTAGAACGCCTTGATGGCCTCGGGGTAGTTCATTACCACCACGGGGCGGCCGATGTGTTCCTCGGCCAGCCAACGCTCGTGCTCGGTTTGCAGGTCCACGCCCCATTC
>CAZOXZ010000203.1:0-3599 GCA_964583865.1 uncultured Rhodanobacteraceae bacterium | reverse complement strand
TTCTCAAAATGGCTGTGCCTCGCTCACATGGTTCCTACCGCCCAGGCTCCTAGCTACGTCCGCCGGTGTCCGGTCAGGATGCAATCGAGGATCCCAGCTCACCTGATACTCCAGAGCGCAGCAGGAAAGTGCTCATGTCCAGCGTCTGGTTGGGGTCATCGGCGAGTTCCTTCTTTGTGACCCAAGCCTTCGGCCAGAAATGACGCAACAAGCGCATTCATGCTGACGCCTTCCTGTCTCGCTCGTGCCGCGAGCCGTGCATGCAAGCTGCGCGGCACTCGGGTAACAAACTTGCCGCTGGGCAGCTCACCGGGACGAGGCACGTCACGTCCGACATCTTTTGCCGCCTGAAGCCATGCTGCCAGAGCGTCCTTGCCATTGGCCATGGCCTCTTCCGGCGTTTCGCCATCCGACATGCACCCGGGCAGATCCGGAAAGGAAATCAACCAGCCGGTTCCCTCGGCTTCGCCCAAGGGCCGCAACTCAAATGGATAATCAAATTCATGCTTCAGCACTGAACTCCGATGTCTTCCAGCAGAGCAAGAAACCGGGTAACGGAAGCTGGCTCCCGATTGGCCTTGTTCCTCAGCCAGGGTTTCGATGTGCAACCGTGACGGCCCTTCATTCGGGCGTGCTCCAGGCGGGAGTTCCGTGCCTCGGATTCGAAGGTCGCGGCCTGTGTCAGCCCTCGGCGGCGCGGGCCGCATCACGACGGCTTTTCAGCAAGCTGAGGACGGCGGTGGTCACCAGGATCGTGAGGATCACCACCAGCGAGAGCCAGGTCGGGATGGCCGGGATGAGGTGAATAGGCTGGCCGTTGTTGAGGAACGACAGCTCGTTGCCGTGCATGGCCTCGATGATGAGTTTGATGCCGATGAAGCCCAGCACCAGCGCCAGGCCGGTGCTGAGGTAGACCAGTTTTTTCAGCAGGCCGCCGATGAGAAAGTACAGCTCGATCAGGCCCAGCAGGGCAAAGGCGTTGGTGGCGAACACGATGTAGGGCACGCTGGTCAGCCCGTAGATCGCCGGGATCGAATCCAGCGCGAACAGGATGTCCGTCATGCCGATGGCCAGCATCACCATCAGCATGGGCGTGACGTAACGCTTGCCGTCGATGACGGTGGTCATGCGCGTGCCTTCGTAGTGCGTGGTCACGGGCAGGATCTTCTGCATCATGCGCACCATGAAATTCGGCTCGTATTCCTCTTCCTCGTCCGCTTGGCCGAAGCCCAGCTTGGCGGCGGTAAGGATCAGGAACAGGCCAAAAATATAGAACACCCAGCTGTAGTGCGCGATGGCGGCTGCGCCCAGCAGGATGAAAACGGTGCGCAGGATCAGGGCGATTATGATGCCGATCAGCAGCACGCGTTGCTGGTAGGCGCGCGGCACGTCAAAGCTGGCCATGATGATGACGAATACGAACAGGTTGTCGATCGACAGGCTGTATTCGGTGACGTAGCCGGCGAAGAACTGGAAGCCGTGGACGCCGCCCCAGGCGATGGTCATGCCGATGCCGAAGATGATTGCCAGGGTGACGAAAAATGCCGTCCAGGCACCGGCTTCTTTCAGGCTGGGCTCGTGTGCCTTGCGCACATGGGTGAAAAAGCTCAACGACAACAACGCGATGACGACGACAATCGACACCATCCAGATCCACAACGGTACTTGCATGCAACTCTCTCGGGTGATTTTCATGGCACCCGGCGGCGACCGGGTGGCGCGACCGCCCAGGATTGGCAGGCTGGCCGCTGTGGCAGCGCGACGCGCGGTGCGGGCGCTACGTTACCACCAATCGGCCCGGCACGACAGGATCACGACGGGTTCTCGGGGCGTGATTCATCGCCGCTGGTGGCCGGATTGGTGGTTTCGGCAGCCACAGGTCGGCGTCGCCAGTTGAGGACGATGGGAACCAGTGTCATCACGGCCAGCACAGCCAGCGGAATGGCGATGCGCGGCTCCAGCAACATTTCCAGGCCGAGTTCCTGGCCGTCGGCGAGATAGTCGGCCAGGCCGGCGCCGATGGCAGTCTCGAAAACCAGCATGATGCTGCTGCCGATGACGGTGGCCAACAAGAACGTCTTCAACGGGCAGCGCAGCCAGGCCAGGGCGATGGTCACGGCGCCGAAAGGAAACAGCGGCACCAGGCGCACGAACAAGGTGTAGTTCAGCGGATGGCGGTGGTAGCCGTCGCGCAAGCGCCGGACCAACGGCGGTGGCTCGCGACCGCCGTCGCGGAATGCGTGTCGGCTGGTGAAAAACAGCACCAGCGAGCCGATGATCAAGCCGATCTCCGAGTACAACGTGCCCTCGATAATGCCGAACACGAAGCCGGCCGCGAGAATGGGCACGATGGTGCCGGGCATGCCGGTGGCGATGGTGAACACCACCAGGGCAATCAATGCCAGGCGCGACAACCACGGCCAGGCGTCCACCAGCTCCTGCAGTTGCTGCTGTTCGTCGATCAGGCTGTGCGGCTTGAGAATGTCCAGGCTGCCGCTGAAATAGACCGCCAGGCCGATGGCAATCAGGAAAATCAGGGGCAGCAGCGACTTGATGCGTTTCATCGGCCTGCGCCTGGCCGCATGATGATCGCGCTCATCAGTACATCACACCGCCGTTGTCGCCATAAAGTCGCAGTACGGCGCGCGCTTCGTCACGCTGGATGTCGCGTTGCACGCGGACGCCACGCCTTTCCAGCTCACCCACCCAGTCGGCGGGCAATGGTCCCTCGTCGAATTCAGTCAGTTCCATCACGTCTTCGCTGCGTGCGCCGATCAGGAGCTCGTCGATACCGGCCCAGACGGTGGCGCCGTAGCACTGGCAGCAAGGCTGGGCGCTGGTAGCAAGCGCGTAGCGTTTGCCATCCGCGTTGATGCGCGCGCGGCCGAGGCTGTTCTGGGCCGCCATGTAGGCCATGATCTCGGCGTGTGCCACCGAGCAGTTCTCCGGTACCACACGGTTGACAGCCGCGGCCACGATGTTGCCGTCCGCGTCGAAGACCGCGGCGCCGAACGGGCCACCCGTACCTCGCAGGACATTCTGGCGGGACAACTCGATGGCCAGGGCCACGCGGCTGGCGGCATCCGGGCATGTCGGTGCGTCGGCATGGACTTGCCGGATCCATTCGGGCATGGGTGGGGTCTGCATCAGGGATAGTGTCTCGACTGGAGAAGCTCGTATTCTAGCCTGCATTATTCATGATGGTCGCGGATGATTGGGGAATTCGCAGCGAGCCACGCGAAGGGGCGAAGGAAGAGCGTAGCGAGGACTACGGTTTGACTGAGGAGCGAGTGTGGCGCAGTGAGACGCCGCAAGCACCGCGACAGGACGGCACTCGCCGAAGCTGTTGAGTCAACTGTTCTGGTTGTCGCTGGCCCGGCATCAAGCCCGGTTGCTCATCCTGTTGTCGTGCCGGGAAATCAGGAGGTTTCCCGCGACCCCATGGCCCCCTCTCTCCGGCGGCTGATGGCCATCCTGGACTGAATTGTGGGCGGTCGTGGAGTGCTGTGCTATGGTTTGCCGAAAATGTGATGTGAATCACATATTTCTGAATCCGTGAGCTCAGCCCAAAGTTTGGCCGTTTTTACGGCTGAGCCGAT
>CAZOXZ010000202.1:0-3680 GCA_964583865.1 uncultured Rhodanobacteraceae bacterium | reverse complement strand
CACCGAGGGCCTGGACGGCCTGCGCGAGCGCCTGGAAGAATACGTCGCCATGGGCGCGCAGTTCGCCAAGTGGCGTGCCGTCATCACCATCGGCGAGGACGGCCCCAGTTCCGGCTGCATCGAGGCCAACAGCCACGCCCTGGCGCGCTATGCTGCACTGTGCCAGGAGGCCGGCCTGGTCCCCATGGTCGAGCCCGAGGTCCTGATGGACGGCGACCATGACATCGACATGTGCTATGACGTGACGGAAGTGACGCTGCGCAGTGTATTCAGCGCATTGTACGAGCAGAACGTCATGCTGGAAGGCACCATTCTCAAGGCGTCCATGGTTGTTCCCGGCAGCACCAATGACGAGGATGTCGACGTGCATGACGTGGCCGAGGCCACGGTGCGCTGCCTGAAGTCCAGCGTCCCCGCTGCCCTGCCCGGCATCGTCTTCCTGTCCGGCGGACAATCGGACCACGACGCCACGGCGCACCTCAACGCCATCAACCAGGCTGGGCCACACCCCTGGCCACTATCATTCTCCTACGGCCGGGCCATGCAAGCCGCTGCCCTGAAGCTGTGGGCCGAGGACCCTGAAGGCAACTACCAGGCCGCCCAGAAGATGGTCGCCCAACGTGCCCGCGAAAACGGTCTGGCTGCCTTGGGCCAATGGCAGGACGAGGACTGAAGACGGCCGGGGATCGGGAATCGGGAATCGGGAATCGTCGGGACCCGGGACACGGTACCCGTCGACTCGTCCGGGTTCGCGGCAATGGTTGCGTCGCCGGTAATTCACACCCGGTCGCCAGCAGGCTGGCTCCTACAGCAGCAGTATCAACCATCCGCGACACCTGTAGGAGCGCACCTGTGCGCGACCGGGTACAAACAACCCACTTGGCACGAGACCCACGGGACAAAGGCTCCTGCCAAGGGCCTTGTTGTCAGGCGATATCGACCACGGTCCAGAGCGCCGATGTGGCGTCCTCGGCTTCGGTGCTGGAAAACTGCTCCAGCACCAGCATTTGCATGTCGCCGTCATCATCGAAGGGCAGCATCCGGTAGGGCCCGGCCATGGCCGAGGAGCCAGCCGCCAAGGCCTCCACCACGGCTGCGACCACTTCGGACACTCCCAGCGCAGCTGTCTTGCGCGTCAGCGCGATGCCGTTGTCGAAACCGAGCGCCTTTGCTGTCTCCCTGGCATCGATGAGGCGGCCTTCCTTGATGCCCTTGCCCACGAAATTCTTGGTGTAGGAAGTCATCTCGCGGCCTCGCGGTGACGTGCCTCCAGCGCCGCCACGGCAGGGAGCTCCTTGCCTTCGAGAAACTCCAGAAAAGCCCCGCCACCGGTGGAAATGCAATCGATGTCACCGCCGATGCCATACTTGTCGATGGCGGCCAGGGTGTCGCCACCGCCGGCAATTGAAAAGGCTTTGCTGTGCGCCACGGCTTTGGCCAGCGCACGCGTGCCGCCGCCGAAAGCATCGAACTCGAACACGCCAACCGGACCATTCCAGACCACTGTGCCAGCGGCAAGTATGCGCTCGGCGTAACGGCGGGCCGTTTCCGGACCGATATCCAGGATCATGTCATCCGGCTCGACTTCATCCACCGGTTTAACCGTCGCCTTCGCATCGGCCGAGAACTCGATCGCCACAACCACGTCCACCGGCACCGGAACCTCGCTACCACGTGCCTCGGCTGCTGCCATGATGGCTTGCGCCGTGTTCACCAGGTCCGGCTCGTACAACGATTTGCCGACTGCATGGCCTGCGGCGGCGATGAAGGTGTTGGCGATGCCGCCACCGACGATGAGCTGGTCGACCCGCGCGATGAGGTTTTCGAGCAAAGCCAGCTTGGTGGACACCTTGGAGCCGCCGACAATGGCCAGCAAAGGGCGTGCAGGCTCGTGCAATGCCCTGCCCAACGCATCCAGTTCTTCCGCCAACAACGGCCCTGCTACAGCCAACGGCGCATGTTCGATGATGCCATGGGTCGAAGCCTGTGCGCGGTGCGCGGTGCCGAAGGCATCCATGACAAACACATCGCACAGGGCGGCGTAGCATTTTGCCAGCGCGGCGTCATTCGCCTTCTCGCCCGCGTTCATGCGGCAGTTCTCCAACAGCACCAGTTCGCCCGGTGCCACGGCCACGCCATCGAGGTAATCACGCTCCAGGCGCACTTCGCTGCCGAGCCGTTCACGCAGCCACGCGGCCACCGGCGCCAGCGACAATTCGGGATTGAACTCGCCCTCGACCGGCCGTCCCATGTGTGCCAGCACCATGACCGCGGCCCCGGCACCCACGGCCGCCTTGAGTGTCGGCCAGGCCGCCTCGAGCCGTTTCGCCGACGTGACCCGGCCCGCATCCACCGGTACGTTCAGGTCCTCGCGGATCAGCACCCGCTTGCCGGCCAGATCCAGATCCTGCATGCGCGAAAACGCCATCGCCATGTCCTTCCGCTGTAGAGAAGCGGCTATTGTCGTCGTGCCCGACCCACCGCGCAAACCGCTGTGCGAAAATGGGCAATCGCGACTTGTCGAGGACACTCCCATGAGCCTGATTCTGTACAGCTACTGGCGCTCCAGTGCCGCCTACCGCGTTCGAATTGCCCTGAACCTGCTCGAACTCGACTACGCCATCCAGCCAGTCCACCTGGTCAAGGATGGCGGCCAGCAACACGCCCCGGACTACGCGGCCATGAACCCGCTGGAACTGGTGCCGACGCTGGTTGACGGCAATCACAAGCTGACCCAATCCATGGCGATCATGGAGTATCTGGAAGAGACTCACGCCAACGCTCCCTGTTTGCTGCCCGCCGATCCGCTGGCGCGCGCCCGCGTGCGCGCGTTGGCCCAGATTCCGGGCTGCGACATTCATCCCATCGGTAACCTGCGCGTGCTGCAATACCTGAAAAACAAGCTCGGCGTCGATGACGAGGCCAAGGTTGCCTGGTCCCGACACTGGATCGAGGTCGGCTTCAAGGCCATGGAAACCATGCTGGCCGAGGACGAGGCCACCGGCACCTTCTGTCACGGTGACCGCCCCGGCCTGGCCGATGCCTGCCTGGTACCGCAGGTCTACAACGCCGATCGCTGGGGTGTGGACATGGATGCCTATCCCACCCTGGCCCGCATCCATGCCCGTTGCATGAGCCTGCCAGCCTTCCAGAAGGCCAGCCCCGAACAGCAACCGGACGCGCCGGCGCAGAGCTGAGGCGGGATCGGGAAACGGGAAACGGGAAACGAGAGCCGGGAATCGGGAATTGGGAAACGGGATTCGGGAACCGGTGCCGGAACGTCGTCATTCCGGACGGCCGGCAGGCCGATCCGGAATCCAGTGCCTTTTGACGCACACGACCATCACAGCCCGGAAGTCACCGGGTTCCGGGTTCCGGGTCCCGGTTGCAATAAAGCCGCAACCGGCCCCGGAACGACGGTCCGCGGGGAGTCGGTTCAGGCCTGGACGACGGTCTGCTCGATGGCACCGAAGATGGAGTTGCCGTCCTTGTCGGTGATCTCGATGCGGATGGTGTCGCCGAATTTCAGGAATGGCGTGGACGGTTCGCCATCACGCAGCTTCTCGACGGTACGCTGCTCGGCCAGACAGGAGGCGCCGAGGCTGGTGTCCTCGTTGGCGATGGTGCCGGAGCCGACGATGGTGCCGGGCACCAGGGGCCGGGTCTTGGCCGCGTGGGCC
>CAZOXZ010000201.1:0-3687 GCA_964583865.1 uncultured Rhodanobacteraceae bacterium | reverse complement strand
ACCAGGTCTCGTACATGCGCCGGCCGTAAATGCCGTGCAGGGTCAGGCCCTTGAAAATCACCTGGTCCCAGTCGATGGCCGCGCCCTTGGGTTGCAAGCCCAGCAGGGCGACCTTGCCGCCGTGGTACATGGCGGTGAGAAGATCGTTGAAAGCCGCCGGGTTGCCGCTCATTTCCAGGCCCACGTCGAAACCTTCCATGTGCAGCTCGCGCATCACGTCGGGCAGTGCTTCGCGGGCCACGTTCACCGTGCGGTTGGCGCCCATGTCGGCGGCCAGCTTCAGACGGTAGTCGTTGATGTCGGTGACGATGACATTGCGCGCGCCGACGTGCCGCGCGATGCCGGCGGCCATGATGCCGATGGGCCCGGCACCGGTGATGAGCACATCCTCGCCGATGAGGTCGTATTCCAGTGCGCAGTGCGTGGCGTTGCCGAAGGGGTCGAAGAAGGCCGCCAGTTCCGAAGCGATCTGGTCCGGGATGGGCCACAGATTGCTGGCCGGCACGGCCACGTACTCGGCAAAGGCGCCATCGCGGTTCACACCGATGCCGACGGTGCGTGGGCACAGGTGGCGCCGGCCAGCGCGGCAGTTGCGGCAATGGCCGCAGACCACATGGCCTTCGGCCGAGACGCGATCACCCTCGCTGTAGCCGGTCACGGCGCTGCCGACCTCGGCAATGCGGCCGACAAACTCGTGGCCGATCACCAGGCCCGGCTTGATGACCCGTTGGGCCCATTCGTTCCATTGGTAGATGTGCAGGTCGGTACCGCAGATCGAGGTCTTCTCCAGCTTGACCAGAACCTCGTTGGGACCGATTTCCGGGATCGGGACCTGTTCCATCCACAGGCCTTCGGCGGCTTCGCGCTTGACCAGCGCCCTCATCATGCTCGGCATGGCAATTGTCCGGGTGGGTACCTCGGCAATTATATCCGCCATCGGCAGTGCTTCGCGTCGTTGCCGCAATATCGCCCGGAACAACGACTTTCGGCACATTTCCTGTCGCAGCGTTGTGATTACAATGGATTCTTTCTCATGCTGGAGCATTCCATGCGTCGCATTCTGTGTCTGGCCCTGTCAGCGGCCTTCCTGAGCCCTGCTGCCTGGGCCGTCGAGGGCATGTGGCAACCCTCGCAGCTGCCATCCATTGCCGAGCAAATGCAGGCCAAGGGCCCGAAGATCAGCCCTGAAACCCTCAGTGACCTCACTGCCTATCCCATGGGTGCCGTGGTCAGCCTGGGTGGTTGCACGGGTTCACTGGTGTCTCCGGACGGCCTGATTGTCACCAACCACCACTGCGCTGTCGGTGCGTTGCAATACAACTCGACGCCGGAGAACAACCTCATCGTCAAGGGCTTTCTTGCCAAGACGAAGGCCGATGAGCTGCCCGGCTCACCGAGCTCGCGCGTGTATGTCACCGAATCCATCAAGGACGTCACTGACAAGGTGAAGGCCAACCTGCATTCCTGGTTGACGGGCGCCGAACGCTACAAGGCCATTGACGCGGCGCGCAAGGACATCGTCGACGAATGTGAGGCGACGCCAGGCTACCATTGCCGCGTGGCCTCGTTTTACGGCGGCCTCAGCTACCAGTTGATCCGCCAGCTCGAGATCAAGGACGTGCGCCTGGTGTATGCGCCGCCCCAGTCCATCGGCAAGTTCGGCGGCGACATCGACAACTGGACCTGGCCACGCCACACGGGTGACTTCAGCTACCTGCGTGCCTACGTGTCGCCGGAAGGCAAGGCGGTGCCGTACTCGAAAGACAACGTGCCCTACCACCCCAAGCAGGTGCTGAAGGTCAACCCCAAGGGCCTGGAGGCTGGCGATTTCGTCATGGTCACCGGCTATCCGGGCCGGACCAACCGCTACCGTCTGGCCAGCGAGGTCAAGCACGCGCTGGAGTGGAGCTATCCGCACCGCATCAAGTTGTTCGAGGACAGCCTGGCCATTATTGACCGGGTCTCGACCGAGCACCCGGACGTGGCCGTGAAGTACGCGGGCCGCGTGGCCGGACTGAACAACTACCTGAAGAATTTCAAGGGTCAGATCGACGGACTCACTGATGGCAATGTTGTCGCTGTCAAGAAGGCGCAGGAGAAAGCGTTGCGAGAATGGCTCGCGGCGCAGGACGATGCCGACAGTGCCGAGCTGCTGAAAGACATCGACCGCCTGGAGAAGGTGATCGCCGGCGAACAGGCGCGAGCCGAGCATGACCTTGTGATCGGTCAGCTGTACCGCAGCGCGGAGCTGAGTACGGCGATCCGACTGGTGCACCTGGCCAAGGCGCGCGCCAAGCCGGACGATGAGCGTGACGCAGGCTATCGCGAACGCCGTTGGCCGCGCATCGAGCAGGGCCTGAAGAGCATGCAACGCCGTTTCGACCCGCGCGTCGACCAAGCTTTTCTGGTCTACGCCCTCAGTCGTTACGTGAAGCTGCCGCAGGATCAGCGCCTGCCGGCCCTGGATGCCTGGCTGGACGGGGCAACCGCGAATGATGCCCTGGTGAAAAAGGTCGCCAGCCTGTATGCGGGCAGCAAGCTGGACCAGGTCGACGAACGTCTGAAGTGGTTCGATGCCGACACCGCGGCCATCAACGCCAGCAAGGACAGCATGCTGGTGCTGGCACGCGCGCTGCAACCGGAGTTGGAGAAGCTGGATGACCGGGACAAGGCGATCAGTGGCACCTTGAGTGCCTTGCGTCCGCGTTACATGGAGGCGTTGCTGGCCTGGAAGAAAACGCAGGGCGAGCCGGTCTATCCGGATGCCAATTCCACCCTGCGCGTTACCTACGGCACGGTGCAGGGCGTGTCGCCGCGTGATGCCGTGCACTACGATCCCTTCACAACCGTCAAGGGCATTGTCGAGAAGAACACCGGCAAGGTGCCGTTCAATGCACCGCAAGCGGAGCTGGACGCCATCAAGGCAGGTGCCTTTGACGGCTACGCCTCGCCCGAGCAGGGCAGTTTGCCGGTCGATTTTCTTGCCGACCTCGACATTACCGGCGGCAACTCCGGTTCACCGGCATTGGATGCCCACGGCCGGCTCGTCGGCCTGGCATTTGACGGCAATTGGGCCTCGGTCAGCGGCGACTGGCTGTTCAACCAGAAGACCAATCGCTCCATCCAGGTCGACGTGCGCTACATGCTGTGGGTCATGCACCACCTGGACCACGCCGACAACCTGCTGCGCGAAATGGGCTTGAAAATTCCGGCCCCGGAGAAGCAGGCAGATTGACGCGCAACGTGTTTCAGCCACAACAAACCCCGCCGTCGGCGGGGTTTGTTGTCTGACGGGCCTCAATCGTTCGACCACTTGATCTGGAACTCGACTTCTTCCTCGCCGCCCTCGCGTTCATGCTCGATGTTGAAACGTGCGCGGACGGGGATGTTGATGCGCTCACCGGCAATCTGGATGGTGAAGCGCTTGTCGTTCTCGATGGCATCGGCCAGGCGGCGCAGCTTGGCCACGAACTGTGCCTTGGGATAGGTCTTCTCGATGTCGCGTTCGGATTTGCCTGCCATGGGATGGCTCCTCGGTTGCATGCGACGGGTTGCCGCTCACCGAGTATGCCAGCACCGATCTTCAGGCAAAAGAAAACCCCGCACAAGACGGGGTTTGCAAGTTGGCGGAGCGGACGGGACTCGAACCCGCGACCTCCGGCGTGACAGGCCGGCATTCTAACCAAC
>CAZOXZ010000200.1:0-3698 GCA_964583865.1 uncultured Rhodanobacteraceae bacterium | reverse complement strand
CAGCCACCCTGCGGGCCTGATCCTCCGCGCTCCACCGCCAACCAAGGGGGTGAGCCGGACCGGAATGCCAGTGGCAGCCCGCAGCCGGCGAACGCCCGGCAGGGATGCCGGGCCGGACGGCCCTTGGCATGGATGCCTTGTCCCGTGGGGCTCCGGATCCCCGCGCGAATGCCTGCTCCGTCGCTGGGCTCCTTGAGCAGGCGTACGGGTTGGCGGCCCGATGCAGGTCGGATCAAGCGCGTCAGCGCGGATCCGGCACCGACTCCCGACTCCCGGCTCCCGGCTGCCGATTCTCGACTCCCCGCCCCACCATCAATGCCATAATGACGGCATGAACGAGGATCGTGTGATTGCCGGAAGCGCCACGCCCGAGGATACCGCCGTCGAGGCCAGTATCCGGCCGGGTCGCCTGGACGAGTATCTCGGCCAGCAGGCGGTGCGTGAGCAGTTGGCCATTTACATCGAGGCGGCGCGTCGACGTGGTGGTGCGCTGGATCATGTGCTGATTTTCGGCCCGCCGGGGCTGGGCAAGACGACGCTGGCGCATGTCATTGCCAACGAACTGGGCGTGAATCTGCGCTCCACTTCCGGGCCGGTGCTGGAACGGGCGGGGGACCTGGCCGCACTGCTGACCAATCTCGAAGCCAACGATGTGCTGTTCGTGGACGAGATCCATCGTCTGTCACCGGTGGTCGAAGAAGTGCTGTACCCGGCCATGGAGGACTCGCAGATCGACATCATGATCGGCGACGGTCCGGCTGCGCGTTCCATCAAGCTGGACCTGCCGCCGTTCACCCTGGTCGGGGCCACCACCCGTGCCGGTCTTCTGACCGGCCCGCTGCGTGACCGTTTCGGCATCATCCAGCGCCTGCAGTTCTACTCGCCGCAGGAATTGGCCGCCATCGTGCGCCGTTCGGCGCGCATTCTCGAGATCGAGTGTGATGCCGACGGCGGCATGGAAATTGCCTCGCGCTCGCGCGGCACGCCGCGTATTGCCAACCGCCTGCTGCGACGTGTGCGCGACTATGCCGAGGTGCGCGCCAACGGGCAGATCAACCGCGACGTGGCACGTGCCGCCATGGACATGCTGAAAGTCGACGCGGCCGGTTTCGACGAACTGGACCGGCGCCTGCTGGGCATGATCATCGAGAACTTCGAGGGCGGCCCGGTGGGCGTGGAGTCCCTGGCGGCGGCCCTCAGCGAGGATCGTGGCACCCTGGAGGACGTCATCGAGCCCTACCTCATCCAGCAGGGTTATCTAGTGCGCACCGCACGCGGGCGCATGGCCGCGCCGCGGGCCTGGCGCCATCTTGGCCTGACGCCACCCCAGCGCGAGCCCACGGTGACCGACCTGTTCGCCGACGGGCAGGGCGATGCATCGTGAGGCCGGCATGACCCAGAGCAAAGTTTTTGTCTGGCCGACGCGAGTGTATTGGGAAGACACGGACGCCGGCGGCGTGGTGTATCACGCGGCCTACCTGCGCTTCATGGAGCGCGCGCGCAGCGAATGGTTGCGTGCGCTGGGCGTGGATCAGAGCGAGCTGCGCGAACGTACGGGTCTGGCCATGCTGGTGCGCGACATGCAGATCGATTTTCATGCGCCCGCTCGGCTGGACGACCTGTTGGCAGTGACCGCGGTGGCCGATCGGGTGCGCGCCGCCAGCATGGTTTTCGCCCAGACCGTGGCCCGGCATGAGGCGCCGGACGATGTGCTGGTAGCGGCCCGGGTGCGCGTGGCCTGCGTGGACGTGGCCTGCATGCGTCCGGCACCGTTGCCGCGTGAATTGTTGCGCGAGTTGTGCAGCGACGCCTGATTTTCGCCGTGTGCCATGGTCTGTTGAACAGATGCTGAGTGCCGTCCGGCCCATGTCAGCGTTGACGCTGATTGACGGGTACACTCGGCAGCGTCCCGGGCAAGAGTCGCCCTTGCCCGCAAGGCAGGTTAAACTTTCCGGCTTCAGCAAATGGGCCGCCGGCATGGCTGGTCCGCCGCCCGTGGCCATTCAAGGACCCATCCCGCAATGTCGAGTGATCTGAATATTCTTGCGCTGGTGATGCAGGCCAGCTTGCCGGTAAAGCTGGTAATGCTGTTGCTGTTGCTGGGCTCGGTGCTGTCCTGGGTCATCATCTTCCGCAAGAAGATCGTGCTGGATACCGCCGTCAGTGAAGCGGACAAGTTCGAGGAGCGCTTCTGGTCCGGCCTGGAGCTGACCCGTCTGTACCGCGAAGTGAAACACGATGACCGCAGTAATCGCGGCATGGTCAGCATCTTCGCCGCGGGCTTCCACGAGTATGCGCGGCAGCGTCAGCGCAAGCATTTTGACACACGCAGCAAGCTGGAGAGTGCCGAGCGAGCCATGCACGTGGCCGCCACGCGAGAGATGGATCGCATGGACCAGAACCTGGAGTTTCTGGCCAGCGTGGGCTCGATCAGCCCCTACGTTGGCCTGTTCGGCACCGTCTGGGGCATCATGGTGGCATTTCAGGGCCTGGCGCAGGTCAAGACAGCAACCATCGCCATGGTAGCGCCCGGTATTTCCGAGGCGCTGGTGGCCACGGCGATGGGCCTGTTTGCCGCCATTCCGGCTACCTGGGCCTACAACCGTTATGCCAACCGCGTCGAGCGCATCAACGTGCGTTACGACACCTTCCAGGACGAGTTTTCGGCCATCCTGCAGCGCCAGTTGCAGCTCGAGGACGAATAACCGGCCATGCGCAAGCCAAAACGCAGCCGCCGCAAGCTCACCTCCGAGATGAACGTCGTGCCGTACATCGACGTCATGCTGGTGTTGCTGATCATCTTCATGGTCACCGCGCCCTTGATGCATCTGGGCGTGGACATCAGCCTGCCCCAGGTGGCGGCCAAGTCATTGGAGCAGGACAAGGAGCCGATTCTCGTCAGCCTGGACAAGCACGGCAACCTGTATCTGACGCTGGGCTCGGCGCCGCGCGAGAAGATCGATGCCGAGACCCTGGTGCGCAAGGTGAGCGCGTTCGAGCGCCAGAACCCGGGCGTGCCGGTGATGTTTGGCGGCGACTCGTCGGTGGACTATGGCAAGGTCATGCAGGCCATGGTGCTTTTGCAGCAGGCCGGCGTGCCCAATGTCGGTCTGATGACGCAGCCCCCAGCACGTGAACCCTGATGGCTGGCCAGGGCAAGACGCGTGCGGTGCTGTTCTCCCTTCTCTTGCACGTGGGGTTGTTGGCGGCACTGGCCCTGATGGCCCTGCCATGCGCCCGTTTCGAAGCCTTTTTTGATGCCACCGGCCTGCCGGAATGGCTGAACCCGGTGGAGTGCCGCAAGCCCCTGGTCATGCCGGGACCGGTCATTCAGGCCTCCCTGGTGGGCGTCGCGGCTGCACCGCGCGCCGAGCGACGGACGGCGCCACCGCCACCGCCACCATCGAAGCCCGAGCCAACGCCCGAGCCTCCGGTGAAGACCTTGCCGCCGCCACCCGACAAGCCGGCCGTGCAGGATCAGGCCAAGGTGGTGGAGCAGG
The DNA here is from genome assembly GCA_964583865.1 of uncultured Rhodanobacteraceae bacterium. GTDB lineage: Bacteria > Pseudomonadota > Gammaproteobacteria > Xanthomonadales > Rhodanobacteraceae > DASSBG01. The sequence continues at coordinate 198 of CAZOXZ010000200.1, read as the reverse complement.
CCGCCAACCCGACCGAGGCCGCGCAACAAGCACAAGAAGAAAAGCAGCGCCAGCGTCAGGCCGAGCTGGAGGCCGACCAGCTGCTGGCCAAGCTCGATGCATTGAAGCGCAAGGCCGCGGCGGCCGAGCGCAAGAGCGACCGGGAAGCGCAGCGCCAGGAGCAGCTCGCAGCTCTTGCCAAGGTTCAGGAGGACAATG
>CAZOXZ010000199.1:0-3731 GCA_964583865.1 uncultured Rhodanobacteraceae bacterium | reverse complement strand
AACCGGGGAGGCGATGCGGTTGGCAATGGGGGCATTTTCGGCCGGGTCGCTGCACAGCGGGCCGTCGGAGCCGGGCACGCAGGGAACGCCGGCTTCCTGCATGGCGCGGATGGCCGCAACCTTGTCGCCCATCAGGCGGATGGTCTCGGTGTGCGGCCCGATGAACACGAAACCGGATTGCTCCACCTGCTCGGCAAAGTCGGCATTCTCGGACAGGAAGCCATAACCTGGGTGGATGGCGCTGGCGTCGGTGACCTCGGCCGCGGCGATGATGCGCGGAACGTTGAGATAACTCTCGGCACTCGGCGCCGGCCCGATGCACAGCGCCTCGTCGGCCATGCCCACGTGCTTCAGGTTGCGGTCGGCCGACGAATGCACGGCCACCGTACGGATACCCAGCGTGTGGCAGGCACGCAGCACCCGCAATGCGATTTCGCCGCGATTGGCGATAAGGACCTTGTCAAGCATGGGTTTGGCCGTGAATCGGGAATAGGGAATCGGGAACCGTGCGAGATTTGGCGCCATGGGTGCTGGCGTCGTTTCGGGTGGTCCGTCGTTGATGCTGTGGTTTGTTCATGTGGTGGTTCATCGGTTCTCGAGAGCATTCATCAGGGCCGTGAGCTTGGCAAAAACCCGTTGGATCAGCTCGTCGGGGATAGTGGATAAGTCAGCATAGCCCAGTCTTGCAGCGATCTGGCATTGAGTTGAGAGTTCGGACAGGGATCCGCGCGCGATGGAACAAAGACGTATGTAATCCCTGGTCGAACGACGTGCAGCACCTTCTGCGATGTTTGATGGGATGCTGATCGCTGCCCGGCGCATCTGCGCAATCAGGCCGAAGCGTTCGTGGTCCGGGATGACCGCAGAAAACTGGCAAACAGCTGCGACCATGTCCATTGAGTCCCGCCAGACTTCGAGTTTCTCGTGTGCTTGAGCTGGCGGCTCACGATTCACGACTCTCGGCTCCCGTCAATCACGAAATAACAAACATCGGCTGGTCGAATTCCAAGGCGCCGCCGTTGTCGACCAGGATGGCGGATACGGTGCCGCTGACGTCGGCCTCGATCTGGTTGAACATCTTCATGGCCTCGATGACGCCCAGGGTGTCGCCCTTGCTGACGCTCTGGCCCACGGTGACAAACGGGTCGGCATCGGGTGAGGGCGCGGCATAAAAGGTGCCGACCATGGGCGAGCGCACCACGTGGCCTTCGGGGATGTCCTCGCCGTCGTCAGTATTGCTGTTCGATGTGCTTGCCGCCGGCGCGGCCGGTGGGGCAGTCGATGCCACCATTGGTTGGGGCTGTGGCTGCATGACGGGCATCGGGATGTGCTGCGGCGCACGCGACAGGCGCACGGTTTCCTCGCCCTCGTGGATTTCCAGCTCCGCGAGGTCCGATTCCTCCAGCAGGCTGATCAGTCGTTTGATTTTGCGCAGGTCCATGGGTTGTCTCGTTTCAGTGTTGGGGTGTATTTGCCACGTGCTGCATGGCGGCTTCCAAAGCCAGACGGTAGCTGTTGGCGCCGAAGCCTGCGATGGTGCCCAGCGCCAGGTCGCTCATCAGCGAACGGTGCCGAAAATGTTCGCGGGCGGCCGGGTTGGACAGGTGCACCTCGATGAACGGCAAGTGCGTGGCCGCCAGGGCGTCGCGCAGCGCGACCGAGGTGTGGGTGTAGGCGGCCGGGTTGATGATGATGGCCTCGAAGCCGTCGCTGGTCGATTCCTGGATCCAGTTAATGAGCTCGTGTTCGGCGTTGCTCTGGCGGCATTCGACGCGATGGCCGGCGCGGCGTGCCTGCTCGTGCAGGGCCGTGTTGATGTCGTCCAGCGTCGTGCGGCCGTAGATTTCCGGCTCGCGCTGTCCCAGCAGGTTGAGGTTCGGTCCGTGCAAGACCAGAATCAGGGCCACGTCGTTGCTTACCAGTGCATTTCGGCTTGCCAGTGTGACGGAAGATGCAGTTGATGTCCAGATAAGCGACGTTCGGCGACATTCCACAATCTTCGATTTTGATTCCGCAGCCTGGAGTCAGGAATTGTTCATGTTTCTCCGCGATGCGACGGCGTCGGCCCGCGCTGTCGCGGCCGTGCGGCCTGCTTCTGTGGCGGCTACACGAACGATTGCCCGCCAAAGCGGTCATAATAGGTTCGATACCCCTGTTGTTTTTGGAGCTGGCATGTTGTTCAGACTCACCCGCCGCATCCTGATTGCCGGCCTTCTTGCCCTGATCACGGCTTTCGGCCTGGCCGCCGTGGCATCCGCCCAGGAGGCCGAACTCCTGGAGGTCACCGAGGCCTTCCAGCTCACCGCATCGGCGCCTGAAGCGGGCCATGTGACTCTGCACTGGGCCATCGCGCCGGATTACTACCTTTATCGCGGTCGAATTTCCGTGCGCACCGCCGCTGCAGGAGTGACGCTTGGCGAGCTGCAGTTGCCGCCCGGCGAGAAGGAGCACGACGAGTTCCTGGGCGATGTCGAGATCTACCACGGCGAGCTGACGGCGACATTGCCGTACACGGCGCCTGCCGGTTTCAGCGGCCCGTTGCCGCTGGCGGTGAAATTCCAGGGCTGCCACGAGGTTGACCCCAAAATCTGCTACCCGCCACATGTGCAAAAGCTGGATGTTGCCTTGCCGGCGCCGGTTGCGGCCAACCCGTCACTGGACCCCGCGGCACCGATGTCTGGTGGCCTCGCAGCCGCATTGCAGACCCTGGGTTCGGGGCCGGCGACGCCCTTGGTCGACAGTGGCCCGGGTACGCCGTTGCCGCCCGAGGAAGCTTTCCACTTCGAAGCCATTGCCGGTGGCCCCGGCAGCATCTACGCACGCTTCACCATGCCGTCGGGCTATTACCTTTATCGCGAACGCAGCCACATCGAGCTGGCGGCCGGCGACGGCGTGACGCTGGGCCAGCGCGACTGGCCAACCGGCGTGCAGCACACCGATGAAAACTTCGGCACCACCGAGGTGTTCTTCACCGAGGCCGACATCCACATCCCGGTCAAGCGTGATGGCACCGCGGCTGTGCCGGTGACGCTGAAGGCGGTTTTCCAGGGCTGCCAGGACGGTGGCATCTGCTATCCGCTGATGACTCGCGAGGTAACCATCACGTTGCCGCAGACCACGGCCGATGAGCTGGCCGCGAGCAATGCCGCCTTTGTGCCGGTGGCCGAGGCAGGCGGCGTGAGTGGCGCTGGCAAGAACACCGCCGGCACGGCCACAGCGCAGTCAGCCGAGCAGCATCTGGCAGGTCTGCTGGCCGGGCAGGGGCGCTGGCTGGCATTGTTGTTGTTCTTCGGTTTTGGTCTGTTGCTGGCTTTCACGCCCTGCGTGCTGCCCATGGTGCCGATTCTCTCCGGCCTCATCGCCGGTGCCGGCGAAGACATCTCCACCAAGCGCGCCTTCGTGCTGAGCCTGGTGTACGTGCTGGCCACCGCGGTGGTGTTCACCATTGTCGGCGTGGTCGCGGGCGTCGCCGGCGCCAACCTGCAGGCGGCCTTCCAGACGCCTTGGGTACTGTGGTTGTTCGCGGCCATCTTCGTGTTGCTGTCGCTGTCGATGTTCGGCTTCTATGAGCTGCAATTGCCGACCGCCCTGCAAAGTCGCCTGACCGCTGCCAGCAACAAACAGGAAGCCGGCTCGCTCACCGGCGTGGCCATCATGGGTGTGTTGTCAGCGTTCATCGTCGGCCCCTGCGTGGCACCGCCACTGGCCGCTGCCGTGCTCTACATCGCCGA
>CAZOXZ010000198.1:0-3827 GCA_964583865.1 uncultured Rhodanobacteraceae bacterium | reverse complement strand
AGTAACCCTTGGCCTGCTTCAGGACTTTCTTGTGCCGCCGACGAGCGACAACACCACGCTTGACTCGTGCCATGGTTCTGTCTCCTCAATCAGACGTAGGGCAACATGCGCGACACGGCCTTCTGGTCCGCGGCGTCGATGTGATTGGTGGAACGCAAGTTGCGCTTGCGCTTGCGCGACATCTTGGTGAGGATGTGCGAACGATACGCGTGGCCGGCTTTGAATTTGCCGGACGCGGTCTTGCGGAAACGCTTGGCGGCGCCCCGCTTGGTCTTCATCTTGGGCATGGTTGTGCTCCAGTAACCTGGTTCTTGGACTGGCCCGGGCGGCATCTGCCTGCGCAGACACACTTTCCATCCTGCCGAGGCCGGCTTGTCACGACTCATCCCGCGAGCCGAGCCCGCCATTGTAACGTCATCAGCGGAAAATTGAAATATCGACCATATCGAACGACGAACGCGCGTCAATGCTTCGGCGGACCGATCATCATCGTCATCAAACGGCCTTCCTGGCGCGGATACTGCTCCACGGTGCCATCTTCACCGATGTCCTGCTCGACACGTTCAGCCAGCTTGCGGCCGAGATCCTGGTGCGCCATCTCCCGCCCGCGAAAGCGGATGGTGATCTTCACCTTGTTGCCGTCGGCCAGGAAGCGGCGCGCATTGCGCAACTTGATCTGGTAGTCGCCGACATCGGTGTTGGGCCGGAACTTCACTTCCTTGACCTCGACCTGCTTCTGTTTCTTGCGCGCGGCCTGGGCCTTTTTCTGCGCTTCGAAACGGTACTTGCCAAAATCCATGATGCGGCATACCGGCGGTTCGGCATGCGGCTGGATCTCGACCAGATCAAGCCCGGCCTCTTCGGCCATGGTCAGGGCATCGTCGCGATCAAGGATGCCAACCTGCTCGCCATCCTGGTCGATAACGCGAACCTTGGGAACGCGAATCTCGTGATTGCGGCGATGCCGGCCCTTGGTGTTCTTGCTGGCGATATTTCAATCCTCCAAAAAAAACGGAAACGAAGGCCCCGTCAAGGATGCGCTTCGGTCTCCATACGTTGAACAAACTCTTCAAGCGGAAGACTGCCGAGGTTCTTGCCTGAGCACAGGCGCACGGCAACCGTACCCGCTTGTTTTTCACGATCCCCCACGACCAGAATGTACGGCACCCTGGCCAGCGTATGTTCGCGGATTTTATAACCCACCTTTTCGTTGCGCAAATCCTTTTCGACACGAAACCCGCGCTGTTCCAGTTGCCCGGCAACCTCGGCAGCATACTCCTGTTGGGCATCGGTGATGTTCAACACCACTGCCTGCACCGGCGCCAGCCACAACGGCAGATTGCCGCTGTAGTGCTCGATCAGCACGCCGATGAAGCGCTCCATGGAGCCGACAATGGCCCGGTGCAGCATCACAGGGTGTTGCCGGTCGCTGTGCTCGTCGACGTATTCGGCCCCCAGGCGCTGCGGCATGGCAAAGTCCACCTGCATGGTGCCCATTTGCCAGTCGCGGCCGATGGAGTCGCGCATGTGGTACTCGATCTTGGGCCCGTAGAACGCACCTTCACCGGGCAGTTCGTCCCACTTCACGGCAGCATTGTCCAGGGCGTTGCGCAAGGCCTCCTCGGCGCGATCCCATTGCTCGTCCGAGCCGATGCGGTCGTCCGGGCGCAGGGCGATCCTCACGTCGATATCGGTGAAACCGAAGTCGCGGTACACCTCGATGGCCTTGCGATGGAAAGCCGTGACTTCCGATTCAATCTGGCCGGGCGTACAGAAGATGTGGCCGTCATCCTGGGTGAAGGCGCGCACCCGCATCAGGCCGTGCAATGCGCCGGACGGCTCGTTGCGATGACAGGAGCCGAACTCGCCGTAGCGGATGGGCAGGTCGCGGTAGCTGTGCAGGCCGGTCTTGAACAGCTCGACGTGGCCCGGGCAGTTCATGGGCTTGACCGCGTAGTCGTGCTTCTCCGACTCGGTGAAGAACATGTTGTCCTGGTAGTTGTCCCAGTGCCCGGATTTCTTCCACAACGACACGTCCAGAATCTGCGGACAACGCACTTCCTGGAAACCCGATTCACGATAAACACGCCGCATGTACTGCTCCACCTGCTGCCAGATGGTCCAGCCGCGTGGGTGCCAGAACACCATGCCCGGCGCCTCGTCCTGCTGGTGGAACAGGTCGAGTTGCTTGCCGAGGCGGCGGTGATCACGCTTCTCGGCCTCTTCCAGCTGGTGCAGCCAGGCCTTGAGGTCCTTGTCGTTCAGCCAGGCCGTGCCGTAAACGCGCTGCAGCATGGCGTTGTTGGAGTCGCCGCGCCAGTAGGCGCCAGCAACCTTCATCAGCTTGAAGGCCTTCAGCCAGCCGGTGTCCGGCACGTGCGGGCCGCGACACAGGTCGATGAACTCACCCTGCTGGTACAGCGACAAGGTTTCATTGGCCGGGATGCCGGCAATGATCTCGGCCTTGTACTCCTCGCCCTTGCCGCGGAAAAACGCGATGGCGTCATCCCGCGCCATCTCCGAGCGCTTGACCGGCAGCTTTTCCTTGGCAATTTTGCGCATCTCGGTCTCGATGGCCTCGAGATCATCCGGCGTGAAGGCTTCGTCGCGGGCAAAGTCGTAGTAAAAGCCGTTCTCGATCACCGGACCAATCGTCACCTGGGTGCCGGGGAACAGGCGCTGGGTGGCCTGCGCCAGCAGGTGCGCGGCCGAGTGGCGCACCAGGTCGAGGGCCTCGGGGCTTTTGCCGGTGACGATTTCCACACCGGCATCGTGATCGATGACATGGCTGGCATCGACCAGCTTGCCATCCACCTTGCCGGCCATCGTGGCCTTGGCCAGCCCCGCACCGATGGACGCGGCCACGTCGGCCACGCTGGGAGGGGCATCGAAAGACTTGTGACTGCCGTCGGGGAGCGTAATCTGGATCATGGGGAAACTGTTGGGAGACAAGTAAAGGACGCCGAGCGTCCCATCGCACAGGCCGGCGATGGCGCGCACGACCGCACGCGCATGCCAGGAACACGCCAGCCGGCAATGATAGCGGGAACGCAGCCCGGTTGCAGCCTGCTACACTGCCTGACCACGCGTTTCCGCCGAAGAGCCCCCGAATGTCCGCAGCCCCTGTGCCACTGCCTGATGACGTGCGCCTGGCCGTGATCGGCCTGGGCTACGTCGGCCTGCCGCTGGCAGCAGCCTTCGGCCACCACCTGCCCACGCTGGGTTTCGACACCGATGGCGACCGCATTGATGAACTGCGCGCGCACCGTGACCACACCCGCGAACTGGCCAGCGAGGAACTGGCCGCCAGCACGCGACTGCGCGTCAGTGCAACGGCGACAGAACTGGACGATTGCAATACCTATATCGTCACCGTTCCCACGCCCATCGACAGCGCGCGTCAGCCGGACCTCGGGCCCTTGCGTGCCGCCAGCCGCACGGTGGGCAAGGCCATCGGGCGCGGCGATGTGGTGATCTTCGAATCGACGGTTTATCCCGGCGCCACCGAAGAAGTTTGCGTGCCCATCATCGAGGAAGTCTCGGGCCTGCGCTATCGCGAAGATTTCCACGCCGGCTACAGCCCCGAACGCATCAATCCCGGCGACCAGGACCACCGCCTGGCCTCCATCGCCAAGGTCACCTCGGGCTCGTCGCCGGAAGCGGCCGAGTTCGTCGATCAGCTCTACCGGCGCATCATCACCGCCGGCACCCACAAGGCCTCCAGCATTCGCGTAGCCGAGGCCGCCAAGGTCATCGAGAACACCCAGCGCGACCTCAACATCGCCCTGGTGAACGAGCTGGCGTTGATCTTCGACAAGCTCGGCATC
>CAZOXZ010000197.1:0-3893 GCA_964583865.1 uncultured Rhodanobacteraceae bacterium | reverse complement strand
CGCTATTTGCCGGATACGGGTCCCGATGCAAAAGCGGGTGCGCCGCGCAGCGGCAGCACCCGCGGCGAAGGCATGGCCTCGGGCGGCATGACGGGGATGATGGGCCGCGGCATGATGGGCCGCGGCGCCCGGTCGGGCGGCATGGGCGGCATGATGACGCGGATGATGGGCTTTTTCGGCGACACGATCCTCGTCAATGGGCGTCCAAATGGGTCGCTGGAAGTGGCCACGCGCGTCTACCGCCTGCGGCTCGTGAATGCGTCCAACTCCCGCATCTACAAGCTGGCCTGGAGCGATGGCCGGCCATTGACGGTGATCGCCACCGGCGCCGGCCTGCTCGAACGTCCGGTCCGCAAGAAATACCTCATGCTGGCGCCTGCGGAACGTGTGGAACTCTGGGCGGACTTCAGCGGCGACCCCGTGGGCACGCAGCTCACCATGGAAAGCCTCGCGTTCAGCGGCACGATGGGCATGATGGGCGGCGGGATGATGGGCCGGGGAATGATGGGCAATGCCCTGGGCGGGTCGTTGCCGCCCGGTTCGCGGTTTCCGATCTTCACCGTCAAAGTCACCCGCAAGTCCGGCGAAAGGCTCAAGCTGCCGGAACACCTCTCGACCATCACGCCGCTACGACCCGAAGAAGCGGTCAATCGCGATCATCCCAAGGTCTTCCGGATCAGCATGGCCCACATGCAGTGGGGCATCAACGGCCGCAGTTTTCAGATGACGGCGTACACGCTTGAAGAAACGGCGAAGTTCAACACCACCGAGATCTGGGAGTTCGTCAACCCGACGGGCATGGCGCATTCGATGCACATCCACCAGTCTCCGTTCCAGGTGCTCGAACGGCACAACGGTGCGGCCAGCGCGGATATCACCGAGGGCTACATCGACCACGGCTGCTGGCGGGATACCGTGCTGGTGATGCCGGGCGACCGCGTGCGGGTCATCAAGCGGTTCGGCGACTATTCCGGGCTGTTCCTGTACCACTGCCACATGCTGGAGCACGAGGATTCGGGGCTGATGCGCAACTACTTCGTCAAGGCCTGACGCGACGGCGGGACCCGCGGGGTTTTGCGACATCACGCAAATCGATGCGTCAGCCGGCTGGAATGATCGTCGCTGATCGAGTCGTGACTTCAACCTCACCGGGGCAGGCAAATCTTTCGTCGGCAACAGGTGACGGCGAGTTGGTTCTGTGCGAGCAGGGCGTATGCAGCAAGCCAGATGCAGCGTCACCAAGAGCGCCGCGAACTGCGCGTAGACCATGGCCATAGAAGCCAATGGCGCACGCGAAAGGACGCCCTGTTGAGCAACTTCATTGTGTCGATTGGAGGTGTGTTATCAACTGGGCAGGGGGGAGGCAGACCTTGTTGCTGCATGACTGCACGGTCGTCGTGAGTACGAGCCCTCCGTTGGTCCTTGCCGCGGCGAGTGCCGGCGCCGGAACCCGGGCCCGGATCACGGTCCCATCGTCATAGACCTTGAGCGACTTGCCTTCGAGACGGATGTCGCTTGTCCGTCCGGACGGGTAATGGACCGTGAGCGATACCGGTTGGCCGGCCGCCGTGGCGCGCAATGCGGTCGGTATCAGACCTTCAAGCGATGCCGGGTTTGCGTTGACGTGCCAGCCCGGCGCAATCGCCAACTGCACGGCCAGCTCGCGCGAACCGTCTCGCGCCGCCTTGCCCGCGAAGCGGGCACGAATGTGCACCCGCTCGGCGCTGCTCGGCAGGTCGCTGCTTTGCGCCTGCGCATAGCTTTTTGCCACTGCGAGGTTGCCGCGGTCCGCGGTGTCCGCCGGGGCGCTGGATGTCCGGCTGCGTGACTGAACGTAGGCCGCGGCGGCAAACACCATGGACACGACCAGGAGCGCTGTCAGGCCCAGATAATGTTTCGTACGATAGCGTTTCATTCTTCACTCCACTGGCGAGCGCACACCCGAAGGTCGTGGCCAGGTTGGTCGGATTTTGCCCGCAGTCGGCCCTTCGGCCTCACGAGGAGCCGGCCGTCCGCATCCCCGATAGGTATCCATCGCCTTATCCTCCACGACCCGGCTGTTTGGTGACCCGCAGGCAGGGCTTGAGCGTTTTCCAGCCCCCCCGGGAAATGCCGCCTGGCCTCCTCGTCCGACAGGTTGGGCAGGATGATCACGTCGGCGAACAAGACGATGATGAACGGCTGTACCAGCCCGGCGCCGACCCAGTCGTGCCATCACCGGGGCGCGAAAGCGATAGAACAGCCAGGAGACCAGCACGATCATGATCAGTGCGATGCCCCAGATGCCGGAATGAGCGAAGCGTTCATTCATGCCGCAATCCCCCCATGGCCTTGCGATTGCGGACGGCCCGATCGGTCGAGCCGTCCTCCGCGCCTTTCTCTGCGCCGGCGGCCGCACGCCGGAGCCCCGTCGTCAGCATGTGGGCGCTGAACAAACCGGACAGGCGCTTGACCGGCCGGCCGTCGGTGTCGAATACGATGGCAAACGGCAGCCCGACGCCGCCCCAGGCGGCGAGCCGCCGTTCCAGCGCCGGGTGGGGACGGGTCAGATCGACTCTCAGCGCCACCAGATGCACCTGGCGAGCTGTGCTGACCACGCCTGCATCGGCGTAAACCGTTTTCTCCAGTACCTTGCAGTTGATGCACCAGTCGGCGGTGAACTCGACCAGCGCCGGCCGCTTCCCGGCACGCGCCGCGGCCAGGCGGGCAGCGGAAAACGGTTGCCAGCCGAGCGGCCCGCCGGCGGGTGCCACCGCCAAGCCGCCCGCCACGACAAGCACAACGCCAGCCGCGCCGGCGACGACGGCAACTGCCCGCGTCGGCCAACCGCCAGAGCGCATGATCGCCACCCCGGTCCACAGCAGCAGGAGCCCCAGCCAGGCCCACCACAACCAGCGTCCGAACGGCTGCGGTAACAAGCTTTGGGCGAAAAAGACGGCGCCGGCCAGAAGCAGGAAGGCGAGCGTCTCGCGCAGCCGTACCGACCAGGCCCCGGCGCGCGGCAGACGTTCGAGCAATTGCGGGCGCAGCAGCAGCACCACGTAGGGCGCGGCCAGTCCCGCACCCACGGCGAGGAAAATCGCCACCACCGTCGCCGGCGGTCGGGTCAGGGCAAAGGCGAGCACGCCGCCGAGAAAGGGCCCCGTACAGGGGGTGGCGAGCAGCCCAACGAGCGCGCCGGACCAGAACGGCTCCCAGTAGCCGGTGCCGCTCAGTCGTGAGGCAAAGTTCGGCACGGGCAGGCGCGTGTCGCGATAGGTCAAAACCGCCAGCACGGCTAGCACCACGACCAGCGCGCCGAGCACCGGCGGCGACTGGAACAGCCGCCCCCAGCTCCAGTGCAGCAGGGCCGTCGCGAGGCCGACGACGAGGAAAAAGGCCAACGTACCGCCGGCAAAAACGATCGCCGAGATCAGGCGCTGGCGCCGGGCAGCACCGGCATGTGCAAGCACCGACCGGACTTTAAGGGGCACTGCCGGCAATACGCAGGGGGTGAGGTTGAGCAACACGCCCGCCGCCCCCGCCAATACCAGTTCGACGGGCAGTCCCAGGAGCGCGGCTTCAGACATCGTGCAGACTCATCATCATATTCCGCTCACAAAAAACATTTCTCCAGCCTCGTCGTTTCAAACAGGGCCTCGCTACCGGCAGGGTCAGGCCTGCAACCCAACCGCAGGAACAACAACACCGGCAGACGACTGGATGCCTGAGCTGACGTTCCTGGGCTAAGAAATTCATCGACATTCGCCTGTGGATTCAGGAAAACGAAACCTGCGGGGCTTCACGCGTGGCTGGACCTTCGATTTCCAGCTGTTGGGCGGACCCGAATCCGAACAGGCGACAGATCAGTGACATCGGGAACGTCTCACTCATGTTGTTGTAGGTCAGCACCG
>CAZOXZ010000196.1:0-3958 GCA_964583865.1 uncultured Rhodanobacteraceae bacterium | reverse complement strand
ACCTGCGAGGGGAACTCGACGAAGTCGCGCGGCACGCTGGTGCCGGCAAAGTACGGGTACTTCACGTCCGAGAACATGCCGTGCAGGGCGTGTCCGAACTCGTGGAACATGGTGGTGACCTCATCCCAGGTCATCAGCGTCGGGCCTTCGGTCGGCTTGGTGATGTTGAGATGGTTGGCAATCACCGGCAGGTTGCCGGTGAGCTCCGACTGGCTGACGTAGCTGTTCATCCAGGCACCACCGCGCTTGGACGAACGCGCATACGGATCCAGCAGGAAGATCGCCAGTTGGCTGCCGTCCTCGTTGAAGACGTCGAACACCATCACGTCCGGGTTGTACACCGGCAGATCGGTGCGTTGCTTGAAGCTGATGCCGTACAACTGGTTGGCTGCGTAGAACACGCCCTTGCGCAGCACGTTGTTCATCTCCAGGTAGGGCTTCAGCTTGTCGGCGTCGAAGTTGTATTTTTCGGCCCGCACCAGCTCGGTGTAATAGCTCCAGTCCCAGGCTGCCAGCTCGAAACTCGCCTCGCCCTTGGCGGCTTGGGTCTTGTCGATCATGGCCTGCAGCACCTTGGCCTCGGCCCGGGCCTTGGCCACGGCCGCGGGCGCCAGCTTGCCGAGGATATCGTTGACAGCTTCAGGCGTCTTGGCCGTGCGGTCGGCCAACACGTAGGCCGCCCAGTTCGGCGCGCCCATGATGGCGGCCTTCTCGGCACGCAGCTTCATCACCTCGGAGACGATGGCGGTGTTGTCCCATTCGTTGCCACGGCTGCCGCGTGCGGTCGAGGCGCGGTGTACGCGCTCACGCAAGGCACGATCCTGAAGATGCGTGTTCAACGGCTGGCCGGTGGTGTTCAGCAGGGTCAGCAGGTACTGGCCTTCATGCCCCGCCTCGGTGGCAGCCTTGGCCGCGGCCGCGATGCGGGTGGCGCTGAGGCCGGCCAGGCGAGCCTTGTCCTTGACCAGGACGGCCGAATCATTGACCTCGGCCAGCACATTCTGGCTAAACTTCGAGCCCAGCTCCGCCAGACGGGCGTTGATGGCCTTGACACGTTCCTTCTGCGTCTTGTCCAGCTGTGCGCCGGACCGCACGAAATCATTGTGATATTCCTCGATCAGGCGCACATCCTGCGCATCCAGGCCAAGTTCGTGGCGGCGCTGATACAGATCGTCCACGCGGGCGAACAACTTGCCATTGAGCATGATGGCATCGCTGTGCGCAGCCAGCTTCGGCGCGTATTCGGCCTGGATGGCGCGCAGCTCGTCGCTGCTTTCCACACTCAGCAGGTTGAAGAACACGGTCGCCGTACGCTGCAGGATCTGCCCGGATTTTTCCAGCGCGATGATGGTGTTCTCGAAGGTCGGCGTCGACGCATTGGCTGCGATGGCGTCCACTTCCTTCAGGTGATCGGCCATGCCGCGATCAAAGCCGGGTGCGAAATGCTCGGTCTTGACCTTGTCGAATTGCGGAAAATGCAGCGGCAACGGGCTTTCCTGGAAGAACGGATTGCTGCTCGTCACCGTTGCACTGGTCTCCTCGGCTGCGGCCGTGGCGTCGCCTGCAGCCGCGGAGCGGTCACTGTCGGCACAGCCACCGGCCAGGGCGGCAAGCGCCAGCGTCAAGGTCAAGGTCAAGGTCGATCTCATGGTCACATGCTCGTGCAAAGGGAGCGCCATGGTACCCAATCACGGTACTTTTTGCCCGTGACCAAAGGCATGGGCTTGCCAGCACGGCGGCCGTTCGGTCACCATTACCGGCCATCCCGTTGTCGAGTGGAGAACCGCCATGCGATTCATTCTGCCCTGTTTTCTCGTCCTGGCCCTGGCCGCTTGCAACCATCAGGCGCCGTCCGGCGATGATTCGGCGCACACGAACGCCACAAGCCACCCGGCAAGCAATTCAGCAAGTGCAAGCGCCGAGGCCGGCGATTTCGTGCCGGCCATTACCCTTGGTGATTTCAAACAGGAACTGAAGACCCTGTCGTCCGATGCCTTCGCCGGTCGCGAGCCCGGGACGCCCGGCGGCCAGCGCACCGTTGACTATCTCGTCGAGCGCTTCAAGGCCATGGGGCTGGAACCCGGCCATCATGGCAAGTGGATGCAGGAAGTGCCGGCCGTGATGGTGGCGAGAACCAACGAAGAGGCTGCACTTGAGGTCGCGGTCAACGGCCAGCAGCTGAGCTTCGATTTCCCGAGCGACTATGTCGCCGTGACCTTGCAGCAGAAACCGACAGTCGAGCTGCAGGATTCGTCGATCGTGTTCGTCGGCTACGGTGTTGATGCGCCGGAGCGCAACTGGAATGACTTCGCCGGCATCGATGTCAGCGGCAAGACGGTCGTCATGCTGGTCAACGACCCGGGCTGGGGCAACCATGACCCCAAGCTCTTCGACGGCCCGGCCATGACCTACTACGGCCGCTGGACTTACAAGTACGAGGAAGCCGCACGTCAAGGCGCCGCAGCGGCCCTGGTGGTACACGAGACGCCGGGCGCCGGGTATCCCTGGGGCGTGGTGGAGAACGGCTGGTCCGGGCCGCAGTATGCCCTGCCACTGGAAGCCTCCTCGCCGCCCACCCTGCCCGTCGCCGGCTGGCTGACCACCGACGCCGCGCGCAAGCTCTTCGCCGCCGCCGGGCTGGATTTCGACAAACTCAAGGCCGCAGCCGACCACCCCGGCTTCAAGGCGGTGCCACTGGATGCCACGGCCAGCCTGACCATCACCAGCAACATCGAGAAAACGCAGTCGGCCAATGTGCTGGCCCTCAAGCGCGGCAGTCAGCGGCCGGACGAGGCCATCGTCTACACCGCGCACTGGGATCATCTGGGTACCGACGAGTCACTGCAAGGTGACCAGATCTACAACGGCGCCATCGACAACGGCACGGGCGTGGCCGCGCTGCTGGAAATTGCCGGCGCCTTTGCCGATGCCAAACCGGAACGCTCCGTGCTTTTTGCCGCCGTGACACTGGAGGAATCCGGGCTGCTGGGCGCCGGCTGGTACGTCGCACACCCAAGCTTCCCGCTGGCCAAGACCGTGGCCAACATCAACATGGATGCCCTGCCCATCATCGGCCCGGCGCACGACATGGTGGTCACCGGCCTGGGCAACTCCGAGCTGGACGATTACCTCGAAAAGGCCGTCGCCAAACAGGGACGTCACCTGTCACCCGACCCGAGCCCTGAAGCCGGGCATTATTTCCGTTCCGATCATTTCAACTTCGCCAAGGCCGGCGTACCGGCCCTGTATGCTGCCGGCGGCACCGACCTGGTCGAGGGCGGCAGCGAGGCCGGCAAGGCCGCCGAAGCTGACTATGTCGAACATCGTTACCACCAGCCGGCGGACAACTACAACCCGGACTGGGACTTCCGCGGCGTCATGCAGGATGTCGAGGCGCTGTACCAGGTCGGCAACGCCCTTGCCAACAACGACGATTGGCCCGAATGGGCCGCCGACAGCCCCTTCCGTGCCAAGCGCAAGGCCATGCGCGATAACCGCCCGGACCCAGCCACACCCTGACGGCCGCGGGCACGGAGGAACCCCGACGATTCAGCAAGCGATGCCCGGTGTCACATGTTGCGCCGATACTCGCCGCCGACTTTGTACAGGGCGTGGCTGATCTGGCCCAGCGAGTTGTATTTCACCGCCTCCATCAGCTCGGCGAAGACGTTCTGGCGTGCCCGGGCCACGTCCTGCAGGTGCGTCAGGCTGTCCGGGCCCCGTGACTGGCGGGCCGCGTTGAAGCGTTTGACATTGTCGATCTGCTGCGCCTTCTCTTCCGGCGTCGAGCGGATCAACTCAATGTCCGTGGCCACCTCGCTGCCGTCCTTGCCGAGGAAGGTGTTGACGCCGATCAGCGGCAGCGAGCCGTCGTGTTTCTTGCGTTCGTAATACAGGCTTTCTTCCTGGATCTTGCCGCGCTGGTACATGGTGTCCATGGCACCGAGCACGCCGCCGC
>CAZOXZ010000195.1:0-3997 GCA_964583865.1 uncultured Rhodanobacteraceae bacterium | reverse complement strand
CGACGAGGTTGCCGAGATGGACATACTCGGTGGCCCTGTTTGTGCTCCCGTCCCAACTCAGCATCAGCTTGTGGGCGCGGTTGTAGACGTAGTATTCCGGGTACTGGCCAGCGCGTTGACGCTTGAGGCGCCAGCCGTGGGCGTCGTACTTCGTAGCTGAGTTCGCCGCAGGAGTCGGGCATCGGGACCCGTGGACGGCTCATTCGCCGGGCCGTGGATGGCCGCGGAGCGGCGGTGTGGTCAGGCCGCACGGGAACCGGACTTGTCACTGCACCGGAACCACATGCCGCAGCAAGAGCTGCAGGCTTTGCCGGCCGCGCCACTGGTTGACGGCCAGCTCAAAAACCACCTGCAATGGCTTCTCCATGGGCAGGTCGTCCTCGACGCTGAACATCACGGCCTCGTGTACGGCACCGTTGCGCGGGTCCTGCAACTGCAACTTGCGGTGCGTGCCATCGGCGCCGATGCTGCGCTGCTCGACGCACACGAGACGGTTGTCGAACAGTGGCGGCGGGAACGCCTGGCCCCACGGCCCGCCGAAGCGTAGCGCCCTGGCATTGTCCAGACTGATCTCCCGTGGCGCCAACTCGCCATCACTCCAGATCACGGCCTGACGCAGGTCGTCGTCCAATCGCGCCATGATCACGTCCTGGAACAGAGCCTTGAAGCGCGGCAGATCGGCGGCGTCCAGGGTCATGCCCGCAGCCATGGCGTGGCCGCCGAAACTCGCCATCAAGTCCGGGGCGCGAGCCGCCACGTCCACCAACGCATCGCGGATATGGACGCCGCGAATGGAACGCGCCGAGCCGCGCAGCTGCGGGCTGCCCGGCTCACTGGGTGCCAGTGCCACCACGGGGCGGTGCAGGCGCTCCTTGAGCTTGGAGGCCACCAGCCCCACCACGCCCGGATGCCAGTCCGGACGGGACACCACCACGGCATCACCGGCTTCGCCGGCAAGCCCGGCCACCAGGCGGGTGGCTCCGGCCATCATGCCGGCCTGGCGTTCGCGACGCTCGCGGTTGATGGCATCCAATTCCTGTGCCAGGGCCAGGGCCGTGCCCTGATCGTCGCTCAGCAGGCACTCGATGCCCACGCCCATGTTTTCCAGCCGCCCGGCGGCGTTGAGCCGCGGTGCCAGGCCGAAGCCGAAATCACTGGCGACCAGTCGTTGCGTGTCTCGTCCGGCGACCTTGGTCAGGGCGGCGACGCCTGGGCAACAACGCCCCTGACGGATGCGCCGCAGACCGGCGGCCACGAGGATGCGGTTGTTGTCATCCAGCGGCACCATGTCGGCCACGGTGCCCAGCGCGACCAGATCCAACAGGCTGGCCAAATCCGCCTGGCGCCCGAGCCGCGCGCGCAGCGCCAACAAGAGGTAGAACATCACGCCGACACCGGCCAGCGCCTTGCTGGGAAACCGGTCGCCGGGCACGTTGGGATTGACGATGGCATCGGCTGGCGGCAAGGCCTCGCCGGGCAAGTGGTGATCGGTGACGATGACGCGGATGCCGCGCTCGCGTGCGGCGGTGATGCCAGCGTGCGCGTTGATGCCGTTGTCCACGGTGACAATGACATCGGGCGTGTGCGCAAGCTCGGCCAGCAGGCCGGGCGACAGGCCGTAGCCGTGGCGTTGACGATCCGGCACGACGAAATCGACATGTCTCGCGCCCAGCATGCGCAGACCACGCACGCCCACGGCGCAACCGGTGGCGCCGTCGCAGTCGTAGTCGCCGGCGATGATGATGGACTGATCAGCGCGGATGGCCTCGACCAGCAGGCCTGTGGCTGCATCCAGCCCGCCCAGGCCATCCGGGCGCGTCAGCCGCGCCAGACGATGGATGACCTGCTCCGGCCGTTCGATGCCACGGGCAGCATAGATGCGACCCAACAGCGGCGGCAGGTCGGCCGGCCAGGCCAGCGCCGGTCCGGGTTCGCGACGACGGATGGTTGGCCTGGTCAAGAGGCCCTGCGCCAGAAGCGCCACCGATGGCCACGACGCAAGCTGATGCGCTCGCCATCGGCAAACAGCAGCCGCAACTCGTCGGCTTTGCGCCCGTGCAGCCAGGCCAGCAGCCCGGCCCAGGTGTCGCCATCCAGCTCGCCCTGCCCCAGATCCAGCAAGTTTTCCTCATGCGCCAGCGCGTCGCGCCCAGCAAATGCATCCAGCGACTCCACGGCAATCCCGGCGCGATGCGCCAGTGCTCGCACCAGGGGATCGTCGCTGGCCACGACGCCCAGGGAAGTCTTCACCCACTCCGGCAAGGTGCCCGCACCCCAGAACCACAGAGCATTGACCGGCTGACGGCCACGTTGCTGACGCACGGCATTGGCCGGGTGATCATGCAATTCGGTTTGTATCTCGGTGAACAGGCGCCGCCACAGACGCCTGGCGTCACCTTCGAGGTAGGGCAGCAATTGTGCGCCCAGCACTTCATCGGGGCTGGCAAAACGCGGCGGCCGGGCATCGCGCGACAAGCGCAGGTGCCAACGGTCGCCGCTGGTCAGCTCCAACATGACGCCGGCATCACCCAGCAGCGGCCGCAACGGTGCGGCCAGGCGCTCCGCCACGTCCATGCTGAGGCCGAGATTGCCGCAGGCCATCATGCGTGCACCATTGATGTCGGCCTCGACCCAGGCCGGGTCGGCGCACATCCAGGTATCCAGACCGGCATCGCCACAAGCATGCTGACGCAACAAGGCTGCGGCCGGAAAGCCCTGGCCCGCCCAGGAGAACAGTTCTTCCAGAATACCCGCATGGCCGGTAGCACCGGCTGGCAGCTGGTCGCCACGGGCCAACCGCTTGCCGATGGCCTCGTCAATGCCCGCACGGGCGCGTGCCGGCAGCAGGACATGCAGTCGTTTCATGCTGTCTCCGCCTCGATCTGTTCTTCCAGCGCCAGCCATTCGGCCTCCAGCGCATCCTTGTCCTCGCGCAGGCGCGCCTGGCGCGTGCCGAGATCGGCCAGCTCTGCCGTCGGGCGCTGCCAGGTGTCCGGATCGGCCAGCTCGGTCTCGATACGTTGCAGTTCGACACTGAGTTTGTCGACCTTCTTCTCCACACGTCGTTGCTCACGACGCCAGTCCTTCAACTGCTGGCGTGCGGCCCCGGCACGCTGCTTCGCTGCCTTCTTCGGCTTGTCGCACGCTGTGGCCGCACGCTGCTGGCGCGACCATTCGGCGTAGTCGTCCAGATCGCCATCGAAGGCCCGCGCCCTGCCGCCGGCCACCGACCAGAACCTGTCGCAGGCCAGGCCGAGCAGGTGGCGGTCGTGTGAGACCAGCAACAAGGCGCCCTCGTAGTCGTTCAGAGCATCGGCCAGGGCCTCGCGCATGTCCATGTCGAAGTGGTTGGTGGGTTCATCAAGCACCAGCAGGTTGGGCTTGTTCCAGGCGATCAGTGCCAGCGCCAGACGTGCCCGCTCGCCGCCGGAAAAAACATCGACATCATCGAAGGCGCGGTCACCGCCCAGCTGCCAGCGGCCGAGCCAGTCACGCAGCGCCTGGGCATCGGCATCCGGCGCCAGTTGCCGCAGATGGTCGAAGGGACTGTGCCCGGCCTGCAAGGCATCGACGGTGTGCTGGGCGAAATAGCCGATCACCAGGTCCTTGTGTGCCGTGCGCTCGCCCTGCTGCAACGGCAAGTCACCGACCAGGGCCCGCACCAGGGTGGTCTTGCCGGCACCGTTGGCGCCCAGAAGCCCCACGCGGTCGCCGGCTTCGATGCCGAGGTCGAGCTGCGACAGCACGATTGTGGCCGCGCCGGTGTCTTCGTCGGGGCGCGCCGGGTAACCCACCGCGGCATCCACCAGCTTCAACATCGAACGCGGCACGCGTGCCGGCGCCGGAAAGCTGAAATGCAGCGTGCGTTCGGCACGCACGGCCTCGGTACCGGCCAGCTTTTGCAGGCGCTTGACGCGCGACTGTGCCTGGCGTGCCTTGGTGGCCTTGGCGCGGAAGCGGCGGATGAACGATTCCAGGTGCGCGCGCTCGGCCTGCT
>CAZOXZ010000194.1:0-4142 GCA_964583865.1 uncultured Rhodanobacteraceae bacterium | reverse complement strand
GCCAGCGCGGCTGCCGTCGGCTCGTTGATGATGCGCTTGACCTCGAGCCCGGCGATCTTGCCGGCATCCTTGGTGGCCTGACGCTGCGAATCGTTGAAATAGGCCGGCACGGTGATCACCGCTTCGGTCACTTCCTCGCCCAGGTAGTCCTCGGCGGTCTTTTTCATCTTCATCAGCACATGCGCCGAAATCTCCTGCGGCGCCATCTGCTTGCCGTTGGCATCCTCCAGCCAGGCATCGCCGTTGTCATGCTCGATGATCTTGTACGGCACCACGGTCAAGTCCTTCTGGACCTCGGCGTCCTTGAATTTGCGCCCGATCAGGCGTTTGACGGCATGAAAGGTGTTGCCGGGGTTGGTCACGCTCTGGCGCTTGGCCGCGGCGCCGACGAGAACCTCGCCGTCCTTCTTGAAGGCCACAACGGATGGTGTGGTGCGGTCGCCTTCGGAGTTTTCGATCACGCGCGGCTGCTTGCCGTCCATGACCGCCACGCACGAGTTGGTCGTGCCGAGGTCGATTCCAATGATTTTGCCCATGTTTGCTTACTCCCGAATTTTTGTTCAAGGCGGCACGCAGCCGCGTTGCAGTTGCTTTTATATGTGGGGTGCGATGGCGTCGATTCAAGCGCCGCGCGTGACCACGACACGCGCCGGCCGCAGCAGGCGCTGGTTCAGCACATAGCCCTTCTCGAAGACATTGACGACCATGTCCGGCTCCTGGCCCGGCTCGGGCGGAACCGCACTCATGGCCTCGTGGAACTCCGGATCGAAAGCCTGGCCCATCGGATCGATTTGCTCCAGGCCGTTCTCTTCCATGACCTTCAACAGGGCCTTGCGCGTCAGCACCATGCCTTCCTTCAAGCCATTCACGTCCGGGTGATCGACGGCCAGGCCGCGCTCCAGGTTGTCGCAGACCTGCAGGAGTTCACGCAGCAGGGATTCATTGGCGAAGCGACGTGATTGCTCCAGCTCGCGCATCATGCGGCGGCGCTGGTTTTCCACGTCCGCCTGGTTGCGGGCCATGGCCTCGCGCACCTGCGCCAGCTCGTTGTCACGCTCTTCCAACTCGGCACGCAGGCTCTCCAGTTCGAGCTCCAGGTCCATGTCGGTGCCTTCAGCCTGTTCGTTGGCCTGGTCCTGGTCAACAGGCCCGGTGTCGCGGTCTTGCATGTCCATGTCTCGTGTTGTCGTGGCTACGGCCACGGAATCATCATCCGGCAGACTCGCCGGCCCCGGCAGGTACGCTGACCCGCTCCCGGGTTATTTATTGGGACTGGATGGCGCGATTCAAGGTCTGGCTCAGCAAGCTGGCCGTCGCCTCGACGACCGGGATGACGCGTTGGTAGGCCATGCGCGTGGGCCCGATGACTCCCAGCGCACCAAGTGTACGCCCGCGCACGCCGTAGGCGGCACTGACCACCGTGCAGTCGCCCAGCGAGGCCACACCGGACTCCTCACCGATGAACAGCCGCACGCCGGGCGCCTGCGAGCACTGCTCCAGGAGAGCCAGCAATTCACGTTTTTGCTGGAACGCCTCGAACAGATCACGCAGACGATCCAGATCCGCCAGCTCTTCGACCGCCATGAGATTGGTCTGGCCGGAAACCACCATGTCGCCCTCACCTGACGGCGCAAAGGCGCCAGCGGCCACCTCGACGGCCTGTTTCAGCATGCGGTTCAGCTCGCTGCCGGCCGCGCGCAACTCATGCTTCAGCTGCTGGCGAATCTCGTCGATCTGCAATCCGGCATAGCGGTGATTGAGGTAATTGGCCGCCTGCTCCAGCTGGCGCGCGTCGATCGGCTGTTGCAACTGGATGATGCGGTTCTGCACCTGGTTGTCGGAGAACACCAGGATCACCAGCACGCGCTTGTCCGGCAAATCGATGAACTCGATGTGTCGCAGGGCCATGTCCGCGCTGCGCGGCACCGTCACCACGCCGACAAAATGCGTTACCGCGGACAGCAGGTTGGAGACATTGCCAAGCAGGCTGCGGGTGTCATCCGGTCGCAGCGGCAGCTCGCGCTGCAATTGCTCCAGCTCCTCGGCCTGCAAGGGTTGCAGCTGGATCAGGCTGTCAACGAACATGCGCAGCCCGCGCGCCGTGGGCACGCGTCCGGCCGAGGTGTGCGGTGCCGCCACCAGGCCGATGTCCTCCAGGTCTGCCATGACGTTGCGGATGGTGGCCGCGCTGACATCCAGCCCCGAAGAGCGCGCCAGAGTGCGCGAACCGATGGGCTGACCTTCGGCCAGGTACTGGGCGATCAGGGTCCGCAGCAAATGGCGGTCGCGGGCGTCGAGGTCGGAAACGTTCTTCATGTCTGTTGAAATGGGGCCGAAGCTCGTCCATACAATACCGTGCCGGACGACGGACCACAGCATGCCCGGCCGATTGCCACCTGCCGCGGGACTCCCGGCTACAATGCCGCCTTCAGTACAACGCTGCATGTGAGCAATGCTCGAACACCTTTACGCCCGTGATTTTGCCGTTGTCGCCGAGGCCGGGATCGATTTTGGTCCAGGCCTGACCGTGGTTACCGGAGAGACCGGCGCCGGCAAGTCGCTGCTGGTCGATGCCCTGATGCTGCTGTCCGGCAGCCGTGCCGATTCCAGCCTGGTGCGCGCGGGCTGCGAGCGCGCCGAGCTCAACGCCACTTTCGACCTCGGCCATGCCCCGGCAGCGCAAGCCTGGCTGGAGGCGCAGGAGATGGACGACGACAATGGCTGCCAATTGCGTCGGGTGCTGAAAGCCGGCGGCAGCTCGCGGGCCTGGATCAACGGCCGGCCGGCCACCCTGACCCAGCTCAACGAACTGGCCAGTCACCTCATCGAGATCCATGGCCAACACGAACACCAGGCGCTGTTGTCGCCGCGTCACCAGCTCGACCTGCTGGACAGCCGCCTTGCAGCACCAAATATGCGCCAGGCGCTGACGACAACGGCACGCGAATGGCGCGAGCTGGCCAGGCGCATCGCGGAGCTGGGCGGCGGCGAGGATCGTGACAGCCGCATTGAGCTGCTGCGACACGAGTTGGGCCAGCTGGAGCAGACAGCCCTCGCGCCCGATGAGCTGGAGGCGCTGGAAGCCACGCATCGCCGCTTGGCACACGCCGAGCGTCTGCTGGAGGTCATCCATGCCAGCCTGGAGACCCTGGATGGCGACGACGCTGGCGCCATCCAGACGGCTGTCAGCCACACTCTGGCCAGCCTGCAGCAACTGACCACGCTGGACGACGCCCTGGGTGAACCGGTCGAGCTCCTGACCAATGCCAGCATCGCCATTGGCGAGGCCTGCGACAGCCTGCGACGGCACGCGGACGACCTCGAGCCGGAACCACAGCGCCTGGCCGCCATCGACGACCAGCTGTCGGCACTGCATGACCTGGCGCGGCGTCATGGCGTGGGCATCGCTGAGCTGGCCGCAAAGCGGGACGAGCTGGCCGCGCAACTGGATGACCTCGAGAATGCCGGCGAGCGCCTGGCACAAATGACCAGGGAACAGCAGGCCCTGCGGCAGCAATGGCAGGACGCCGCCGAGAACGTCCACGGACAACGCCAGAAAGCCGCCACGATCCTCGGCCGCGAAGTCACGGCCCTGATGCAGGAACTGGGCATGGCCGGTGGCCGTTTCGAGGTTGCGCTGGCGCCACACGGCGGCGACGCACCGGATCCGCTGGGCCTGGAGCGCTGCGAGTTCATGGTCAGCGCCAACCCCGGCCAGCCACTACGGGCACTGCGCAAGGTGGCCTCGGGTGGTGAACTGGCGCGCATCAGCCTGGCCATCCGTGTGGCTGCCAGCAAGCCCGGCAACGCCACCTGCATGGTCTTCGACGAAGTCGACAGCGGCGTCGGCGGCGCCGTGGCCGAGGTGGTCGGACGCAAGCTGCGCGAACTGGGCACTGCAACGCAGGTCCTGTGCGTCACCCATCTGCCCCAGGTCGCTGCCCAGGGCCACGCCCATGTCCGCGTCAGCAAGGCCAGCGACGGCAAGGACACGCGCACACAGGTCACGACGCTTGCCGGAGACCAGCGTCGCGATGAAATTGCACGCATGCTGGGCGGCATCGACATCACCCCGGAAACCGAAGCCCATGCGCGGCAAATGATAGCCGCGGCGCAGCAAGGCTGAAGTACGGGAATCGGGA
>CAZOXZ010000193.1:0-4299 GCA_964583865.1 uncultured Rhodanobacteraceae bacterium | reverse complement strand
TGGTGGTGTTCATCAACCAGATCCGCATGAAGATCGGCGTCATGTTCGGCAGCCCCGAGACCACCACCGGCGGCAATGCGCTGAAGTTCTACTCCTCGGTGCGCCTGGACATTCGCCGCATCGGCTCGGTCAAGAAGGGCGACGAGATCATCGGATCACAGACCCGCGTCAAGGTGGTGAAGAACAAGGTTGCGCCGCCGTTTCGCAAGGCCGAGTTCGAAATCCTGTACGGCGAAGGCACCTCGCGCGAGGGCGAGATCATCGAAATGGGCGTGGAGCAGGGCCTGATCGACAAGGCCGGCGCCTGGTACAGCTACAACGGTGACCGTATCGGCCAGGGCAAGGAAAACATCCGCCAGTGGCTGAAGGACAATCCGGAAACCGCCAACGAGATCGACCGCGAGCTGCGCAAGCGCCTGCTGGATATCCCGGGGCCGGAAGCCGCGGCCGACGAGGACAGCAAAGACGGCAAGAAATCGGTTGAAAAGGCGTGAATGAGGCGGCCGGGAGCCGCCGGGTGTGAATGCTTCAGACGACAAACCGCGGGATGTGCCGGCGGCCGTGGAACGTGCCGTGGGCTTGCTGGCGCGGCGCGAGCATTCACGGCGTGAGCTGCAGCGCAAGCTGGTGCAGCGCGGCTTTTCCGAGGACGTGATCGCCAGTGCGCTGGCGCAACTGCGGGCCGACGGTTATCAGTCCGATGCGCGCTTTGTCGCTTCGCTGATGCGCAGCCGCGTGGACAAGGGGTACGGGCCGTTGCGCATCCGTGCCGAAGCGCAGAAGCATGGCCTCGATGACGGCCTTGTCGAGACCGTCCTGACCGAGGCGGAGATCGACTGGCCTGCGCTGGCCGTCGCGCAGGCACGCAAGCGCGCGCGCGGACGATCCGTGCGGGATTTCAAGGATCGCGTCAAGCTGGCGCAGTTCCTGCAGCGGCGCGGTTTTCCGCCCGGCATGGCACGCGAGGCTGCCCATGCCGCCGATGACAACGACGATGCGAACGGCATGACCGACCTTGTGGACTGACGATTCAGGCAGCATTTGTGGCACGATAGGCTCCTTTTCCCGCCGATTCCTTGCCACACGATGAAAACAGCCGATATCCGCCGCACCTTTCTGCAGTTCTTCGAGCAGCGCGGGCACACGATCGTGCCCTCGGCCCCGCTGGTGCCCGCCAACGACCCGACATTGCTGTTCACCAATGCCGGCATGGTGCCCTTCAAGAATGTGTTCCTGGGCAGTGAGAAGCGGCCTTACCAGCGTGCCGTGGACGTGCAGCGCTGCTTGCGCGCCGGCGGCAAGCACAACGATCTGGACCAGGTCGGCTACACCGCGCGTCACCACACCTTCTTCGAGATGCTGGGCAACTGGTCCTTCGGCGACTACTTCAAGCGCGAGGCGATTGCCTGGTCCTGGGAGTTGCTGACCGAAGTTTTCGGCCTGGCACCCGAACGCCTGTGGGTCACGGTGTACGAGACCGACGACGAGGCCTTTGCCATCTGGCGTGATGACATCGGCGTGCCCGAGGCGCGTATCACCCGCATTGGTGACAACAAGCGCGCGCCGTACGCCAGCGACAACTTCTGGCAAATGGCCGATACCGGACCTTGCGGCCCCTGCAGCGAGATTTTCTACGACCACGGGCCGGAGGTGCCTGGCGGCCCGCCCGGCACACCGGAGGAAGACGGCGACCGCTACTTCGAGATGTGGTAGCTGGAGTTCATGGCTCTCGACCGCCAGCCTGATGGCGAGATGCGGCCCTTGCCGGCGCCCTGCGTCGACACCGGCATGGGGCTGGAGCGCCTGGCCGCCATTTTGCAGGGCGTGCATTCCAACTACGAGATCGACCTGTTCCAGCACCTCATCAGCGCGGCAGCGCAGCTGACCGGTTGCGAAGACAAGGGCAACAAGTCGCTGCGAGTGATCGCCGACCACGTGCGCGCGGCCAGTTTTCTCATTGTCGATGGCGTCCTGCCATCCAACGAGGGCCGCGGCTATGTTCTGCGGCGCATCATTCGCCGCGCCTTGCGCCATGGCTGGATGCTGGGCGTACACGAGGCTTTCTTCTGGCGCATGGTGACGCCGTTGGTGGCCGAGATGGGCGAGGCGTACCCGGAGCTGGCGCGCCAGCAGGCACAGGTCGAAAAGGCTCTGCAGGCCGAGGAAAAGCGCTTCGGCGAGACCCTGGAGAACGGTATGAAGCTTCTCGGGTCAGCCATGAAGGACGATACGCAATACATCGGCACGGAATCGAAGCCCAAGGAAATCCCAGGCAAGGTGGCGTTTACCCTGTACGACACCTACGGCTTTCCCGTCGATCTCACCGCCGACGTGGCCCGTGAGCATGGCTGGACGGTGGACATGGCGGGTTTCGACGAGGCCATGCAGGCGCAGCGCGCGCGCGCGCGTGCGGCCAGCCATTTCAGGGCTGCCGACAACCTGCCCGCCGAGCTTGCCGGTAGCCTGGCAGAAACCAAATTCCTGGGCTACGACCGTCTGGAAGAAGCCGGCTGCAAGGTCGTCGGCCTGGTGCGTGACGGCAGTGCGCTGCAGGAGCTCGGCGATGGCGACAAGGCCGTGGTGATCCTGGATCGCACGCCGTTCTACGCCGAATCCGGTGGCCAGGTGGGCGATGCCGGTGAGCTGGTCGGCAACACGGGCCGGTTCACCGTGGCCGATACGCGCAAGTTCGGCGGCGCCTTGACCGGCCACATTGGCCAGTGGCAGGGCGAGACACCGTTGCGGGTTGGTGACAGCCTGACAGCACGGGTCGACGGGCCGCGCCGCCAGGCCACGGTACTGAATCACACGGCCACGCATTTGCTGCATGCCGCCCTGCGCGAGGTGCTGGGCGAGCATGTCACCCAGAAAGGCTCGTTGGTGGCACCGGACAGGCTGCGCTTCGATTTTTCGCACAACCAGCCCGTCAGCCACGAGGAGCTGCGTCGCATCGAGGCACTGGTCAATGACCATATTCGCGCCAACCATGTCGGCGACGTGCGCCACATGGGCTACGACGCAGCCATTGAATTCGGTGCGCTGGCCTTGTTCGGCGAAAAGTACGGCGATGAGGTGCGCGTGTTGAAACTGGGCGACTTTTCCACCGAACTGTGCGGTGGCACACATGTCGAGCGCACCGGCGACATCGGCTTGTTCAAGATCATCGGCGAAGGTGGCGTTGCCTCGGGCATCCGCCGCATCGAGGCCTTGACCGGCCGGGTGGCGCTGGATCACGTGCTTGGTGCCGAGCAGCAGCTGGCAGGCGTGGCCGAGACCCTTTCGGCCACACCAGCGGATGTGCAGGCACGTCTGGCGCAGATTCTGGAACAACACAAGGCCGTGGAACGCGAGCTGGAGTCGCTGCGTGCCAAGGCGGCCGGCTCGGTGGTTGGGGACCTCGCATCTGCCGCCATCGAGGTGGGCGGTGTCCATGTCGTGGCCTCGCGCCAGGACGGCTTTGATGTCAAGGCCTTGCGTGAGAGCATGGATCAGCTGAAACAACGGCTGGGCGACTGCGTCATCATGCTGGCCAGCGGCAAGAACGGCAAGGCGACCCTGGTGGCCGGTGTCCATGGTGCAGCGCTGGAGCATGTCAAGGCAGGGCAGGTCGTGGCTCATGTTGCGGCCCAGGTCAATGGCAAGGGTGGTGGCCGCCCGGACATGGCCCAGGGCGGCGGCGAGGATTCACCGGCGCTGGACCAGGCATTGGAAGCGTTGTCGGGATGGTTGCAAGAACAGCTGCCAGCGGCATGACGAATCCATGACCTTTGTCCATTGCCAAGCCCCGGTTGCTTGATTAATATGCGTGACGTGACCCGCTCGGATCTACAGATTCCGCAGCGGGTTCAAATTCAGGTTGCCGGGTGTATGTTGTCGGCAACACATCAGGAGGGGGCAATTGTCGGCTCGTGTCGTGGGTCCGCCAGGGGTAGCGTGACTCGACGACGGCATTTGCCTCCCAGCAAGGAGATATTCAATGTTGATTTTGACTCGGCGGGTTGGTGAAACCCTGATGATCGGTGACGAAGTGACGGTTACCGTACTCGGGGCAAAAGGCAACCAGGTGCGTTTGGGCATCAATGCACCGCGCGAAGTTGCCGTTCACCGTGAGGAAATTTACCGCCGCATCCTGGCTGAACAGACTGCCGGTGACGAGGCAGCTCAGCCAGCCACTGAAGAGGACACGTCAGATAGTAGTCCGTAAGCCTTTACGAAGCGGGCAAGTCCCGTTATTCTTGCCAGCCCGCTGTCATCGCGCAGCGGATCCGGAGAGGTGGCCGAGTGGCTGAAGGCGCTCCC
>CAZOXZ010000192.1:0-4310 GCA_964583865.1 uncultured Rhodanobacteraceae bacterium | reverse complement strand
TGACCATCATCGAACACAGCGAATACAACCTGTACCGCATCGACCGCGAATTGCGTGGCGCCTGGCCGGATCTGCTGCTGCGACCGCTGCTGGGAGATTGCGGCGACGAAGCTACCTGCGAGCACGCCTTTGCCGTTGCACACCCGGATGTGGTGTTCCATGCCGCCGCCTACAAGCATGTGCCGCTGCTGGAGGAGCAGGCGGCGCAGGCCTTCGGCAACAATGTGCTGGCCACGCGCACGGTGGCTCGGGCCGCCGACCGGCACGGCGTCGAGACCTTCCTCTTCATTTCCACCGACAAGGCCGTCAATCCCACCAGCGTCATGGGCGCGTGCAAGCGCGTGGCAGAGATGTGGTGCCAGAACGTCGCCGACCGCTCGGCCACGCGCTTCATCACGGTGCGTTTCGGCAATGTGCTGGACTCGGCCGGTTCCGTCGTGCCGCTGTTCCGCGAGCAGATCGCCGCCGGCGGTCCGGTGACCGTCACCCACCCGGAAATGTCGCGCTACTTCATGACCATTCCGGAAGCCTGTCAGTTGATCCTGCAGGCGGCCGTGCTGGGCTCGGGTGGTGAAATATTCGCCCTGGACATGGGCGATCCGGTGAAGGTCCGCTACCTGGCCGAGCAGATGATCCGTCTGTCCGGACGCAACGAGGACGGCAAGATACGCATTGTCTACACCGGCCTGCGTCCCGGCGAAAAGCTTTTCGAGGAATTGTTCCATCCACTGGAAAAGTACCGCCAGACGGAGCACCCGAAGATTTACCTGGCCCAGTCGCGCAGTATCGGCTGGGACCAGCTTTCGGCGCAACTGACGCGTGCCGAACAGGCGCTGGACGGCAGCGACAGTGAAGTTCTGTTGCAGATCCTGGGCCGGCTGTTGCCGGGTTTCGGCAAGCGCGAGCAGGCGACGGAAGCCGTCGTGGTGCCGCTGCCGGCCGGCGAGAACCGCAAACCATGATTGTCTGGAGGACTCGATAGAGATGGGCAAAGCGATACGTAAGGTGGTGTTTCCGGTGGCCGGTCTGGGCACCCGCTTCCTGCCGGCGACCAAGGCGGTAGCCAAGGAACTGCTGCCGGTACTGGACAAGCCGTTGATCCAGTACGCCGTGGACGAGGCCGCCGATGCTGGCGCCGACACGCTGGTGTTCGTGGCCAATCGCCACAAGCACGCCATCGCCGACTACTTTGACTGTGCCTTCGAACTGGAGTCACGCCTGGAAACCGACGGCAAGGACGAATTGCTGGCGCTGGCGCGCGGTACCTTGCCGCAGGGCATGAATGTGGTCTTCGTGACCCAGAAGCAGGCCCTGGGCCTGGGCCATGCGGTGTTGTGCGCCCGCCCGGTGGTGGGTGACGAGCCCTTTGGCGTGATCCTGCCCGACGACCTGATTGTCAGCGACGGGCCCGGCGCATTGCGCCAGATGGCGGATCTGGCCACGCGCGAGCAGGCTGCCGTGCTGGCGGTGCAGGACGTGCCACGCGAGAAAACATCCAGCTACGGCATTGCCGCCGTCGAAGCCGTGGACACGCGCTGCGGCGAGATCAGGCACCTGGTCGAAAAGCCGGCACCCGCCAATGCGCCTTCAACCCTGGGCGTGGTTGGACGCTACATCCTGCCGGGGCGCATCTTCGACCTGCTCGAGACCACGCCACCGGGCGCGGGTGGTGAAATCCAGCTCACCGATGCCATCGATGCCTTGATCCGCGAGAGCCGCGTGCTGTCATGGCGTTTTGCCGGGCGCCGCTTCGACTGCGGCAACAAGGCCGGCATGCTCGAAGCCCAGCTGCACCTGGCCTTGCAGGACCCCGTGCTGGCGCCGGTAGTGCGGCGGGCCGCCGGATAGGCAGTACAGAGACAACAACGCCGGCAGGAGGCCGGCGTTGTGGCAACCTGTGGGCTGGTTCAGGCCAGTGCCTTCAGGGCCGCGTCATAGTCCGGCTCTTCTGCGATCTCGCTGACCAGCTCGGCGTGCAGAACCTTGTTGTCGGTATCCAGCACCAACACGCCGCGTGCGGCAACGCCGGCCAGCGGGCTGTCGGCAATGGCCACGCCGTAGTTCTCGAGGAACTCGCGGCCACGCATGGTCGACAGGGTGACGACATTGTCCAGGCCTTCGGCGCCGCAGAAGCGGCCCTGGGCGAAGGGCAGGTCGGCCGAGATGCACAGCACCACGGTGTTGTCCATTTGTGCCGCAAGTTCGTTGAAGCGGCGGACGGACGCCGCGCACACCGGCGTGTCGACGCTGGGGAAGATGTTCAGCACCTTGCGCTTGCTCGCGAAGTCGGCCAGGGACTGGTCGGCCAGCTCCTTGTTGACCAGCGTGAAGGCAGGCGCTGTGGCGCCGCTGGACGGAAACTCACCCCGGACCTGGACCGGGTTGCCATGAAAAGTGACCTGGGACATGGAAATACTCCTGTGAAAAGAGGACTTGAACGATAGTCGTTCGCATTGGCGTGCGCATTGACATGTCTCAACATGTCACCGCGGACGAGCAGAAAATGGGGTTGTAGCGCCGGGTTTTCAAGCCTCGGGGTGCTCCGCCAGAAGCCGGCGGTTGGCCTCAGGGCACGATGCCGGTCCAGGCCTGGCTGGCGAACTTGCGCTCCACCAGCGCGTGCGCCTCTGCCACCGTTGCCTCATCCAGCGGTACCGGTGTCACGCGGTGCTGGCCGCAAAAATTGCTCACCATGGTTTCGATGACATCCTTGCGGCTCATGCCTGTCTGGCTGCGCAGTGGATCAACCCGTTTGTTGGCGCTGGTCGTGCCCTTGTCGGACATTTTCTCCCGGCCGATGCGCAACACTTGCAACATCTTGTCGGCATCGATGTTGTAGGCCATGGTCACATGGTGCAGGACCGCGTTGCCGCGTCGCGCCTGGGCCGCTCCGGCAATCTTGCCCTTGGGCGAAGCGATGTCGTTGAGTGGCTGGTACCAGGCCTTGATGCCGACATCGACCAACGCATCGATGACCCATGAATCCAGCATCTCGTAGGATTCCTCGAACGACAAGCCGGTCACCAGCGACAGCGGCGCGCTGATCGAGTAGGTGATGCAGTCGCCCGGCTCCATGAACATGGCGCCACCGCCGGAAATACGGCGCACCACGCCGATGTCATGTCGCCTGGCAGCGGTGCTGTCGACCTCGTTGGCCAGCGACTGGAAACGGCCGATGACGACGGCGGCCGAGCCCCATTCCCACACCCGCAACGTGGGCGGCCGTTCGCCGCGTGAGACCTGGTCGGTGATCACCTCGTCCAGGGCCATGTGCAGGGCCGGGGGCTGTTCCGGCTCGTGGATGAGCTGCCAGTCGAAGTCATTCCAGGTGGTTCGGCTCATGCTTCGTCTCCAGCGGCAAGTGCCTTGTGAATGGCGCGGGCAACATCTTCGGGCGCGAAGCCGTGCATCGCCGTGTCGTCGTCCAGACCGGCGCGGATCGCCGCGCCCAAGGCCTCGATGCCGGCGGAGCTGTCCTGGCCTTCCAGCGCCGCGTTGATGCGGTCCAGCGCGCTGTCCGGTTCAAGGAAGAAATCCCCACTGGTGCGGACATGGCGCAGCTTGTTGTCGCTGACCTCGAAGTCCACCACCACGAGCTTGCCGCCCGGTACCTTGTGTTCGCCATGCATTGGCGCCGTCTCCATCCTGTCCGCTGTCAGTATGCGCTGGTGTCGTACGGGTCCATGCTGTGGATCGCGTTGCCTCCGGAACCATAGGTGTCCATGTCGCCGGCCTCACCACTGCTGTCACTGTCGCCGCCGCCCTGACCCAGGCGGATTTTCAGGGCCAGGCCGTCATGGGAATCGGCCTTGCTGAGGACTTCATCCAGGTCGGCCTTGCCCTCGTAATACATGTTGTACAGAGACTGATCGAAGGTATGCATGCCTTCGGACAGGCTGCGTTCCATGGCCGACTTTATTTCGTGAACTTCGCCGCGGCGGATGAGGTCGGAGATCAACGGCGTGTTCAGCAGCAACTCGGTGGCCGGAAGACGGCGACCGTCCTTGCCGATGATCAGGCGCTGGCTGATGATGGCACGCAAGTTCAGCGCCAGGTTCATGAGGATGTTGTTGTGCGCCGACTGCGGAAAGAAGTTGAGGATGCGGTCCAGGGTCTGGTCGGCGTTGTTGGAGTGCAGGGTGGCCAGCACCAGGTGGCCTGTCTCGGAAAAACCGATCGCCGCTTCCATGGTCTCGGTGTCCCGGATCTCGCCGATCAGGATGACATCGGGTGCCTCGCGCATGCCGTTTTTCAGCGCGTCTTGGTAGCTGTGGGTGTCCATGCCCACTTCGCGCTGGTTGACGTTCGAT
>CAZOXZ010000191.1:0-4313 GCA_964583865.1 uncultured Rhodanobacteraceae bacterium | reverse complement strand
ATGACGGGGTCCCGCTTCCCGCTTCCCGCTTCCCGATTCCCGATTCCCGAGTCCCGATTCCCGATTCCCGATTCCCGATTCCCGATTCCCGGCCGGCAGAAATGCTACAATAGCCGGCCACGAAC
This sequence comes from uncultured Rhodanobacteraceae bacterium, assembly GCA_964583865.1. Taxonomy (GTDB): domain Bacteria; phylum Pseudomonadota; class Gammaproteobacteria; order Xanthomonadales; family Rhodanobacteraceae; genus DASSBG01. Next base: position 4,188 of record CAZOXZ010000191.1, on the reverse strand, counting down.
GTCTTCGGGGCGGGGTGCAATTCCCCACCGGCGGTAGGTGCCTTCGGGTACGAGCCCGCGAGCGCTGGCGCGGCCGTTCCATGCCGTGCGAGGTCAGCAGATCCGGTTCGATGCCGGAGCCGACGGTAACAGTCCGGATGAAAGAAGACAGCGGGGCGGATGGCTTGGGTCGCCGCGCCGCTCCCCATGGCGTTCCCGATTGATCATGCGGAAAGCGTCATGCCCAGTTGTCCATCCCATTGTCTGTGCACGCCTCTTGCGGTGAGGTGCTGACATGTTTACCGGCATTGTCCAGGCTGTGGGTCGGGTTCACGCCGTGCAACGGCACGGGCCTGACCTGTCGCTGGAAGTTGACGCGGCCAGCCTTGATCTGAGCGACGCGGCCCTCGGTGACAGCATCGCGGTGGCCGGCTGTTGCCTGACGGTCACGCGCCTGGACGGGCAGGTCTTTGCGGCCGATGTCTCCGCCGAAACCCTGGCCCTGACAACGCTGGGCGACTGGAGCACCGGTACCGCCGTGAACCTGGAAAAACCGCTGCGCCTGGCAGATCGCTTGGGTGGCCATCTGGTATCCGGGCATGTCGATGGCGTGTGCGAGGTGCTGGATGTCGTGGCCGATGGCGCGTCACAACGCTGGATTTTTGCCGCTCCCGAGGCCCTGGCCCGCTACATCGCGACCAAGGGCTCGGTCACGCTGGATGGCGCCAGCCTTACGGTAAACCATGTCGACGGCGCCAGGTTCGGCGTCAATCTCATTCCGCATACGATCCAGCACACCAGTTTTTCTGCGCGTGGTCAGGGTGATCGCGTGAACCTTGAAGTGGACCTGATGGCCCGCCATCTTGAGCGCCTGCTGGCGCAGGAGTCCTGAACCATGGTGATGAACAGCATCCCGGAGATCATCGCGGCCGTGCGCGTCGGGCGCATGGTGGTGATGCTGGATGACGAGCGCCGCGAGAACGAGGGCGACCTCATCATGGCCGCGCCCTGCGTCCGTCCCGAGGACGTGAACTTCATGATCCGCGAGGCTCGCGGTCTACTGTGCCTGGCGATGGAAGAAGCCCGGTGCAAGGCGTTGGAGTTGGCGCCCATGGTCGCGGACAATGGCTCGCCGTTCCGTACCAACTTCACGGTTTCCATCGAGGCCGCCGAGGGCGTGACCACCGGCATCTCGGCCTTTGACCGCGCCCACACCATCCGCACTGCCGTCGCCGTGGCCAGCGGAGCCGATGATCTGCGCCAGCCCGGTCACGTGTTCCCGCTCGCTGCGCGCGCCGGCGGCGTGCTGCGCCGGCCCGGGCACACCGAGGCGGCCGTCGATCTGGCCCGGCTGGCCGGGTTCTCGCCGGCGGCCGGTACCCTGATCGAGGTGCTGAACGATGACGGTTCCATGGCTCGCCGACCGGAGCTGGAGCGCTTCGCGAGCAAGCATGGCCTGGCCATCGGCACCATCGCCGACCTGATAATCTATCGCAATGCCATGTCGGCCGGCGAAACAGGCCCGACGCCTCTTGAAGCAGGAGTGATCAAGTGAACGAGATGACGGAGAGCAGCAAGCGTGCCGATGACGACAAGTTGCCAGCGGTGCAGAAACTGGCCGATCGCGCGATCGGCGCCGCACGCTATGCCATTATTGCCAGTCGCTGGAACGAGGACGTGGTCAACGCCTTGCTGCGAGGCGCGCGCGAGGCCCTGACCGAAGAAGGCGTCACCGGCGAATTCATTGATGTCTTCCACGTGCCTGGTGCCTGGGATATTCCTGCGCTGGCAGAACGCCTGGCGCGTGATGGCCGGCACGCGGCCATCATTGCCCTGGGTTGCGTGGTGCGCGGCAAGACGCGCCACTACGAGATCGTGGCCGATGGCTGCGCCCGCGGCCTGATGAACGTGGCCACCGGCCATGCCATGCCGGTGATGAACGGTGTGCTGGCCGTCGACAAGCTCAAGCATGCGCAGTCGCGCGCTGGCGGCAAGGACGGCAACAAGGGTGCCGAGGTGGGGCAGGCTGCCCTGGAAATGGTGCGCGTGTGGAGCAGGCGATAGTGAGCCGGCCTCCGCGAACGGACGGCATCGATCCGGCAGCGCGTTCGCGTTCCAGGCGCCGTGCGGTCCAGGCCTTGTACGCCTGGCAAATGAGCGGCAATCCCATGGCCGACGTCATCGAGCAGTTCCGCCACGAGCAGAACATGGCGGTGGCGGACATCGCCTACTTCGAGGATTTGCTCAACGGCGTGGTGCGCGAACAGGCTGTGCTGGATGCAGGTCTGGCGCCCTGGCTGGATCGCCCCATCGAGGATGTTGATCCGCTGGAGCGGGCGGTGTTGCGCATGGGCGCCTACGAGCTGAAGTTCCGTCAGGACGTGCCCTACCGCGTGGTGCTGAACGAGGCCATTGAAGCCTGCAAGCGCTTCGGCGCGGATTTCGGGCACACCTACGTCAACGGCGTGCTGGACCATGCCGCACGCGAGTGGCGTACCGGTGAATACCGGTCGGCCGCGGGCTGAGCGCGTAGGTGGCAATGGAATTCGATCTGATTGCGCGGCTGCTGGATGCGACGCGGCGTGCACGTGCCGACGTGGCTCTGGGTGCCGGCGACGATGCCGCGATCCTGGCCGTGCCGGCAGGCCACCGCGTCGTGGCCACGCACGACACCATGGTCGAAGGCGTGCATTTCTTGCCCGGCACGTCGCCGCGTGACCTGGGCTGGAAGGCCCTGGCTGTCAACCTGTCCGACCTGGCGGCCATGGGCGCCAGTCCGGCCTGGGCGCTGCTCAGCCTGACCATGCCGCGCGCCGATGCGGCTTTGATGGATGGCTTTGCCGCCGGCCTCGATGCTCTGGCGTCGCGTTATCGCGTCGCGCTGGTTGGCGGCGACACCACCAGTGGCCCGCTGGCCTTCGGCATCACGGCGCTGGGCCTGCTGCCGCAGGGCAAGGCTCTGACCCGCGCCGGCGCACGCCCAGGCGATGCCGTTTTTGTCACCGGGGCGCTGGGCGGCGGGGCAGCCGGCCTGCATTGCCTGGACAAGAATCACCCCGAGGCTGACCGTTTGCTGGCCGCGCCCGGCGATGCTCGCGAAGCCGTGATCGAACGCTATCTGCGCCCGCAGCCGCGCGTCGAGGCGGGCCTGGCTCTGCGCGAGGTGGCCACGGCCTGCATCGACCTTTCCGACGGCCTGCTGGCGGACCTTGGCCATTTGTGCCGCGCCAGTGGCGTGGCGGCTGAAATCGAACTGGAGCGGCTGCCGCGCGCGCCCGGTCTGGTTGCACTGTTCGGCGAAAGCCAGGCCGTCGATTATGTCCTCGGCGGCGGCGACGACTACGAGCTGTGCTTCACCGTGCCCGGCGATGACGCCGATCGCGTGGCAGCGGGCTTGATTCGTGCCGGCCACGAGATCAGCCGCATCGGCATGTTGACCGAGGGCGAAGGCGTACGCGTCCGCGACGGTCAGGGCGGCCACGTGCATCCGCGCTGGTGTGGCTGGGAGCACTTCGGCTAATGGCGCTCACAGGCGAGCAACGCCGCATCTTGCTGCGCCAGCCGGAGGGCTGGATTGCCCTGGGTCTTGGTTCGGGCCTGGCGCCGTGGGCGCCTGGAACCTTCGGTTCGCTGGCGGCTCTGCTACCGTGGCTGAGTTTGCGTCACCTGCCACCGGCCTGGTACCTGCTGGTGGTCGCCGTCACCTTTGTTCTCGGCATCTGGGCCTGCGGCCGCGCCGCGCGCAGCATCGGTGTGCATGATCATGGCGCGCTGGTGTGGGACGAGTTTGTCGGCCAGTGGCTGGCCTTGCTGCCCGTACTTCTTGCGCCGTGGTACTGGATTGCCGCCGGTTTCGTCCTGTTCCGGCTGTTGGACATCCTGAAACCGTGGCCGATTTGCTGGGTTGATCGACGCTGTCATGGCGGCCTCGGCATCATGCTGGATGATCTCCTCGCCGGCGCCGTGGCAGCCGTCATCCTCACCGCCCTGTGGTTACCCATCGGTACGCTGTAGGAGCGCACCAAGGACCGCGGGCACTTTGCTGGACCGCGAGCATCTTGCTCGCATGGCGGCGTAGCCGCCCAGGCCACCAGCCAATTCACGACGGGCCGCTGGCGCGGCCATACCGGCAGGATGCCGGCGCTCCATTGATGAGGCCGCTGGCGCGGCCATGCCGGCAAGATGCCGGCGCTCCAAGGACCGCGAGCA
>CAZOXZ010000190.1:0-4333 GCA_964583865.1 uncultured Rhodanobacteraceae bacterium | reverse complement strand
GCCACGCCCAGACGCGCTACTTGCCGGCACAGCTCCGAGCCGATGGAGCCGCCGCCGCCGGTGACCAGCACATGCTTGCCGGTGAGGTTCTCGCGGATGGCGGTCCAGTCCAGGCGCACCGGCTCACGGCCCAGCAGATCCTCGATGGCAACCTTCTGCAGCTCGTTGAAGCGTGCGCGTCCGGAGACGACATCCTCCAGTCGTGGCACGGTACGAAACGGCAAGTGGGTGGCCTCGCACAGGCTGACGATGCGTTGCATCTGGCGGCTGTCTGCCGATGGCATGGCCAGCAGGATCATCTCGGCCGCGACCGAACGTGCCAACTCTTCCAGGCGATCGATGCGGCCCAGGACCGGCACGCCGTGCACGCGCGCGCCACGCAGCGAACGATCATCATCCAGGAACCCGACCACGCGGTAGCGGCTGTCACGCTTGAGATCGCGCACCAGGGCTTCACCGGCCGAGCTGGCGCCCAGAATCAGCACGCGCTTGCTGGGCCTGGCCTGGAACAGGTCCAGGCGGCTGTCCTTCCAGTAGCGCCAGGCCATGCGCGGCACGCCCAGCAGCACGCTGAGGATGGCCGGGTAGAACATCAACACCGAGCGTGGCACGGTGGCCAGACGGTTGTACAGGAACAGCGCCAGTGCCGCCACCAGGGCGCCGAGAACTGCGGCGCGGGCGATATTCCACAAGTCCTGGATGCTGGCGAAGCGCCACAGGCCCTTGTACAGGCCGGTCCAGCCAAGAATGCCCGCCTGCACGGCCAGCACCAGGCCGGTCTCCAGCGACAACCAGCCGATGGGGGAAGGCACGCCTTCCAGCGAATACCGCAGCATGTTGGCGAAAATCCACGCCAGCCACACCATCACCAGATCGTGCACCACGACCGCGCTGCGTGGATGGATGATGCCAATCAGTTTACGCAACACCTTGCCGTCTCCTGTCACGGGCCTTGCGGCATGCACGACGGATCACGACGTGCATGCTCACGCCGAGCCCGGCCACCAGTAACAACAGCCCGGGTGCCCATGACGGGCGCCATGCCGCCAGCAGTGCAGCTGGCAGGCACACCAGCAGGTTCCACGCCAGATAAAGCGCCACGACCTGCCCATGGCTCCAGCCACTGCGGACCAGCCATTGATAGGCATGCTCACGATGCGCAGTGTACCAGCGCCGGCCGCGCCACATGCGTCGCAGCAGCGTGGTCGTGGCGTCGACAATGAAGCCCGACATCAGGATCAGGGCAAGCCACAGCCCCACAGGCGCTTCGCGCCACAGCAGCGCCGCCAGGCAGGCCAGCAACCAGCCCAGGGTGGTCGAACCGGCATCGCCCATGAAGATCCGCGCCGGTGGCCGGTTGAAACACAGGAAGCCCAGCGTGGCTGCGCTCAGCATCAGGCAGCAGGCGCCCACCAGGGGCACACCCAGCGCGAAGGCAAACCCCGCCAGCGTGGCCAGACAAAACAGCATCTGCATGCCCAGCAAGGCATCGATGCCGTCCATGAAGTTGTGCAGGTTGATCGACCAGGTGGCAGCCAGCGCGAGGCCGATCCCGGCCAGCACGCGCCATGCCAGGGGCCACTGCGGCATGCCGGCCAGCACCACCAGCGCCAACACGACGCCGGCGGCCAGATGCAAGACCAGTCGCGGCAGGCTCGGCAGGCTGCGGTGGTCATCCAGCCAGCCGGTCACGGCCAGGCCGGCCATGGCTGCCAGCAGGGCAACGCCGGCAAGGCGACCACCGCCGAAGGTCAGCCAGGCCCAGCCCAGGCCCGGCAAAGCGGCCATCAACAGGCCGATGCCGCCGCCACGTGGCGTCGGTGCGGTATGCGAGCGACGCCGGCCGGGCACATCCAGCATCCCTTTTCGCAGTGCATACCGGCGGCTCAGTGCCACCAGCAGCACGGCCAGCACCAGGATCACCACGAACCAGATACCCAGCGTCGTTGCCAGGCTCATTCGTTGGCCACGCCGCGGATGGGGCGCACGCTGCCCCAGTGCTTGCAACTGGGGCATTGCCAGTGATGTGCCTTGGCGCCGAAACCGCAATGGCTGCAACGGTACATGGCCTGTCCGGCCATCAGGCGATGGGTCAAATCCCTGAGAATGAGAAACTTGTCGCGTTCCTCGTCTCGCGTGCGACTGGCGGTGGCTTCGATCAGCGTGGTCAGGCCACGAACCGACGGCCGCTGCTGCAACTGACGGGTAAGAAACGCCACCGCCGCGTCGTCGCCATCGTGCTGGCGGATCAAGCGGTACAGCGCCAGCACCGGCGAGATCCCCTGGTAACGATCCAGCAGGTCACGCAGAAAAGCTTCGGCACGCTCATTGCGCCCCAACTGCTCGCATACGCTCAGCAGGTGCGGCAGGATCTCCGGCACGAATTCGACGTCACAGCGGCAGGCCTCCTCGTACATTTGCAGGGCCTCGTCCAGGCGGTCTTCACCGGCCAGCACGTGCCCGCGCAACAGGTGCGCCCGCACGCTGCGCGGATCGCTGTCGAACGCCCGCTGCAGGTAGTCACGGGTTTCATTCAGTGCACCGTGACGGCGGGACTGCTCGGCCAGCTCGCAAAAATACTGGGCGATGGTCTCGGCCTCCGAATCCCCGGTCATCTCCTCGAGCTGACGGGCGTGCTCGATGGCCTTGTGCCAATCGCGCTCGTGCTGATAGATGGAAATGAGATGGCGCAAGGCCGACGGCGCATGCGCGCCCATGGCCACCAGGTCATTGAACAAGGTCTCCGCGCGGTCCAGCAGGCCGGCACGCATGTAGTCCTCGCCCAGCTCCAGCAAGGCAACGGTCTTGGTGGGATCGCTGAGGTTGGGCCGCGCCACCAGATGCTGATGCACGCGGATCGCGCGCTCGACCTCGCCGCGGCGCCGGAACAGGTTGCCCAGGGCCAGATGGGTCTCGACCGTGTCGCGATTGGCCTCGGCCAGCTTCAGGAAGACCTCGATGGCCTTGTCCTGTTGCTCGTTCAGGAGGTAATTGAGGCCGCGAAAATAACTGGACGACAACTCGGTGACCCGCTCGCCGTCGATACACCGGCTGCGTCGCGCCAGATACCAGCCGCTCCATGCTGCCAGCGGCAGCAGCAGGAACAGCAGCAGCAGCGGGCTCATGCGCTTTCCGGAGACCGACCGCTTGCAACAATGGCAGTACCGGGTTCGTCCGTCTTGCGGACCTGGCGCGTCGCCCGCCGCAGGCGGAACTTCAGGGGCTGCACGACCAGCAACCAGACCATCACGCCACCGAGAACCCAGCCGGCCAGCAACATTGCCAGCACCACGCCGCCCTTGGGCAGGGACAACTGCGTGAACAGCAAGTCATAACTGACCATGTCGGCATTCAAGGCACCGAAGACGATGCCTGCGATCGCGACCACAAGGCAAACAAGAATGGCAATCAAACGCATGCGGGCACCACGTCCACTGCACTGGAAAGAAAAAGCACGACCGAGGATAGCACGCCGCTCACGGTCACATGCCGGTCAACCGGCATGCCGCGAATTGTTGACCTTTTCGCGCAGAGCCTTGCCCGGTTTGAAGTGTGGCACGTACTTGCCCGGCAGGGCCACGGCCTCGCCGGTCTTGGGGTTGCGTCCCATGCGCGGCGGCCGGTAATGCAGGGAGAAACTGCCGAACCCGCGCACTTCCACGCGGTCTCCCTCGGACAACGACTGGCTGATCTGATCCAGCAGCCCCTTGACGGCCAACTCCACGTCAGCAAATGCCAGGTGGGTCTGGCGCCTGGCCAGCGCCTCGATCAACTGTGACTTCGTCATCCGTCGGTCTCCGTTGAACAGCGATCATGCCGGGTACCCCGCGTCACGGCGGGGCACCCGGCAATCGGTCAGTCGTCGCTCTTGTCCAGCTGTTCCTTCAACAGCGAACCCAGCTTGGTGGTCGCCGAACCCGCGCTCGTGTAGTCGTTGACCACACCGCGGATCTCGTCCTCGTCCTTGGCACGGATGGAAATGGTCAGCTTGCGGGTGCGCCGGTCCATGCCGATGAACTTGGCTTCGACCGTGTCACCCACGCTGAGGCGCTTGCTGGCGTCCTCGACCTTCTCGCGGGCAATGTCGCTGGCACGCAGCCAGGCATCCACACCATCGGCCAACTCCACCGTGGCGCCCTTCTCGTCCACTTCCTTGACCGTACCGGTGACGATGCTGCCACGCGGATGGGCCACCATGAACTGGCCGAACGGGTCCTGCTCCAGCTGCTTGATGCCCAGGCTGATGCGCTCGCGCTCGGGATCAACCGCCAGTACCACGACGTCGACTTCCTCGCCCTTCTTGAACTCGCGGATCAATTCTTCGCCCGGCTCG
>CAZOXZ010000189.1:0-4364 GCA_964583865.1 uncultured Rhodanobacteraceae bacterium | reverse complement strand
CCAAGGACCGCGAGCATCTTGCTCGCATGGCGGCGTAGCCGCCCCACCCACCAGCCAATCCACCCCAGGCCGCTGTCGCGGCCATGCCGGCAAGATGCCGGCGCTCCAAGGACCGCGAGCATCTTGCTCGCATGGCGGCGTAGCCGCCCCACCCACCAGCCAATCCACCCCAGGCCGCTGGCGCGGCCGTGCCGGCAAGATGCCGGCGCTCCAAGGTCCGCGAGCATCCTGCTCGCATGGCGGCGTAGCCGCCCGGCCCACCAGCCAATCCAGCCCAGGCCGCTGTCGCGGCCATGCCGGCAAGACGCCGGCGCACCCAAAAGGTGCCGTAAATGGTCACATTGCCGGCGGCATGCCCTGCCCTGGCGCCGCATTTTGTCCGTTGCCGGCGTCACGCCGCGGCCGGATCGCGCAAAACGCACAACGCATCACACCCACGGGCTTCCAAGGTTGGCACGCTTCCTGCATACTTCTCAGCGAGCCACCGTGCACCTGGGCCGAATCACCCAGGGGAGTTCACAGCCCGGTGCTCTACAACATTATCCACTCTTGCAAGAGGAACGTCTCATGAAAAAGATGACCAAGGGCTTTACCCTTATCGAACTGATGATCGTGGTGGCGATCATCGCCATCCTGGCCGCCGTGGCCCTGCCGCAGTACCAGACCTACGCCAAGCGCGCCAAGGTTTCCGAAGTTGTGCTGGCCGCCTCGGCCTGCCGCACCAACATCCAGGAAGCCGCCGACAGCGGCCTTGTCACTGCCCCGACCGGCAACGACTTCGGCTGCGGCGAGACGGGCAGCTCAAGTCCGGTGGAAAGTCAGTATGTCGCGGCGTTGACCACCACGGCTGCCGGCCAGGTGGCAGCCGAAGCGCGCAATATCGACAGCACCAATATCGATGGCAAGTTCATCTACCTGACTCCGTATAACGACTCCACCATGACTACCGCCATGACGGCCGCCGACTTCACCACCGGCACCAACAAGCCGGTTCGTTCCTGGAAGTGCAGCACCGACATGGACTTCAAGTACGTGCCGGCCAACTGCCGCAACCTGTAATCCCAGGCTTGCGCACACTCGGGAAAGGCGGCTACGGCCGCCTTTCCTTTTTGTGGCCGTTGGCCTTGCCACACTCGCCGGACCGCGAGCACCCTGCTCGCATGGCGGCGTAGCCGCCCAAGCTGCCCGCCGAGCCATCAACAGGCCGCTGGCGCGGCCATGCCGGCAAGATGCCGGCGCTCCAAGGACCGCGAGCATCCTGCTCGCATGGCGGCGTAGCCGCCCCACCCACCAGCCAATCCACCCCAGGCCGCTGTCGCGGCCATGCCGGCGAGACGCCGGCGCTCCAATGCCGGCGCTCCAAGGACCGCGAGCATCCTGCTCGCACACTCGCATGTGCGGGATGACAAACAAGGCCACCGTCACCCTGCGCGGAGTGAGCACAGCGAACACAGTCGCAGGGTCCACAGGCACCGTGGATGCTGCGACTCCGCTTCGCTCCGCGCAGCATGACGTGCGTGTGCGAGATGACGGGAACGCCCCGAAGACTGCCCTGTGCCGGCAAGATGCCGACGCTCCCCGTTGGCGCGGCTTGCAGTGCGGGCCTGCCTTGCCCTACATTGCTGCGTGAGCATCATTTTGCACCATTGCCCATGACCCGTTTCCAGTTTGCCCGCCGCTGGGCCTTGCGCCACCTCTTGATTTCCGTCGCCGTGGGCCTTGCCACGGCCGTCTTTGTCTTCGGTGTGCTGTATGCTTGGCCCTGGCGCGCCATGCTGGGCGTGAACCTCATCTTCATTTTGATCCTGGTTGTGGACGTATGCTGCGGGCCACTGCTGACGTTGATCCTGTCCGCGCCGCACAAGTCGCGACGTGAACACATCATCGACTTCAGCCTGATCGGTGCCATTCAGGTGGCGGCACTGGTGTATGGCCTGTATGCGGTGTGGGTGGCACGACCGGTGGCGCTGTCCTTCGAGGTGGACCGGCTGGTGGTGGTCACCGCCAACGAGGTGCAGGAAGACCAACTTCCGCAGGCACCGCCCGGCTTGCGTCACTTGCCCGGCGCCGGTGGGCGCCTGCTGCACGTCACCATCCGCGAGCCGCGCGGCCCCGACGAGATGCTGAAAAGCATCGATCTCGGCATGAGCGGTATCTCGCCTTCCATGCGCCCGGCGTGGTGGCTGCCCTGGCAGCAAGCCCTGCCCGAAATGCGGCAAAAGGCCCTGCCGCTGGCCGAATTGATCCAGCGCCGGCCCAAGAAACGGCAACTGTTGCAACAAGCTGCGGCCAAAACCGGCCTACCGGTGGAGCAGTTGCTGTATCTGCCCTTGACCAGCCCACACACGTTGAACTGGACCGCCATCCTGGACCAGGACCTCGCCGTGGTCGGTTACGCACCAGTGGATGCCTTCCACGACCGCAGCTGAGGCCATCAGCCACAGCAGGCGCATGGCCGACCAGGCGATCCCTGCCTGTCCGGCAGCAATGGCACGGTTCTTGCAACTCGCCAGGTACGTCCAAACAAGCGCGCACCACGCTGCGCGGGAGCGGGGGTCATGGGCAGTACAAGCAACCGAGGCTTTACCCTCATCGAGCTGATGATCGTGGTCGCGATCATCGCCATCCTCGCGGCAGTGGCCTTGCCGCAGTACCAGACATTCGCGGCCCGTGCCCGCGTATCGGAGGCCGTATTGGCCACCTCGGTGTGCAAGCTCGCGGTTACCGAGGCCTCGCAGACCGGCCTGCCCGCGGTGCCGGTCGCCGACAGCTTCAGTTGCGGTGAATCGGCCACGCCCTTGTCGCACTACGTCGCCGCCATGCACACCACCGCCACCGGCATCATCACCGTGACCGTGCAGAACGTCTCCCAACTCGGCAGCAACAACGTGCTCACCCTGAGCCCCTTCGTCGATGGCGCTGGTACGACCGCGGCCACCACGGCCTCCTACAGCGGCAGCAACACCCAACCGATCCTGGCCTGGAAATGCGGTCTCACCAGCGACGGCACCACCATCGAAAAAAAATACCTGCCCGCTACCTGCCGCTGACTGAAGCGGCGCCGGAACGACCGTGGCGCCGTGCCAGGTCAAGGCCGCGGAGGATTTTTTCGTGGTAACTTTGGGCGCATCACCCAGACACGCACGATGATTCAGTCATGTGCTGGATGACGTCCGGCGGCGCATGGCCTATTGACCAATCACCCAAGCCGGAAGTTGTTTCGATCCCGTTTCTCTAACATGACCGACATACCGCACAGGGCGGCAGGTGTGAGGAAGGTAAAAGATCGTTCGAAAGACAGCTGGCTACCCATGCTTATCACTGTTGGATTGGTGATCGTCGCGGCTGCTTATTTTGTCGCCTTCATAGTGTTTCGCCCGGCACCGGCTGGCGGACCCTTGTCCTGGGGTTCGTTCGGCAACTACTTTGGTGGTGTTGCGGGCCCGCTAGTTGCGTTGGCAGCGCTGTGGTTCGTTTACCGAACCTTGCAAACTACGCGGAAGCAGCTGGACGCACTGGAAAGACAGCTGGAGATGGCCCATGCCACAGCACGCTTCGCTGATATTACGACACGGTTGGACGCTGTTTTGGCAGAGTGGAACCGTTGCATCGATAACCGGACGGCTCCGGTGTTGTCGGGTGAGGCGTCGTTACGTGACGTCTTTTACACCGATGCTGGCTGGTCAGGATTCGAAGCAAAGCACCATTCCAACGGCGATGATATTGCCGATGTGCTCCGCCAACGCGCGCCCGAAGTGCCGGGATTGCTGGAGGAGTTTGAGCAGTATTGCGATGAATACGACCGCCTTGCCGACGACAGGGTAACCACCAATTTCTACCGCAACCGCCTGGAACCGGCGCTGGCCCGGATCGCACGGGTGAACGACGTGCTCCAATGGCGTATTGAATCGCTACGTGGCCCAACACGTTTGTTTCCGCAGGGTCTATCGACGGGAACACGCGCCGAAGCGACAATAACGACTGTTGGCGAACCCGGGATTACCTCGTCGCGCACGGATCGCTGAGCGACCGCAAAACACGGCCCGAAAAACTTGCAGCAGGGCCCGCTGATGACCTGTGACTGACTGATGTGCGCGGCAATCAGCCGACAAACAACGCCACGACCATCAGCCCGATGCCGAGCGCCAGCAGGGCGAGCGTGCGTGGCCGGTAGCGGGTGAGCCGGTTGCGCGTGCGCACGTGCACGTGGCACGAGCTTCCATGAAGACTTTTCCATGGCCGCAGCATAAGGCAGAAGCCTTGAACCAAACCATGCGGGCGGGACGCCCGCGCTCCGGACCGCGAGCAGCTTGCTGGACCGCGAGCATCTTGCTCGCATCGCGGCGGCATCAAACCACCACAGG
>CAZOXZ010000188.1:0-4394 GCA_964583865.1 uncultured Rhodanobacteraceae bacterium | reverse complement strand
GAGACCACCTCGGGAATGGAACGCACCACGAAACAGGTGCCGAGGAAGCTGTTGAGCTGGAAGTCGGTGTAGGTCTGGTGGAACAGGGTTGCGTTCAGCAGCAAGTGCCCGCCGGCCCAGGTGGTCTTGGTACCCAGTTCGTAGCTGTCGACGAACTCGCCCGGGAAGGAAGTGTCATCCACCGGCAGGATGCCGGAGGTTCCCGACGACAGGCCGTTGCTGGACTGCACGCGATCAAGGTTGAAGCCACCCGCCTTGTAGCCGCGCGCCGCCGAGAAGTAGGTCATGGCGTTGGGGTTCCACTGGTAGGCGGCCTTGAAGGTGCCGGACCATTCGCTCTCCTTGTTCTGCTGGTGGACAACACGGCCGTTGTGCAGCGCGTTGGCCCAGGGCAGACAGGAATAGCCGACGATCTGCGGCACCACGGCCCCCAGAATCTGGGCCTGGACCTCGGGCGGAAGCGCCGCCAGCGGCACGCCGCGTGCCGCCAGGGCCGCAGCGACCTTGCCGGTCGGGTCCGCCAGGATCGAGCCGCAAGCCGGGCTGCCGTTAGGGTTGCTGTAAACCGTGTCCAGCGTCTTCTTTTCGTGCGTGTAACGAAGCCCGAAGGTCAGGTCCAGGGCATCAGTCGCATGCCAGGTGTTGTTGGTGAACAGTGCGATCGAACGTGCGTTCTGCCGGTGATGATCCAGTGAGCCGATGCCCATGAAACCGGTACCGAAGGTCGTGCCGGCAACCTGTGACAGGAACAGCTCGGGGTGCGATGTGTCGACGTTGATTCCCATCGGTGCCAGCTGGGCAGCCAACGCACCGAGAACCTGACCGCCGATCAGCGTCGAAAGATAAGGCTCGTAGTGCTTGCCGAGGCGGTACGAATCGTTGCGATCGAGGTCTTCGTCGAGGAAGAAGGCGCCGACCATCCAGTCGAACTTGTCACTGGTGCCAGCCAGGCGCAGTTCTTCGCTGACGGTGTCAAAAGCGGTCAGGGACTCGTTTTCGTCGGCCTTGCGCCAGACCAGGTCGGCAGTGGAGTAGTCCAGATCCAGGCCGTCCACGGCATCCCAGGAGCGTACCGCGGTGATGGATGTCAGCGTGGCGTTGCCCATCACCCAGTTGGCTTCGGCGGAGATGCCGTGATCGTCAATTTCCTGCGTGGTGGCACGATTGGCCCAGGCCACGCGCGCGAAGGGATCGACCGTGGGGCTGACCGCATACCCGCCGACCAGCGCATTGAGGATCGCGGCCGGTGCGTTGTAGGGCAGGCCGGGCGTGTTCTCGCGTGCGATGGTGACGCCGACGCAGCAGTTTTCGTCGCGTTTGGTGCTGTCGGCGATGAAGCGCAGATTGAAGGCGTTCGTCGGTTCGATCAGCAGCTGGGCCCGCACCGAATGGAAATTGCGGTCGTAGTCGTCGGTTTGCGTGCGCGGGCCGGCGCCGACATCAACGTCCATGAAACCTTCACGATCGCGCTTGACGGCGTACAGGCTGAAGGCCGTGGAATCCGAGAAAGGCGTGTTGAACAGGCCGGAAATGCCGCGTGCATTGAAATCACCAATGGTCAGCTCACCTTCGAAGGTCGTTGCCCAGTACGGCTTGCGCGTGGCGATATTGATGACACCGGCCGAGGTGTTCTTGCCGAAAACGGTACCCTGCGGGCCTTTCAGCACCTCGATGCGCTGGATGGTGCCGAGGTCGCCGAAACCGACGGCATTGCGTGGCCGGTAAACGCCGTCGATGACCACGCCCACGGAAGATTCCAGGCCGGCATTGTCGCCGACGGTGCCGATGCCGCGAATACGCGCGGTGGTGTTGACCTCGCTCTGGGTGCTGGTGACCGTCAGTCCGGGTACCAGAAGCTCCAGCTGCTTGATGTTGCGGATGCCGGCATCCTGCAGTGATTGCTGATCGAGTGCCGTGACGGCGATGGGAACATCCTGCAAGCGTTGTTCCCGCTTTTGTGCGGTGACGGTAATGCTGGAAAGCTTGGTGGCTTCGTCCTGATCGCTGTCCTGGCCGGTCTGGCTGGTATTGGTCTGGCCCGAAGTCTGGGCCGCGGTCGCCGGCGCGATGGCGCACAGGCCAAGTGCCAGCACGATGGCACTGGCAAGAGCGGTCTGCTGAAAAATGGATGACGACATGTTTTCTCCCCGATTACGCATGTGAACGTAATGTGAAGATAGCATGTTCCGTACTGTTTGCACTATGAGGTGCAGAAACTGCGGAGCAGGCGTCAGGTCTTGCGCCGGACAGCCGCCGTCTTACACGGCACCCTCGTGTTGCAGCAGCCATTTCTTGGTCGACAATCCGCCGCCGTAGCCGGTCAGGCTGCCGTCAGCGCCGATGACACGGTGACACGGGCGAATGATGGACACGGGGTTGCGGCCGTTGGCCGCACCCACTGCTCGGCAAGCCCGCGGGTTGCCGATATGGTCGGCAATCTGCTGGTAACTCCAGGTCTGGCCCCAGGGGATTTCCATCAATGCCTGCCATACCTGTTCCTGAAACTCGGTGCCACGGCGGGCCATCGGCAAGGTGAAACGATGGCGTTTGCCCGCAAAGTAGGCCAGCAGCTGGGCGCGGGTGTCGCCGATCAACGCATTGCTGCCTTCGATCCAGTCCTTTCCCGGCCTGATCTCGTGGCGTGAGTTGGCAAACTGGACGACATGCAGGGCATCGTCGTCGGCGGCCAGCATCAGCTCACCGACCGGGCTGGGCATGTAGTCAAAGTGAATGGTCATGGCACCTGGTCCGGGGCGGCTGTGGTCTTGTGCAATGCACTCTGGAACGCTTCCAGACTACCATCGCCGGGCAGGGCCGGAATGTCCAGCAGCTGTGCCAGCAGGGCATAAACATCCACGTTGGGAAAACCGTCGATCACCACGCCATGGCGGAAGGCCGGGCCGTGTGCGATGAACAGGGCGCGCATCAGCGGACTGGCCACGTCATAGCCGTGCTGGCCACGGGCCGGCGGGTTCGTGCGCTTGGCCAGCCAGACCGAATCACTGATGCTCCAGTGCACATCCGCGAGACAGGAAATATCCGGCGTGCGCGGATTGTGGCCATAGTGAAAGCGGGCAGGAAAGTGGCCCTTTTCCCAACAACGCATATGCGAATGCTCCTGCAACAGTGCCTTGCGCACGTCGTCCGCGTATTTCGGTTTCAGGTTGAAGCCGGCAAGCACGCCCATCGAAACAATATGGACATGCTCCAGGTCGATGAGCTTGTCGATGAGAATCTGGTTGCCCTCCGGCACGGCCGCCATGCCGTGGTCGGAGACCACGACGATATTGATCTTGTCGAACAGACCCCGCGCCTTCAGGCCGGTAACCAGCTGACTGATGGCATGGTCCACATGGCGGATGGCACGGTTGACCTCGGGCGTGTCGGGTCCGTACTCGTGTCCGGCATGATCGACATGATCAAAGTACAAGGTCAGGAAATCCGGCCGCTGGTCGGCAGGCAGATCCAGCCAGGCCAGCACTTGGTCAACACGCTGGCCGGCCGTGAAATCACCGTTGTAAGGCAGCCAGTAGTCCGGGCGGTGGCCGTGAATCTCGGCTTCGGAACCCGGCCAGAACATCGTCGCCGTGGTCAGGCCGTGCTTGTCAGCCGTGACCCACACCGGCTCGGCCTCGTCCCACCAGTGACCATCAGTAACGGCTTCTTCACGCCCCAGCGAAAAACGCCCCAGTTTCCGGTCGTACATGCTGTTGTGGATGATGCCGTGGTGGTCCGGGTACTTGCCGGTAACCAGAGTGTAGTGATTGGGGAAGGTCAGCGACGGGAACGAGGGCTGCATCCACTTCGCCCGCACACCTGATGCCGCCAGGGCGGTCAGGGCAGGCGACTGCTTGCGCTTGAGATAGTCTGTACGATAACCGTCGATCGATACCAGCAACACGGGGGCACGTGGCGTGCTGGCAGTGGTTGCGGTGGTGCCACCTGTCGGTGCAGGTTTGACATGGTTGGTGCAGGCACCCAGCAACAGGGCAAACGCGGCAATCCACAAGCAGGAAAACAGTCGGGTCATGATGAGCATCGGTCCGGGTCGTCGAGTAGGCCATGATGCACCAGCTTGGCCATCCCTTGCCAGTCGTTATACTGATGCGCTGTCTGTAGCTGCTTTCAGGAAAACGCCCATGACTGCTCCCACCCGCGTTGACACCAGCCGCGAGATTCATCCGCCGCGCGGCCCGGAACTGCACTGCAAGAACTGGCTCATCGAAGCGCCGTACCGCATGATCCAGCATAATCTCGATCCGGAGGTGGCCGAAAACCCGGCCGAGCTGGTGGTTTACGGCGGCATTGGCCGTGCGGCGCGCAACTGGGAGTGCTTCGATGCCATCCTCGAGGCCTTGCGCAACCTGGACGAGGACGAGACGCTGCTGGTGCAG
>CAZOXZ010000187.1:0-4418 GCA_964583865.1 uncultured Rhodanobacteraceae bacterium | reverse complement strand
ACCGGCTTGCGGCCGGGTCGCCTGCTACAGCGGCGGTGTCAACCATCCGCGACACCTGTAGGAGCGAGCCTGCTCGCGACCGCGTAAAAACGACCCGTGTGGGACGAAACCCACGGGACAAGGCATCCTGCCAAGGGCCGCCGGCCCGGCATCCCCGCCAGGGACGCCCGGTGTGCTTGTGCTGCGGAAGCCGGGGTGGCATGGTGATTTCCATGTCCCACGGCTTTCCGGAGTCATGCCATGCGCCGCTTCAAATTGTTGATCTGTCTTTTCCTTGCGTTGTTTGCCTTGCCGGCACTGGCGGTGCTGCCGGAAACCGGGCTGTACTACAACCCGCAGTTCCAGGGCCTGGGCTATTACATCGAGGTGGAGGGCTCGACCCTGGTTTTCGTGATCTACGCCCACGACAAGGCCACCGGCAAGCCGTTGTTCTACGTGGCCTCCGGACCGGTCAAGGCAGCTGACCCGGGCCACGGCAATGTACCGGCATCACCACCACCGCCGCCGTATGCGCACGAGTATCCGCAGCAGTTCGAAGGCACGCTGTATCGTTTTGATGAAGGCCCCTGCGTGACCTGCATGCTGCAGGACTGGCATCCGGGCGAACACGCGGTCGAGGCGGGCCAGGTGCATTTGCGCATGGCCGACGTCAATCGCGTCGAGGCGAGGTTCAGCATGGCCGATGGCGCGACCAGCGAGGTCGAACTTTGGCGCCAGGGCTTTGGCATGGCCGGGTACGACCTGGGCCGCAGCGACGGCCGGAGCTTGCCGGACATGCGCGGCGACTGGGTTTTCGTGGCCCGTGGCGAGCCGCTCGTGCCTGCATTGCGCTTCAATTTCAGCGAAGTGGTGCCGCCGCAAGCCGTGTCCGGAGCGGAGGCCGAGTTCCACGGTCGCACGGTGTCGTCGAAGATGAGTTTTGTCGATCCGGTGTCACAAGCGCGTCTGACTTGCACTTCGTATGGCTGTGCTCTGGCCGTCGGCGACGAGACCCTGTTTTTGGTGAAGTTCCAGGATATCGGCACGAACACTTTGCTGGGCTACGATGGTGACACGCTGTTCCAGGACGATGGCAGCGCGTTCGAATACCGTACGGATGATCTGTTCATCGGCAAGCGCATGGTTGATCTGGCACCGGGTGCCGGTGCCGTGGAGGCCCCGCCGGGCGCCAATGCCGTGTTGCTCATGGCAGCGGAAACGGCGCACGACGCGTTCCCCGAGACGACTGTTGTCGGCATCGAGCTGGATGGGCAGGGGACCTACTGGGAAGCCAAGCTGGCGTTTGCCGATGGCGTGGTCGTCAAGCTGCATGTCAGGCTGGACGGCACCAGAGTGTTGGGCGAGCCGCACTGGCCAAGTCAGGATGCTGCCGACAAGGCCGAATGGCGTCAACGCCTTGCCGGTGCCACATTGGACTACCAGCTGGCATTGGCGGCAGTGCTTGCGGCGCGTTCCGGCGATGTCGTCGAGCTGTCACTGGATGACTGGCACAGCACCACGGTGGCATGGGAAGCCGACGTGCTGGTCGATGGCGTGAAGTACAAGGTCGTCATCGATGCCGGCGACGGCAGCGTGCTGGAGAACCGGCGCGATTGAGCCCGCCGTGACGCGATGCCCGGGCCGCACTCCGCGACCGGACGATGTCGTCCGGCCGCGGGGTGACGTGTAGCGCGTGTCTCAGCGCAGTTCCTGGTCCGTGTCGATGCCGGCGGCGCCGGGTTCGCCGATCTCGGCCTCGCCTGCCAGTGCGTGGTCGATGTCGCTCGAACGTTGGTGCATCAGGCGGGCGACAAACGGTGAGACGATGATGACTGCCACGCCGACGCCGATCGCGATCCAGCCGGCCTTGTTGTAGACATCCAGGATGGCCGCATCACCCGTGCCGCTGGCCGTGGCGCGGGCCACGAGCCCGGACAGGAAGTTGCCGGCTGCCGAAGCCAGGAACCAGGTGCCCATCATCAGGCTGACCATGTGCACGGGGGCCAGTTTGGTCATGGCCGACAAGCCTACCGGCGACAGGCACAGCTCGCCCATGGTGTGCAGCATGTAGATCAGGAAAATGAACAGGACGGGTGTCAGTGCACCGTGGGCATTGGCGGCCTTGGCACCAATGACGAGCACCAGGAATCCGGCTCCCAGAAGCGCCAGGCCCGTGCCGAACTTGGCGGGTGTGGACGGTTCCATCTTGCGCCGGCTCAACCACGGCCACAGCCAGGCAAACATGGGTGCCAGGAGGATGATGAACATCGAGTTGACCGACTGGAACATCGAGGCGGGAACTTCCCAGCCGAGGATGACGCGGTTGACCTGTTCATCGGTGTAGACGTTCAAAGACGAGCCAGCCTGCTCGAATAGCGCCCAGAATAGCGGCTGCAAGGCAATCAGGAACAGCGCGGCAAGGACACGGTCGCGCTCGACCTTGTCCAGCTTCAGCACCGCGTGGTAGAGGAAATAGGCCACGACAACGGCGCCGGTCAGGCCCAGCAGCCAGCCGACTACCGACTGGTACTGGATCAGGAACCAGACCACGCCTACGCCGACCAGACCGAGGATGTACATCATCCATTCGGTGGGAATGCCGAGGATGGGCTTTGTCAGGCGTTCCGGGTCATCCATTTCACCGTGGCCGCCCAGTGCGGGGCGACCCCAGACAAACACGATCAGGCCCAGCAACATGCCGACGCCGGCAGCTCCGAAACCCCAGGCCCAGCCGTAGGTCTGGCCCAGCCAGCCGGCGATCAGCGAGCCCAGCAAGGCGCCGACGTTGATGCCCATGTAGAAGATGGTGAAGCCCGAATCGCGCCGCGCATCACCCTGCGGGTAGATCTGGCCGACGATGGTGGAAATGTTGGCTTTCAGGAAGCCCACGCCCATGATGATGAAGGCGAGCGCCAGCCAGAACACGTTCAAGTAGGGCGAAGTCATCATCTCGGCGTGGGTCACGCCGGGGTTGGTCGCCGGGCCGTTGCCTTCAAAAGCCATCAGGAAGTGGCCTATGACCAGCAGTACGGCACCGTACTGCACGGCCTTGCGCTGGCCAATGTAGCGGTCGGCGATATAGCCGCCGATCACCGGCGCGATGTACACCAGTGCGGTGTAGGCGCCGTAGATGACATACGCCTTCTTTTCCGCGAACAGCCAGTGTTGCAGCAGGTAGAAGATCAGCAGGGCGCGCATGCCGTAGTAGGAGAAGCGCTCCCACATTTCGGCGAAGAACAGGACGTACAGGCCGCGCGGATGGCCAAGAAAGGTCTTTTCCCCGGCGGGGACGGATTGGTTGTTCACAGGCTGGGTCGCTCCCCTGCTGGATGGACGGAAACCGCGTCAACGGTTGTCGATTTGCGTTCCCGCGCGCCCCAAACCGCACGTCGTGGCAGGTTGATCGGTCATTCCGAACCGCGCAGGCAGCCAAGAGTTGTAACCGCAAGCGCGCGCAGACGTCAAGCTCCGGTCCAATGCCGCGGCGAGGCGTCGGACCGGAATGCAACTGCGTGCGCACCTCCCGCAGCTCGGGGAAAGCTCAGACCGAGGGCCTTTTAAGGCAACCGACCCCGGAGAATCCAACGCCTCAACCCAAACGTCCCGGAAAACATCAACAACCGCAGCATGGTCGTCAAGCCAATGGCCCATGGCTATCGCGATTCGGCCTGCCTCTTCCCGAGAACCAAGGCGGCGTTTCCCGGAAAGGCGCGATGGACCAGACAAAGGCCCCGCGATCTTGCGAAGCGCGGGGCCTCTGGTCAATCCGGAAAGGCAAGGGAACTATTTTGCATGGGACGTTTGATCGCGTTGAATCAGGCGACGCGTCTGGTCGTCAGCGTTGGCAACTGTGCCGATGACAGCGGCGCTGGATGCGCTCAAGCGATAGATATCACACCATTCTTTCGCACAGACTTTGGCATAGGCGACGTCGCCCGCGTGGTCGTTGGTGTCGCCCGGCGCAAGCCGCTTTTCGTGTGGGCGGTTCGAGAGACCGTGTTTGGGCTCGTCGTCGATTTCGGCATCCGGTTTCCGGAAGGATGCAATGATGGCGCACCCACCCAAATCACAATGGTACACCTTGCAATCTCCGCTGGCATCACAGGTCACTGCGTAGCAGCCGTCGGTGCAATTGTAGACTGGCTCACCGGCCTGTACCGTGGGCGCTACCATTGCGCTGCCCAGAAATGCCAGGACCAAAAACACGGCACTGGCCATGCTCGTCCTCATCTTCTCGTTCAACATCATTTCAACTCTCCTTAAGTGTTTGGGTGATTGCAAAGATCTGCAACCCCATGAAAATCCAGCACTTGGACCATAGTCCCCCCCCCAGACGCTGTCAAGACTGGGCAAAATGGCGGGCCAAGGTGTTCCCTGCGTCCATCTAGCCTGCATAATTCATGAGGGTCGCGGATGATTGCGGAATTCGCAGCAAGCCA
>CAZOXZ010000186.1:0-4450 GCA_964583865.1 uncultured Rhodanobacteraceae bacterium | reverse complement strand
GTATAATCAGTGTGTTGTGGCGATAACGCCCTGTGAGATCACGGATTCAGGATATTATGATCGGCGTTTTTCATTCGCTTCCAGGGGGGATTTCACATGAATCGACTTGCCAGCTTGCCCGTCGCCATCGCGACGGCTCTTGTTGCCGTGACCGCCGCGCCCGGTGTGGCGCGTGCCGCCACAACGGAACCGGCATTGCCGGTACTGGAGCACGCCAAGGTCCGCGCCGGTGCACCGTTGTTGCGCGATGCGCAGGGGCGTGTGCTGTACACCGTCATGCTGCGTGATCCGCCGGTGGCCCTGTACCACGGGCCCGATGTCGTGCCGGTCGCGGGACTGCCCAAGCTGTCATCGGAGCGAAACGCCGACGGCAAGCTGGATCTGAAATCGCCCGAAGCCAAGGCGTATGCGGCGCACCTGGCCAGCGGGCAGGATGCCTTGCTCAAGCGGGCCAGGGCAGCCGGGCTGCAGTTGCAGGTGAGCCACACTTTCCAGTACGCACTGAATGGTTTCAGCGCCTGGATGAGCGAGGCCGGCGCGGCCAGGCTGGCGAGGTTGCCGGGCGTGGTCCGGGTGGCGCCCGTACCGATGGTGCGGCTCATGGGCCGCAGCGGGGTCGAAATGATCCATGCTCCTGACGTCTGGTGGGGTCAGCCGGGCATGCGCACCGATACCCTGTTCGTCCAGGGGTTCGAGCCCCCGCCGCCGGGTAACCGCGGCGAAGGCGTGGTGGTCGGGGTCATGGATACCGGGGTCAATTTCCCCAGCCATGCCTTTGACGTGACTGACGAGAGCGGTTTCACCATCACCAATCCGCTGGGCAGCGGCAACTACCTTGGCTGGTGCAATCCCGGCTACGCCGCCGGCGACGGCCAGGTGGGCTCCGATCCGTGCAGCGACAAGATCATCGGGTCCTATGATTTCATGCATGGTCTTCCCGGGGAGTATGTCGGTTCCATGGATGAGCACGGGCACGGCAGTCATGTGGCCAGCACGGCGGTGGGCAACACCCGCGTGGTGACCTACCAGGGCCAACGCATGACCAACAGCGGGGTGGCGCCGCATGCCAATCTGGTGATCTACGATATTTGCCTGGAGGACCGCAGTTGTTACCCCGTGCCTGACGTTCTGGAGCAGGCCGTGACCGATGGTGTGGTGGATGTATTGAACTTTTCATTCGGTACCTCGAAGGCCAACGATCCCTGGCCTGTTGATCCGATGGCTTACGCAAAGTTGTCTCTGACGGCCAGTGGTATCTTCGTGGCCGCTGCAGCCGGCAATGGTGGCCCGTCGCCGGGCTCTTTCTCGAACATTGCGCCCTGGGTCACCACGGTGGCCGCGACGACCACAGACTCGTCGGGTTTCCAGTGGCAGTTGCTGGTCAACGGCGCGGCCGTGGGGCAGATCTGGCCCGGGTCGGCTGGCAGCCCGCTGACATCGGCGCTGCCTCCGGGCACACAATTGAGGCTGAGTCCGGACTTTGCGTCGGGCGCGGACGGCTGCGCAGCCTATCCGGCCAATACCTTTGCCGGCGACTTCGCCGTCTTGCGCCGCAGCGACAGTTGTTCCGACCTCGACCAGGCGACGCATGCGGTCGGCGCGGGCGCCGTGGCGGTGCTGGTCGCCAACAACCAGCCGTATGGATTTCTGCCAGCCGGTGCGCCTGCTGTTGCCGTGCCGGTGTTTGGAGCAAAGGCTGCGGTGGGCGATAGCCTGGCCACAATGCTGGCCGGTGGGCCCGAGGCGGGTGGGTACACGTTCCCTCCGCTGGAGGTGAGCACGCCAGCTGACAAGGTGGCTTGGTTCAGTTCGCGTGGCCCGATCCAGGCCAACGTGATGAAGCCGGACGTGGCCGCACCGGGCGTGGGGATTCTGGCGGCGATCGGTGGCGGGCCGAATGGTGACCCGGATGCACTTGGCATCATGCAGGGCACCTCCATGGCTACGCCGCACGTGGCCGGCAGTGCGGCCTTGATCAAGAACGCGCACCCGGGCTGGACGCCGATGGAGATCAAATCGGCGCTGATGCTGACGGCCAAACCGGCCGCGCAATTGTTCCTGGACGATGGCGTGACCCCGGCCAACAGCCTGGATGCAGGTGCGGGCCGCATTGACGTGGCAGCAGCTATCCACTCGGGGCTGGTCATGCGCGAGACCGCGCTTGACATGTGGGCGGCCGACCCCGGTGACAGCGTCGGGCCGACCACCATGAACTTGGCCAACATCTACGACAACGAATGCTCGCCGTCCTGTCACTTTACCCGCGAAGTCACCGGGACCTTGCCAGGCAGCCAGCAATGGTCGGTGACCACCACGATGGATGCACCGGTCACGGTCGCGTTGTCCGACACCAGCCTTGTCGTGCTGGATGGCGCGACCACCAGTTTCGATGTCACCGTCGACACCTCGGCGGTGACCGTGGCCGGCACCTACTTCGGGCAATTGACCCTCACCGCCACCGGTAACCCGGACACGCCCGTGCTGCACATGCCGATGACGGTGATGGTCCCCTCATCTGCCATCAACGTGGCGCCCGGTTCGCTGGCGTTCTCACTGGCGGCCGGAGACACGGCCCGCCAGGCCGTGGTGATTCGCAACGCCCACGCCGGGGTCGCGCTGCACTGGCATGCCAGTGACGCGCCTGCCGCGCTTTTGCCCGTGGCAAGGCAGCCAGGCAACGCTGCCGATGGCTATGCGAGTTTCCAGGCGGCGCCACGGCAGGGCAGCACCTTCCTGTCCGATGACTTCGTCCTGACAGCAAACCACCGTATCGCACGGCTGCAGGCGGACGGCTTTGCCTATCCCTGGTCCCTGTTTGCCGGTCGCCTGGCCGAACTGGCAACGTCGGTTACGTTCAGCGTCTACGCGGATGCCGCCGGTGCACCTGCAGGTTCACCGGATGGCAGCGGCGCCGCGGCACTTTACAGTTGCACGCTTGAGAGCGCGGGTTCGCCGGCGAACGGCCTGAGCTTCGGCGGATTGGTCGGTGACGGCCCGATACTCGACCTGACCCAAGCCGCCGCGCAGGGCTGCCCAGCGGCACCGGCCTTGGCGGCCGGGCGCTACTGGTTGACCGTGTTCCCGCGCTTCGAGCACCCGGCCAAGGTCATCGGCTGGGCGCGGTACCAGTCGGATGCGGGACGCGGGTTGCCGGCCCGGGTGGTTGCGCCAACGCGCCGTGTCGCCAGGCAGCGGTTGGCCCGTTCCGTCTTTGCCGATGCGGATGCCACGGCATTCGCGATGGCTGTCGATGTCGGCGTGCCATGTGGCGCGTACTGGCTCGGCTTGAGCGCGACCATGGGAGTGGTGCCCCGGACGGGCTCGCAGGAGGTCAGCATCGAGGTCGATGCCAGTGGCATGTCACCGGGCACCTACACCGCTTATGTCTGCCTGGCCAGCAACGATCCGGGTACGCCGATCAAGGTGCTACCGGTGACCTTGCGGGTGCGGTAGGCGATGATACACGCGAGGGTTCCCTGCCGGGACCCCTCGCATCAGGGATGATTCGGGGCAGTGACTCGCAGCGCTGCCCGCGGCTCAGGTTCCGCGTTTTGCCCAGGTGTCGCGCAGGGCGGCCGTGCGGTTGAATACAGGCTGGCCGGGGCGGTGGTCGTGGCGGTCGGCGACGAAGTAGCCGGTGCGCTCGAACTGGAACACGGTTTCGGGCTCGCAGTCGGCGGCCGCCGGTTCCACTTGCGCCGTCAGCACGCTGCGTGAATCGGGGTTCAGGTGTTGCGTGTATTCGCCGTCGTCCGGTGCCGGCACGTTGAACAGGCGGTCGTAGATGCGCAGCTCGGCGGCCCGCGCGTGCTCGGCGCTGACCCAGTGGATGGTGCCCTTGACCTTGCGGTTGGCGCCTTCCATGCCTTGCCGTGATTCCGGGTCCAGACGGACGTGGATGGCGGTGACCTGGCCGGCTTCATCCTTGTCCGTGGACAGATGGCGGACGATGCCGATACCGCGCAGCCGCACCTCGCCCTCGGGCACGAGTCGCTTGTATTTCTTCGGCGGCTGCTCGTCGAAGTCGCCGCGCTCGATCCAGAACTCGCGGCCTATGTCGACTTGGCGACGGCCCATGTCCGGGTTCTTCGGGTGGTTCGGCAGCTCGACTTGCTCGTGATGGCCTTCAGGCAGGTTGTCGATAATCAGCTTGAGCGGATCGAGCACCGCCATGCGGCGCGGCGCGTGCTCGTTGAGGTCATCGCGCACGCACGCCTCAAGCACGCCGAAGTCGATGATCGAGTTCTGTTTGCTGACACCGGCGGCCTGCCAGAAGTTGCGGATCGCGGCGGCCGTAAAGCCACGACGGCGGGCGCCGGTCAGCGTCGGCATGCGCGGGTCATCCCAGCCGTCCACCAGACCCTGGTCCACGAGTTGCAACAGCTTGCGCTTGCTCATCACGGTGTAGTCGAGGTTGCCGCGGGCAAACTCGATCTGGCGCGGTTTGCCG
>CAZOXZ010000185.1:957-4567 GCA_964583865.1 uncultured Rhodanobacteraceae bacterium | reverse complement strand
ATGACGGCACCGTGGTCATCGCGTCGGTGAACAGCCACGACGCGGAGCAGGCCAGGAAGCGCATCGAGCAGATCGTGGCCGACGTCGAGCCGGGGCATATCTACGAGGGCAAGGTCGCCAAGTTGATGGACTTTGGCGCCTTCGTGACGATCCTGCCGGGCAAGGACGGTCTGGTGCATATCTCGCAGATTTCGCATGAGCGCGTCGAGAAGGTATCCGACAAGCTCAGCGAAGGGGATACCGTCAAGGTGAAGGTGCTGGAAGTGGACAAGCAGGGCCGCATCCGCCTTTCCATGAAGGCCATTACCGACGAAGAAGCCAAGGGCTGATTCGCGACGGTCATCGGGCTGCTGGATTGCAGCCAGCTGCAGGTACCTGTGAACGGCCTGCCCGTGTGAACGCCCGCTGCATCGCTGCGGGCGTTTGCGTATCATCAAACACGATATCCCGCAGGAGTCTGTCATGAGTGATTTTGGAACGGCGGCCGGCCTCGACTGGCAGCGAGTCGCACAGGATTCCATGGAGCAGTGGCGCACGTTGTGGCAAGCCGCGTCAGCCGCCGCGCCCGCAGCCGCTCGGCCGGCTTCCACCGGGTTCGACAATGCCGCGATGGCGCGTGTGCTGGACGGACTCAAGGGATATCTGGCCTGGCTGGAGCAGGCAGCCGCGGCTGCGACACCGCAGGCGTCGCCGTGGCAGGCCTCGGCAAGTGCGATGTTCGACGGTGGACCGGACCTGTTCGCCCAGGCCATGGGAGCCTTTCCGGGCATGGACCAGCCGGCCTGGGGACAGATGCCGCAGGGCATGGCTGCGCCCTTGCAGCAGGCCGTGGATTCCATGCTCGGCTTGCCGGCCTTCGGCCTCATGCGTGAACGCCAGGAACAACAACAGGCGCTCGGCAAGGCGTGGATCGACTGGCACCAGCAGTCCGCGCGCTACCAGCAGTTGATTGCCCGCACCGGCAAGGATGCCGCCGAGCGGGTGCAGGACAAGCTGGCCGAACACGAGGAACCGGGGCGCCAGATTGACTCGATGCGTGGGCTGTACAACCTCTGGGTGGATGCTGCTGAAGATGCTTGGGCCGAGGTTGCCATGAGCGCCGAGTATCGCGAGATCTATGCGGCCATGGTCAACGCACAAATGCGCGTGCGGCAGTTGCTGCAGGCACAGACCGCGGACATGGCCGGCCAGCTCGGTTTGCCGACGCGCGCCGAAGTCGACTCCATTGGCAAGCGTCTGCAGGAAGTCCGCCGGGAGCTGGCGGGCCTGAAAGACAACGCGGCGCCTTCGGCGGCCGGCCGCCCACCGGTCACGGGAACGCCTGCGGCACGAAAAGCACCGGCGGCCGAACAGGCGGTTGCTGGCCAGCCCGCCAGCAAGAAGCCGGCGACCACGAAGCCCGCCAAGAACAAGGCAACGGCGAAGAAGACTGCCAGCAAGAAGACTAGCGCCAAGAAGCCGGCTGCAAAGAAGACGACAGCCAGGAAGTCGACCGCGAAGAAGCCAGCAAGCACGAAGAGCGCCGATGCGAAACGCGCGCGCAAGAGCACCCGCAAGACGGCCGTGCGCAAGGCTGCTGCGCGGGCCGGTGGCGGCAACCGCAAGCGCACGTCCTGACACTAACGGAGGAATGCCATGTATTCGGCCCTGAAAATCGATCCTGCCAGCGTCATGCGCGAGGTCGCGGAGTTCCGTCAGAAACTTGCTGCCGGCATGAGCACTCTGCCCGAAGTCGGCGAGGTGGAATACGGCGCTTCGGACAAGGAAGCGGTGTACCGCGAAGACAAGCTGACCTTGTACCATTTTCGTGGCCAGCAGGCGCCGACCGCAAAGACGCCCATCGTCATCTGCTACGCCTTGGTGAACACGCCGTGGATGGTGGATCTGCAGCCTGGACGCTCGCTGGTGGAAAATCTGCTGGCCCAGGGCGAAGACGTTTATCTCATCGACTGGGGCGGCGTCGACGGCGCGGATCGCTGGTTGACCCTGGACGACTACATCAACGGCTACCTGGATCGTTGCATCGACGTGGTACGCCAGCGCCACGGTCTGGAACGCATCAACCTGCTGGGTATTTGCCAGGGCGGGGCGTTCTCGCTGTGCTATGCAGCGCTGCACCAGGACAAGCTGGCCAACCTCATCACCATGGTCACGCCGGTGGATTTCCACACCGACGACAACATGCTGTCGCACTGGACGCAGGATCTGGATGTGGACTTGTTCGTCGATACGCTGGGCAATATTCCGGCCGACCTGATGAACTGGTGCTATCTGACCCTGAAACCGGTGCGACTGAACCAGCAGAAGTATGTCGGGCTGGTGGACATGCTGGACGACCCGGAGCAGATTCGCAGTTTCCTGCGCATGGAAAAGTGGATCTTCGACTCCCCGGACCAGGCCGGCGAAGCCTTCCGCCAGTTCATCAAGGATTTCTACCAGGGCAACAAGCTGATCGCCGGTGAAGTGGAGTTGGATGGCCGTCGGGTCGATCTGGGCAATATCCGCACGCCGGTGCTGAACATCTTTGCCGAACAGGATCATCTGGTACCGCCGTCTGCCTCGCAGGTGCTTGGGGATCATCTGGGCACGGATGACTATACCCAGCTGGCCTTTCGTGGCGGGCACATCGGCATTTACGTGTCCGGCCGGGCGCAACGGCAGGTGCCGCCAGCGATTCACGACTGGTTGCGGGCTCGCGGAGGCTGAGGAAACCCGGCGTGTTCCGGCACTGGATGCCGTCCCGATTGTCAGGGCTGAAGCGCGAAGCCCTCTCGTTTGCCATGGGCGGCGTGCTGGGTTTTGTGGTTGATGCAGGGATCGTCGAGCTGTTGACCTGCACCTCCGGGCTGAATCCCTATGTGGCCCGCGTGCCGTCGTTCATGCTGGCGGCCACGGTGACCTGGCAATGGAACCGCCACCTGACCTTTGCCCGACGCAGGGGCGTGCGGCGCGGCGACGAGTGGCTGCGCTGGATGCTGGTGATGTCCGCGGGAGCGGCGATCAACTACGGGACATACGCCGCCCTGGTGGCCGGGTTGCCGGTGGTGCACGATGCGCCGTGGATCGGCGTGGCGGCGGGTTCCCTGGTGGCTGCCGCGGTGAATTTCATGGCGGCCCGAAGTCTGGTTTTCAAACAGTCCCGAAACGGCCTGTAAGCCATTGATTTTCAACACATGGAATCCTGGCTTCAAGGGTGTTTTGTGATATAATTGCAGCAATGCGTCACGCGCTGATCGGCGTATGCAACAGGTCTCGCCCGCGAGCCTGCCGCGTTAGCCGAGCGGTGACCGGATCCATGGTTGTCGTCGTGGAACACCGGTCCCGGTGATGAGATCACCGTTCTTCTTGATGCAATCGTTGTCACGGGGTTGTGCTTGGTTCCCGTGGCTTGTCCCCATGTCAATCAGGTTCATGATCCATGCCAGAATCCGGCGAAGAAATCATCCGCATCAGTGTCGAGGACGAGGTACGCCAGAGCTACCTCGATTACGCCATGAGCGTGATTGTCGGACGCGCGTTGCCGGATGTCCGGGATGGCCTGAAGCCGGTGCATCGGCGCGTGTTGTATGCCATGCAGGTGCTGGGCAACAACTGGAACAAGGCCCACAAG
>CAZOXZ010000185.1:0-947 GCA_964583865.1 uncultured Rhodanobacteraceae bacterium | reverse complement strand
TGACGTGATCGGCAAATACCATCCGCACGGCGACTCGTCGATCTACGACGCCATCGTGCGCCTGGCGCAGCCGTTCTCGATGCGTTACATGCTGGTGGATGGTCAGGGTAACTTCGGCTCGGTCGATGGCGACAATGCCGCGGCCATGCGCTACACCGAGGTGCGCATGGCCAAGCTCACGCACGAGTTGCTGGCCGATATCGACAAGGACACGGTCGATTTCGGCCCCAACTACGACGAGAGCGAGACCGAACCGCTGGTCCTGCCTACGCGTGTACCGCAATTGCTGGTGAACGGTTCGGCCGGCATCGCCGTTGGCATGGCGACCAACAGTCCGCCGCACAACCTGCGCGAGGTCATCAAGGCCACCATCGCCCTGATCGACAACCCCGAGCTCGGGATCACCGAGCTGATGGAGTTCATGCCGGGGCCGGATTTCCCCACCGGCGGCATCATCAACGGCGCGGCCGGCATTCTCGAGGCTTACCAGACCGGCCGTGGCCGCATCCTGGTGCGTGCCTGTGCCGAGGTGGAGACAGCCGCCAACGGCCGCGAGACCATCGTCATCAACGAAATTCCTTACCAGGTCAACAAGCGTCGCATGATCGAGAAGATCGCGGCTCTGGTGAAGGAAAAGCGTATCGAAGGTATTTCCGAGTTGCGTGACGAGTCCGACAAGGACGGCCTGCGCGTGGTCATCGAGGTCCGCCGCGACGCCAGTGGCGAGGTGGTGCTGAACAACCTCTACAAGCAGACGCAGTTGCAGGTCACTTTCGGCATCAACATGGTGGCGCTTATCGAAGGCCGCCCGAAGCTCATGAATTTGAAGGAGATTCTTGAGGCATTCATTCGTCATCGCCGCGAGGTGGTGACGCGCCGCACGATCTTCGAGCTGCGCAAGGCACGCAATCGGGCCCATATCCTGGAAGGCCTGGCGGTCGCGCTGG
>CAZOXZ010000184.1:0-4653 GCA_964583865.1 uncultured Rhodanobacteraceae bacterium | reverse complement strand
GGCCTACGGCGGGCAGCGGGATTGCTGTAGGCCGGATCAAGCGCGCAGCGCGGATTCGACGTCGATTCCCGGCTCCCGATTTCCGGCACAAACGCCCGCTCCGTCGCTGTGCTCCTTGAGCGGGCCTACGGCGGGCAGCGGGATTGCTGTAGGCCGGATCAAGCGCGCAGCGCGGATTCGACGTCGATTCCCGGCTCCCGATTTCCGGCACAAACGCCCGCTCCGTCGCTGTGCTCCTTGAGCGGGCCTACGGCGGGCAGCGGGATTGCTGTAGGCCGGATCAAGCGCGCAGCGCGGATCCGGCACCTATTCCCTATTCCCGGCTCTCTATTCCCGGGTACCGTGTCCCGATGCTTCCTGATTCCCATTTCCCGACCACCGCGCACATGTCAGCGATGGACGTCCAAACCCCGGGATTCAAACCACGCCGGCGTCACGCAGCAGGGTTTCGAGTTCCTCCGGCGAATGCCAGTGCCAGCCGCAGATGTAGCGCGGCAGGTTCCAGATATTGTCGTTGTCAGTCACGGGCCGCGCGCCGTCGCCGAATGCGGCCTGCAAGCCGATCCGCTGGCCGTTCTGCGGCAACCATTCATTGCACAAGAAGTCCGGTACATGGCCGAAGGGATAGCAGAACAGCTGCGGTCGGTACGGGGCCAGTCGTGCCGCGATGAGGTCGTGCGCCGCCGTGCTCTCGGCCTCGGCACGGGCAGCGTTGTCCACCTGCAGGAAGCCACCACGTGCCATGCCGTCCGGGCCGGGTGTCGGCAGGCAGGGATGGTTGTGGTCGAAGCTGTGGTTCTCGATGGCCATCAGGCCCGATGCCCGCGCCGTGCGCCACCAGCTGTCGCGCATCCAGCCGAGGCCGGCCAGACATTGTTCGTCCATGGCCTGGCGGGCTTGCGGCGAGGCAATGACGAAGGACGTCAGGTGCAGGTTCGGCTGACAGTCCCGGCCGCGCTCGATGCGCAGGTCGCGCAGGCTGTTGAACAGGCTGCGCTGGGGGCCGAATTGCGGGTGGGTGATTTCGAAGAAGTCGAGGTCGCTGCCATCGTCGCAGCTCAGAGCCACGCAGCGGTCAAGGTCGCGTTGCGCCAGGCCCAGATGCTGCTCCACCAGCCATTGCAAGGGCACGATGCGCAGGCTGAGGTCATCCAGCAGGCGCAGGTCGGCGGCGAAGGCCACGTGATCGTTGTCGTGGTAGTCGTTGCCGGCGATGTTGACGGCGTGGTAGGTGAGGACGGGAACGCGCATGCGGGGATTGTAGCGGCCCGCGCCACGGGGTGAAGCAGGTACAATGGCGAGCTTTGACTTGCAGGAACCTTCGCCATGGCTGCCCCGAACCTTGACCCATCCGACTTGTACGACGTCCGTGCCGAGCTCAGCGACGAAGAGCGCATGGTGCAGGACAGCGTGGCGCGCTTCATCGACGAGAAGGTCCTGCCGATCATCGGCGAGTGCTTTGACGAGGCCCGGTTCCCAACTGAATTGATTACCGAAATGGCGGACCTGGGACTGCTGGGCGCCACGGTGCCGACCGAATATGGCGGTGGCGGCATGAACGGCGTGTGCTACGGCCTCATCTGCCAGGAAC
The DNA here is from genome assembly GCA_964583865.1 of uncultured Rhodanobacteraceae bacterium. Taxonomy (GTDB): domain Bacteria; phylum Pseudomonadota; class Gammaproteobacteria; order Xanthomonadales; family Rhodanobacteraceae; genus DASSBG01. The sequence continues at coordinate 3,062 of CAZOXZ010000184.1, read as the reverse complement.
TGGAACGCGGCGACTCGGGCCTGCGCAGCTTCGCCTCGGTGCAATCTTCGTTGTGCATGTACCCGATTCTGGCCTACGGCAGCGAAGCGCAAAAACAGCAGTACCTGCCGCCCATGGCGCGCGGCGAGGTCATCGGCTGCTTTGGCCTGACCGAGCCGCACGGTGGCTCCGATCCTTCCAACATGAAAACGCAAGCGCGTCGGGACGGCGACGACTGGGTGCTGAACGGCGCCAAGATGTGGATTACCAACGGCAACCTGGCCCACATTGCCATCATTTGGGCCCAGACCGACGACGGCATTCGCGGTTTTGTGGTGCCCACGGACAGCAAGGGCTTCAAGGCCCATGAAATCCACCGCAAGATGAGCCTGCGGGCCTCGGTGACCTCGGCGTTGTTCCTGGACGACGTACGTCTTCCGGCCGACGCCATCCTGCCCGAGGTGAAAGGGCTGCGCGGGCCGCTGGGCTGTCTGAACCAGGCGCGCTACGGCATTTCCTGGGGCCCCATCGGAGCGGCGCTGGCCTGTTACCGCGAGGCGCTGGCCTATGCCGACGAGCGCGTGCTGTTCGGCCGCAAGCTGACGGCCAACCAGGCCGTGCAGATCCGCCTGGCCGACATGGCCCGGCGCATCACCACCGCGCAGCTGCTGTCGCTGCGGCTGGGGCGGCTGAAGGATGCCGGACAAATGCATCCCTCGCGCGTGTGCCTGGCCAAGTGGAACAACGTGCGCATGGCGCTGGACATTGCCCGGGAATGCCGTGACATCCTGGGCGGGGCCGGCATCACCACCGAGCATGTTGCGATCCGCCATGCCCTGAACCTGGAGTCGGTGGTGACCTACGAGGGCACCGAAACCGTGCACCAGCTGGCGGTCGGACGCGAGATCACGGGCGTCAACGCTTTTTGAGACCATGAAAACCGTCTCGCTGCTATTGGTTCTGCTGCTGGCGCTTGCGCCGGCGGCCCAGGCGGCCTGGCCCGAGCCCGGCGGGATCGTGTTTGCCAACGGTTTCGATTATCCGACGCGTCATGCCGGCGGAGCCAACTATCTGTGGTACCAGCTCGATCTGCCATCCTGCGAGCGCGAACCCTACGGGCTGGTCCCGAACTACAGCCAGCCCGGCGTGCGTGCCACGGCGCAGCAACAGCTGGTGGCCATGTACAACCAGGGCATGCGCTCGCTGGCCATCGGCATCATGTTTCGGGATGGCCCGGCGACCGGCACCCTCATCGATGCCGGCGACCCTTTCCAGGTCTTTGCCGCGGCCAACAACCTGGAATTGCTGTTGCATGACATCCATGCTGCCGGCTTCCAGCGTGTGTTGTTTCGTTTCTTCCCTGAAGGGTCGATGAGCCCGACGCACGCGCGCAATGGCACGTATGATCCCGCCACGCTGGATCTTTACTGGAACCTGGTGCAGGCCATGCGGGCGCGCCTGGTGCAAAGCCCGTTGTCGTATCTCATCGACCTTGGCGTGGAGAACGCCCCGGCCGATGCGCGTTCGACACAGTGCCTGATCAATCATGGCGGTGACACCTGGAAGTGTCCGGCGCACAAGCAATGGAGCAATGCCGTGCGTGAGCTGTGGCATCGTTACCGCAGCGCGTACGGTGTTGCCGACACCGTCGGCTTCTCCTTCATAACCACGCCGGACCAGATCCGCAACCGCGTGCGCCACATGAAGTACGTTTACGACGGCAAGTATCCGGGTGCCTACCCGGCTTACCTCGCCATTGATCTGTACGGCTTGGCCGATCGGGATCCGGCCGGCCGTTTGATCGAGTTTGCCGGCATGGTCAACGGCTACAGTGCCGACTACGGCTTCCAGGTCGATGGGTACATCATTTCCGAAACCTGGAACAACGACCCGCTGGTGGCCGAACATCTGGCATCGGCGATCGCCGCCAGTGGCGTTGACGTGTTGTATCTGGCCGAGTGGCCGCTTGATCGTGGTGCCGCCTGTGCCGGCATCTCCGTGCCGCCGCCGTATGCCTTCGACATGTACCATCTGTACGGCTTCTGAGGCGCGCCTGCCGGCCGCCGCCGGGCTCCCGGTGTCCGGCATCTCGACCGTGGCGTACAATGGCCGCTTTCATTCCGCCGGTTTCCCGCATGCAAAACAAAGTGGCTGTCAGCGCGCGCCAAAAGGGCTTCAATCGCGCCGAGATCGTCGACCAGAACTTCACCGAATTCGTGCAGCGCTGGCAGGGCGAGGTGCGCCAGGCGCCGGCCGACGATGAGCCGGTCCTGCCGGGGTCGGCACTGACTGCTGCCGGGTTCCGGGAGCTGTTCGCCTCGCAGATCATCAGCCGGCAACTGGATCTCATGGCGCGTGTGCTGCGCGTCCGCAACAAGGTCTTCTACACCATCGGCTCGTCCGGGCATGAAGGCAATGCCATGTTGGGACGGCTGACACGGCACACCGACCCGGCCCTGCTGCATTATCGATCCGGGGCGTTCATGGCCGAACGCAGCCGCAAGCTGCCGGGCATCGATCCGGTCACCGATGCGGCGCTGTCTTTTGCCGCGTCCAGCAAGGATCCGGCCTCCGGCGGGCGGCACAAGGTCTGGGGCTCGAAACCCTTGTGGGTGCTGCCGCAGACATCGACCATCGCCTCGCACCTGCCCAAGGCGTTGGGGACCGCATTGGGCATCGAGCAGGCCAGGCGCATGCGCCAGCCGTTGCAGGTCCCCGGCGACAGCATCGTGGTATGCAGTTTCGGTGATGCCTCGACCAATCATGCTACCGCGCAGGCGGCTTTCAACTCGGCGACCTGGACGGCTTTCCAGGGCTTGCCCGCGCCAATCCTGTTCGTGTGCGAGGACAATGGCATCGGCATATCCGTGAAAACGCCCAGCGGCTGGATTGCCAGCAATTACCAACGACGCTCCAACCTGGATTATTTCTACGCCGACGGCCTCGACCTGGCCTCCGGCTACGGCGCCGTGGCCGCGGCCATTGCGCATTGCCGCAAGCGTCGTCGGCCGACTTTTCTGCACCTCAACAGCACGCGCGTGCTGGGCCCTGCCGGCACCGATTTCGAGATCGAATGGCGCTCC
>CAZOXZ010000183.1:0-4729 GCA_964583865.1 uncultured Rhodanobacteraceae bacterium | reverse complement strand
ATGGCGCAACTCTAACACCAGTACATGCAAGCCGCACTCACGCTGCAGACCGAAGAATCGCGAGTACTATTCGCGCATGCCGGGTTGCCAGCGTCGGGTGGTGTGGGTGTCGCCAATCGACACGTAGCCCTGATCGAACAACGGATGCCACGGCAAGTCATGCTGTTTCAGATAGCGACCAACATCGCGGTTGCTCCAGTCGGCAATGGGATGAACCTTGTAGCGGCCACGCGAAAACTCCACAAAACGGGCGTGGCTGCGTGTGCGGGCCTGGCGTCGCCGGAGCCCCGAGAACCATGTCCGTGCATCGAGATCACGCAGCGCCTGTTCCATCGGCTCCACCTTGGCCAGGCGGTTGTAGCGCGCCAGGCCTTCCCTGCCCTGCTCCCAGAGCTTGCCGTGCACGCTCTCCAGCCAACCAGGGCTGAGCCGCGGTCGGGCGACGTGCAGATTCACATCCAGGCGCCGCTGCAAAGTTTCGATGAAACGGTAAGTCTCGGGAAACAGATAACCGGTATCAATGACGATCACCGGAATATCCGGCACCTGGCGCGTCACCATGTGCAGCATGACGGCCGACTGCACGCCAAAACTGGATGACAACACCCAGGCACCCGGCAACTCCTTCAATGCCCGGTGTACTCGGCCGACAGCGGCCAGCGCATGGTCAAGTGCCCTCACGTCGTCCCGAACGAGGGCCGGTTGTGCGACACTCATGACGGACGCGCATCCAGCTTGCGTCGCACGGGCGTTTTCACCAGCCCGACCCGCACGACGAAATCACCCAATCGTTCGCCTTCTTCACTTTCGGCGGCGAATCGTGCAAACACCACATCGAGTTCGGACAGGATGGTGGCCTCGTCGATGTTTTCGCGATACAGACCGTTCAACCGCTCACCGCGATGGTCTGCACCGATACGCAGGTCATAACGGCCAATGGCGCGACCGATCAGGGCAACCTCGCCGATGTACGGGCGCGAACAGCCATTGGGGCAACCGGACATGCGGAAATGAATGGGCTCATCACCTAGGCCGTGCCGATCCAGCAAGCCCTCGAGCTTGTCCAGAATCCGTGGCAGATAACGCTCGCTCTCGGCCATCGCCAGACCGCAAGTGGGCAAGGCGACGCAGGCAATGGCGTGCTGGCGGATACCGCTGTTGCGACGATAGCCATCCAGACCATACTGCGCGGCAATGGCATCCAGCTTGTCCCTGTCCGATGCCGCGACACCGGCCAGAATGACGTTCTGGTCGCAGGTCATGCGGATCAGGCCCTTGTGCGCTCGCACCAGCTCGCGCATGCCGGTTTGATACCGCTTGCCCGCCTCATCTGCAAGCCGGCCGCAGGGAATCTGCAACGTCAGGTGCCAGCGCTCGTCCTCACCCTGGACCCAGCCGTAGCGATCGCCATTGTGTTCGAAATGGTATGGGCGGGCCGGCTCGATGGGAAAATCCAGACGGCTGGCAAGCTCATCGCGGAACCAGGCCAGCGAGCGGTCATCGATGGTGTACTTCAAGCGCGCATGCTTGCGATCGCAACGATTGCCGAAATCGCGCTGCACGGCCACCGCATGCCAGCAAACATCCAGCACATGGGCCTTGTCGACATAGCCGATGAGATCGCCCAGTCGTGGATAGGTGCTGACATCACCGGCCGTCGCGCCCATCGAGCCACCCGGAGCCAGATTGAAGCCCGTCAGTTCACCGGCCTCATCGACAATGGCCACCAGGCCAAAGTCCTGGGCGAACACGTCGATGTCGTTGTCCGGCGGGATGGCGATGCCGAACTTGAACTTGCGTGGCAGGTAGGACGGCCCCAGCAATGGTTCGGCGTCGCCTTCACCGTCACTGGTGTCCTCGCGCTGCTCGATCCACAGCTCATCGTAGCCGGTGGTTTGCGGCTTGACGTGATGCATGATGCGCACCGCCCAGTCATGCACCTCGGCATGCACCGCCGAGCGCTGCGGGTTGACCGAGCAAATGACATTGCGCACATCATCACCGCAAGCGGCCAGGGTCGATAATCCGATCTTGTTGATACCGCCGATGACCGCACGGAGATCCTCCTTGGCAATGCCGTGCAGCTGGAAAGTCTGGCGGGTGGTGATGCGCAGGCCGCTGCTGGCATGGCGCGTTGCCAGTGCGTCCAGGTCGAGCCATTGGCGTGTCGTCAGCTGGCCACCCGGCAGGCGAACCCGGACCATGAAGGCATAATCCGGCTCCAGTTTCTGCCGCCGGCGTTCTTCGCGCACGTCACGGTTGTCCTGCTGGTAACTGCCGTGAAACTTCAGCAGCTTGGTATCCGCTTCGCTGATGGCACCGGTCAGCGGATCAGCCAGGCCGGCGGCAATGTTGCCGCGCAGGAAGCGGCTGCCGGCCTTGATGTGCTCCAGGGCGGAGAGTGACTTGTCATTCATGGAATTCATCCGGTAGCCGCAGGTCTGAACTCAATACACATCGCGGGCAAAGCTGCCTTCGCGGCGCAAACCGGATAGCCAGTCCACCGCCTCGTCGCTGGATTTCGCGCCGTGGGCCATGGCAACCTCACGCAGCGCCTGCTCCACGTCGGGCGCCATGCGATCGGCATCTCCGCACAGATAAAGATGCGCCCCGCCCTCCAGCCAGCGCCACAGTTCGACGCCTTGCTCGGCGATACGGTGCTGCACGTAGACCTTCTCCGCCTGATCGCGCGAGAAGGCCACATCCAGGCGGTCAAGATGGCCACGCTTCAGCGCCTGCTGCCATTCCAGCTGGTACAAAAAATCCGTGCGTCGGTGCGGGTTGCCGAAGACCATCCAGTTGCGGCCGTCACCACCAAGGCTGGCGCGCTCCTGCACAAAGGCACGAAACGGCGCCACGCCGGTCCCGGGGCCAATCATGATCACATCGCGCGCCGGATCAGCCGGCAACCGGAAGCGATCATTCGCTTCGACAAAAACCGGCAACGTGGCGCCTTCCTCCAGTTCACACAGAAACCTCGAAGCCACGCCCCAGCGTGCCTCGCCATCGACCTCGAATTGCAGCCGATCCACCACAAGATGAACCTCCTCGCCCACCTGTGCCTGGCTGGAAGCAATGGAATACTTGCGCGGCGCCAAGGGCCGCAACGTGGCAACCAGGTCGTCTGCATCCCAGTCCGCCGGCCAGCGCCACAGCAAGTCCAGCAGTTGCGTGCCAGCCAGCAGGCTTGCCAGGGCCTTGCGGTCACGCAGCAAGGCCTCAAGCTCCGCGTGCCCGCCGCGGTCGGCCTGTGCCGCCACAAAGCCACGCGTGAGCACCGTCAGCTCACGGCGTTCGCGCAGCCACTGTCGCAACGACAACACCTCATTCTTGCAACGCACATCACTGCGCCCGTCCAGCCCAAGCGTTTCAAGCACGGCATCGACCAGAGCCGCATCCTGCACCGGCCAGACGCCCAGTGCGTCACCTGGCTGATACGTCAGGCCACTACCCTCCAGCGACAACTCCAGATGACGCACATCCTTGTCGCTTGCCGAAGCCACAATGCGCTGGTTCGCCAGCACCTCGGCCTGAAACGGATGCTGCCGCTTCCAGCACACCGGTGGGTGCAACGGCGTCACGACCGCCGACGGGAGCGACGAGGACGGTCCTTGACGGGCTTTCTGTTGCAGTTCTCCGGCTCTGGCCAGCGCCTTTGATTGCCAGTCCTCGGCGACATTCTCGAAGTCGACGTCAGCGTCCGCGCACTCCAGCACACGCTCGCCACCCAACTCGGCCAAACGTGCATCAAGCTGTCGCGCGACACCGCAAAAATCAGGGTACGAGCTGTCGCCAAGGCCCAGCACGGCAAACTTCAGGCCATCGAGTTTGGGTGCCCGGCGACCGTTCAGATGCTCGACAAAGCCGCGTGAATCATCCGGCGGCTCCACCTCGTCACCGCTGCTGTGGGTGCTGATGACGACATACAGCAGCCGTTCGGTCTTCAGCTCATGCAAGGCATAGTCATCGGCGCGCAACAAGCGCACGGCCAGCCCGTCCTGCTCCGCCTGCCCTGCCACCGCCTCGGCCACGCCCTTGGCGTTGCCGGTCTGGCTGCCGAACACCACCGTCAGGATGGGTTCGTCACCAGAGGTCGGCACGGCATCGGCTGCCTCGACACCCGGCAACGAGCATGCCGCCGCGCCGGCCATGTAGCCCGACAACCAGGTGAGCTGCTGTCGGTCCAGCCCTTCCACAAGATGCGCTGCCAGAGCCGATTTTTCCGCGCTGAGCAAAGGCGCCGCCGAAGCCACGGCGGCAAGAGGCGTGGCACTCATAGTCAAGATCCGTTTAGCCGTCCAATTGCCACGTACAGTAGCGATCTCGACGCAACCAAGGAAAGGTTCAGATGCACTTTGCATATGCACGTGCAATTCCGATGCCGGACATCCTCGCCCGGTCGCCTGCAGGCCGGTTCCTGCAGCGGCGGTGCGAACCATCCGCGACACCCGTAGGAGCGCACCTGTGCGCGACCGGGCACAAACGCCCCGCATGACAGAAAACCCACGGGACAAGGCATCCTGCCAAGGGCTGCCGGTCTGGCCAGCCCCCGGATCGGTGTCCGGGGCAGGCTATGGCCAGCCGCTCGCGAGCTGCGAGTCGCCGATAGGGCGGTTCGGTCTCGCTCACCCTGCAGGCCGGTTCCTGCAGCGGCGGTGCGAACCATCCGCGACACCCGTAGACCCCATGGATTGCATCGCAATCCATGAAGTCTTGTGGATCGGCAAGC
>CAZOXZ010000182.1:3241-4742 GCA_964583865.1 uncultured Rhodanobacteraceae bacterium | reverse complement strand
TGTCGCGGCCATCCGCGCCGCCCAGCTTGGCCTGAAGACCGCCTGCATCGACAACTACGAAAGTGCCGACGGCAAGGCGGCACTCGGCGGCACCTGCCTCAACGTCGGCTGCATTCCATCCAAGGCATTGCTTGATTCTTCGCGCCAGTTCTGGAATCTCACCAGGCATTTCGATGTCCACGGCATCACGGCCAATGACCCGTCCATCGACGTGCCGACGATGGTTGGCCGCAAGGACAAGATCGTCAAGCAGTTCACCGGCGGCGTCGGCATGCTCTTCAAGGGCAACAAGGTCACCTCGTATTTCGGCACGGGCAAGTTGCTGAAAGGCAACAAGGTCGAAGTCACGGGCAAGGACGGCGGCAAGGAAACCCTGGAAGCCACCAACGTCATCCTGGCCTCCGGTTCGGTGCCGGTCGAGCTGCCGTTCGCGAAGTTCAACGGCAAGGAAATCGTCGACAATGCCGGCGCGCTGGCCTTCGACAAGGTGCCCGGCAAACTGGCGGTCATCGGCGCCGGCGTCATCGGCTTGGAGCTCGGCAGCGTCTGGAACCGCCTGGGCAGCAACGTCACGATTCTCGAAGCCCTGCCCGACTTCCTGCCCGCCGCCGACAAGGACATCGCCAAGGTTGCCGCACGCGAGTTCAAAAAACAGGGCCTGGACATCAAGCTTGGCACCAAGGTGACCAAGGCGGAGGCCGCCGACAACAAGGTCGCCCTGACCTACGAGGACAAGGACGGCCAGCACCCGCTGATCGTCGACCGCCTGCTGGTGGCCGTTGGCCGGAGGGCCTATACCGCCGATCTCCTGGGTGATGACACCGGCGTCAAGACCGACGACCGCGGCCGCATCGAGGTGGACGAGCACTGCTGGACCGGCGTCAACGGCGTGTGGGCCGTCGGTGACTGTGTCCGTGGCCCGATGCTGGCGCACAAAGGCTCGGAAGAAGGCGTCATGGTCGCCGAGCTGATCGCCGGCAAGGCCGGGCACTGCAACTACGACACCGTGCCCTACGTCATCTACACCGAACCGGAATTGGCCTGGGTCGGCAAGACCGAACAACAGTGCAAGGAAGAAGGCATCCCGTACAAGACCGGCAACTTCCCCTTCAGCGCCAACGGCCGCGCGGTGGCCATGAACGAGGCCGTGGGCCAGGTGAAGGTCATCGCCCATGCCGAGACCGACCGCATCCTCGGCGTGCACGCCGTCGGCCCGGTGGTCTCCGAGATGATCCATGAAGGCGTGGTCGCCATGGAGTTCAAGGGTGCCGCCGAGGACCTGGCACGCATCATCCACGCCCACCCGGCCCTGTCCGAAGTCGTCCACGAAGCCGCCCTGTCCGTCGACAAGCGCGCCATCCACAAGGCGAATTGACGGATCAAATCGTCCGGCCGGGAGGCGGGAATCTGGAAAAGGGAATAGGGAGCCGGGAATCGGGAATAGAGAATCGGGGTCCGGGACCCGGGACCCGTGGGCGGTTCATGCACCCGGCGATGGACA
>CAZOXZ010000182.1:0-3141 GCA_964583865.1 uncultured Rhodanobacteraceae bacterium | reverse complement strand
GCATGGATCGGAAACGGGAATAGGGAATAGAGAGCCGGCAATCGGGGTCCGGGACCCGGGACCCGTGGGCGGTTCATGCACCCGGCGATGGACAGGTGGCCGGCTGGTCATGTGCGGTCGCCAGCAGGCTGGCTCCTACACGGGCCGGCGCGGGCCATCCGGAAAACCTCCAGGAGCGTGCCTGCACGCGACCGGCATGGATCGGAAACGGGAATAGGGAATAGAGAGCCGGCAATCGGGGTCCGGGACTCGCCGGATCCGCGCTGCGCGCTTGATCCGGCCTACGCCAAACCATGCGCACACCGTAGGCCCGCTCAAGGAGCGTAGCGACGGAGCGGGCATTTGTGGTGTGCTCGGAGACCCACGGGACAAGGCATCGTGTCAGGGGCCGCCGGTCTGCGGCCGGCGACTCAACAGGGCCTCAGCGCTTGCCTTTCTTGCGCACGTACAGCACCAGGCTGTGGTCCTCGAGAACATAGCCGTGTTCGGCCACGATTTTCTGCTGCAGGGCTTCGATTTCGTCGCTGGTGAACTCGATCACCTCGCCGCTATCCATGTCGATCATGTGGTCGTGGTGCTCGCCGCGATCGAGCTCGAATACCGCCTGCGCACCTTCAAAATTGTGCTTCAAGACCAGGCCTGCGGCTTCAAACTGGGTCAGGACACGATAGACCGTCGCCAGACCGATGTCCTCGCCCTCGTCGAGCAGGCGGCGGTAAATATCTTCCGCCGACAGGTGACACGTATCACACGCCTCCAGCAACTTCAGGATCCGCATGCGCGGATGGGTAACCTTCAACCCTGCGTTGCGCAACTCCTGTGTCTCCACGATCCGACCTTTTCAATGAAGCGACCCGTCTAGTGTATCATTGCGGCTGCATCCGAGCCGGAATTTCCATTCATGCGCAAGACCCTGTTCACGTTGGCGCTGGCGCTGTCGGCGCTCTGTCTGAGTGCTTGCCAGGTCGTCTACAAGCCCGACATCCAGCAAGGCAATGTCCTCGATGAAAGCAAGGTCGAGCGACTCACGCCGGGCATGACCCAGGAACAGGTCCTGGCACTGTTGGGGCCGCCGATGATCGCCAGCCCGTTTGCCCAGAATCGCTGGGATTACGTGCACACAAAGCAGCATCGCGGCGGCAAGATCGAAACCCGCGACTTCACCGTGTTTTTCCAGAACGGCGTGCTGGTGCGCACCGAGGGCAACTACCAGCCCGAGGACGGACGGGAGATGCTGCAACAAGTCTCGCAGTACCCGATGATCCTGCACAACAAGGAAAAGGAAGCCGAGGCACGGCGCAGGCGCGGGGGTGGTGGTGGCTGACGTCCCTCAGTCGTTTTTTTCGGCCCGGCGGCGACGCGCCTGCTTGGGATCGCATTCCAGCGGCCGGTAAACTTCGACGCGGTCGCCGTCGCGAAGCCTCTGATCGGCTTGCACCCGGCGTGAGTATATTCCTGCGGGCACATCCCCGGACTCGATTTCCGGGAAGCGGGCCAGCACACCGGACGAACGTATCGCATCGGCAACCGTGGCCCCGTCCGGCAGCAGCATGCTGCGCTGGAATACCTCATCGGGGAGTGCGTAAACGACGCTGACGTGGATCGTTTCAGCCATAGGCCAACGCCGCCTCGGCACAGAAGTCATCCACCATGCGATCTGCCATACCCCGGAACCCGAAACGCAGCGCTGCGCCGACGAGCTTCTGGCGAAAGTCGAAGCGCAGGTCCAGCGTGACCTTGCAACCAACGTCGCCGAGCTTGTGAAAGTGCCATGTACCATCCAGACTGTGCAGTGGCCCACCCACCAGATGCATGTCAATGCGTTCGGGCCGGACCAGCACATTGCGCGTACTGAAACTGTGGTGCAAGCCCGCAAACGCCAGGTCAAGCCGTGCAGTCACGCTGCCGCTATCCCGGCTGAGAATCTCGGAGTCCTCACACCAGCTGAAGCGTTTGGGGTAGGCTTCCACATCATTGACCAGATCGAACATCTGCTCTCGGGAATGGGCAACCAGGGCGCTGCGTTGGATCTCGATCATCCGGAAACGGCCGCAAAAGGGTTATTTTAACGAACATGGCCAAGGCAAAGAAACAACAAGGCGGCAGCACCATCGCGTTGAACAAGCGTGCACGTCACGAATACCATATCGACCGCCGTTACGAGGCGGGCATCGCGCTGCAGGGTTGGGAGGTCAAGGCGCTGCGTGCCGGGCGCATCAACTTCGGCGACAGCTACGCCCTGATCAAGGACGGCGAGATCCATCTGTTCGGGACCTCGATCCCACCCCTCGCGACGGCCTCGACGCACGTCACCGCCGATGACAGGCGCACGCGCAAGCTGTTGCTGCATCGTGAGGAGATCGACGCCCTCATCGGCGCAGTGGAGCGCAAGGGCTACACGCTGGTGCCCACCGCGATGTACTGGAAGCGCAACCGCGTAAAGGTGGAAATCGGCCTTGCGCGCGGCAAGCAGGACCACGACAAGCGCAAGGCCATCAAGGACCGGGACTGGCAACGGCAGAAGCAACGCACCCTTAGTGACTTCAACCGCAAGAACTGATTAAAGTTGTTCCCGGACGCAAAAAAAGCCGACGATGCCGGCTTTTTTGGGTTCGAGGCAACTCTCAAGCCTTGGGCGAGTGCGATACGCACCAACCGTGGGCGTTGACCACCTTGCCAGGGAACAAGTCACATGGGCCCCACTTGTCGCCCGCCTTGCCATGGTAGAACTGGCAATTGGAGCAATCGTCGCCCTTCTTGTACTTGGCGTTGGTACTGGCGCTGGCATCATGCACGTAATGCAATGCCTTGGCCATCGGATCGTCTTCGGCCAAATGTGGCAAGTCGGCGGCCTGTGCCAGCTTGGGGAACAACCCCGTTACACCGGCCACGGCAGCTACCGAGGCCGTGCCTGCGGCAAGCTTCAGGAAATGACGACGGGACTCGGTATCCGGCTTGTGATCAGTCATGCTGGTGTCTCCTTCTGGTTGAGGTACGACTCACCCGACCAGTCTACTCGGACAACCCAAACGAACACTGAGTTTCGATAATGGGTCTCATTCCGAATGACGGACTTAGCCTGCATTGTTCATGAGGGTCGCGGATGATTGTGGAATTCGCAGCAAGCCACGCGAAGGGCCG
>CAZOXZ010000181.1:0-4833 GCA_964583865.1 uncultured Rhodanobacteraceae bacterium | reverse complement strand
GCAGAAGAAGCGGAATTTCCGTTCGCTGTGGATCACCCGCATCAACGCAGCGGCTCGCCAGTGTGACCTCAGCTACAGCCGCATGATCAATGGCCTCAAGAAGGCCGGTATCGAGATGGATCGCAAGGTCCTGGCCGACCTGGCCGTGCACGACATCAAGGCCTTTGCGGCCGTTGCCGACAAGGCACGCGAGGCGCTGGGCATGGAGCCGTGCGACAAGTCGACGCTGTTCCAGCCTGACACCCGTCCGGCGGCACGTCCTGCGCCGACGACCCGGAGCGAGACCAGTCCGAAGAAGGCCGACAAGGTTGAAGCCAAGCCGGCAACCAAGGAAGCCAAGCCTGACGACCTGACGAAGATCGAAGGCATTGGCCCGAAGATTTCCGAGGTCATGCACAAGGCCGGCATCACCAGCTTTGCCGCCATGGCGGAGGCCGATGCCGACAAGCTGAAGGCCATCCTGCACGACGCCGGCAGTCACTTTGCCAATCATGATCCGACCACTTGGCCGGAGCAGGCCAAGCTGGCCGCCGAGGGCAAGTTCGACGAGCTGAAAGCCTGGCAGGATGAACTCGACGGTGGTCGTGAAGGCTGATCAATCCCCGCCGGCTTGACGGCAGATTGATGTTGTTTCCAGGCGGGGAGGGCAGTTGTCCTCCCCGTTTTTGTTTGAGCGGCCCGTGACGGCGGGCAATCGGGGCAGACATGAGCGATATCGACGTACTGGTGGCCCAGGCGCTGGCCGACATTGCCGCGGCGACCGATCCGCGTGTGCTGGAGGCGCTGCGTGTCGGCTTGCTGGGCAAGTCCGGCAGCATCACCGGTCAGTTGAAGCAGTTGGGCAAGCTGGCGCCGGAGGAGCGCAAGCAGGCTGGCCAGGCGGTCAACCAGGCCAAACGCCGGTTGGCGGAGGCCCTGGCCGAGCGCAAGCAGGCACTGGAAGATGTGGTGCTCGATGCGCGCCTGGCCAGCGAACAGGTGGACGTGACATTGCCCGGACGCGATGGCGGGCGTGGCACGCTGCACCCGGTCATGCGCACGCTGGAGCGGATTGCCGATATCTTCGCCCGTCTGGGTTACCAACGCGTGGAAGGTCCGGAAGTCGAGGATGACTGGCACAACTTCGAGGCCCTGAACTTCCCGCCCAACCATCCGGCGCGGGCCATGCACGACACGTTCTACTTTGCCGATGGCCGCGTGTTGCGCACGCACACCTCACCGGTGCAAGTGCGGCACATGCTGGGGCACCAGCCGCCGGTGCGCATCATCGCGCCGGGCAAGGTGTTTCGCAGCGACTCGGACCAGACGCACTCGCCCATGTTCCACCAGATCGAGGGCCTGCTGGTCGATGAGACTTCCAGCTTTGCCGACCTCAAGGGCACCCTGTCAGCCTTCGTGAACGCCTTTTTCGAGCGTGATGTGCCGATGCGCTTCCGGCCCAGCTATTTCCCCTTCACCGAGCCGTCGGCCGAGGTTGACATCGGCTGGCCGCGCGCCGATGGCAGCCAGCGCTGGCTGGAGGTGCTGGGTTGCGGCATGGTGCACCCGAACGTGCTGGCCAACTGCAACATCGATGCGGAGCGCTACACCGGCTTTGCCTTCGGCATCGGCGTGGATCGCTTCGCCATGCTGCGTTACGGCGTCGAGGACTTGCGTGCCTTTTTCGACAACGACCTGCGCTTCCTGAAGCAGTTTGCCTGATCCTGCCGTCTGCACGGTGAATCGTCATGAAAATATCCGAAAACTGGTTGCGCCAGCTTGTTGACATCCCTGCCGATCACGAGGCCCTGCTGGAGCGCATGACCATGGCCGGGCTGGAAGTCGATGGCGCACGCGCCGTGGGCACCGGTCTGGATGGCGTGGTGGTGGGCGAGATCGTGGCCATCGAGCCGCATCCGGATGCCGACCGCCTGCGTGTTTGCCACGTGGCGGCCGGCGCGGCCGAGCCGCTGACCATCGTCTGCGGCGCGCCCAATGCCCGCCTGGGCCTGAAGGCGCCACTCGCCACCGTCGGTGCCGTGTTGCCCGGCGGCATGAAGATCAAGCCGGCCAAGCTGCGTGGCGTCAAATCCTTCGGCATGCTGTGCTCGGGCCGAGAACTGGGCCTGGCCGACGATGCCGGCGGTTTGATGGAACTGGCAGATGAATGCAAGGCCGGCCAACCCGTGGCCGTAGCGCTTGGTCTGCCGGATCATGAAATCGAGGTCGACCTGACGCCCAACCGCCCGGATTGTCTTTCCATGGCCGGTCTGGCGCGCGATGTCGCCGCCCAGTACGGCAAGGCGTTCGCCTGGCCGCAGACGGAGGCTGTGGCGGTCACCTCGCAGGCCACGCACCGCATTCGCCTGGAAGCCGGGCGGTCCTGTGCGCGTTATCTTGGTCGCGTCATCGAAGGCGTGGACATGCGCGTGCCGACGCCGGACTGGATGGCTGCCCGGCTGGCGCGCTCGGGCGTCCGGCCGCACAGTCTGACGGTGGATGTCACCAACTACGTCATGCTGGAACTGGGCCAGCCCATGCATGCCTTCGATCACGCCTTGCTGGAGGGCGATATCGTGGTGCGCCAGGCAGGCGCGGGCGAAAAGCTGGCCCTGCTGGACGGCAGCGATGTCACCCTGGAGCCGGATTTCATGGTCATTGCCGACGACAAACAGGCGCTGGCCGTGGCCGGCGTCATGGGCGGCATGGCCACACGCGTCACCGATGACACGCGCGACATCTTCCTCGAGAGCGCGCATTTTGCCCCCGATGTCATCATGGGCAAGGCGCGTCGTCTGGGGCTGCACACCGACTCCTCGCACCGCTTCGAGCGTGGCGTGGATCCCGAATTGCCGCGTCAGGCGCTGGAACGCGCCAGCGAACTGCTGCTTGAGCTGGCCGGTGGCAAGGCCGGGCCGGTGTGCGCGGCCGAGAACACGGACGACCTGCCAGCCCGCCACCCGGTGCGGTTGCGATCAGCCAGGCTGGCTCGCGTGCTGGGCATTGCCATCGACGACGACAAGGTGCTGGCCATCCTGCACAACCTGGGGCTGGCGCCGCAGCGCACGGATGAGGGCTGGCAAGTGCAGCCACCCAGCTGGCGTTTCGACATCGAGCGCGAGGAAGACCTCATCGAGGAAGTGGCGCGCATCTACGGCTATCCCGAGATCCCCGTGACCGCGCCTGCCGGGCAGCTGGTGCTGGCGCCGGACTCTGAAACTCGCCTGCCCGAGCGCCGCCTGGCACGGCAGTTGGTGGCGCGCGGCTACCACGAGGCGGTGTGCATGGCCTTCACCAGTGCGGACTTGCTGCGTACATGGCAGCTGCAAGGCGCTGTCCTGCCGCTGGCCAATCCCCTGTCGGCTGATCTTGGCGTGATGCGGCCCAGCCTGCTGCCGGGCCTGGTCGAGGCCTTGCAACGCAACGCCGCGCGGCAGCAGTCGCGCGTGCGCCTGTTCGAGAGTGGCCATGTCTTTGCCGCCGATGACAAGGCGCCGGAGATGCCGATGCTGGCCCTGGTGGCCTGCGGCACGGCGCATGCCGAGCAGTGGGGCCACGAGACGCGACCCATGGACTTTCACGATCTCAAGGGCGATGTCGAGTCCGTGCTGACCATGGCTGCCACTGACGACTGGTCATTCGACGCTGATGATCTGCCGCCGTGGCTTCATCCAGGCCGCAGCGCGCGCGTCGTGCGTGCCGGCAAGGCCGTGGGCGTGCTGGGCGAGCTGCATCCGCGCCTGCTGCAGGCACTTGATCTTGACGTTTCCGTGCATGTGGCCGAGTTGCAACTTGACGTGGTGCGCAGCAGTGCCCTGCCGTGCGCCCGCGCTGTGGCGCATTTTCCGCAGGTACGGCGCGACCTGGCTGTCGAAGTGCCGCGTGACATGGCCTGGGCCAACATCGCGGCCTGCGTGCGCGAGGCGGCCGGAAAAGTACTCGTGGACCTGCGTCTATTTGACCGTTATCTTGGCCCAAACCTTGAGGGCGACCGAAAAAGCCTGGCCATGGGCTTGATTTTGCAAGAGCAATCACGCACTCTTGTAGATGACGAGGTGGATGCTCTGATGAGCAACGTTGTGTCCGCACTGGAACGCCGTTGTGCGGCAAGATTGAGGGGGTGACATGACATTGACAAAAGCCCAGATGGCCGAGCGCCTGTATGCCGAGGTCGGGCTCAACAAGCGCGAAGCCAAAGAATTCGTGGATGCGTTTTTCACGGAGATCCGTGATACGCTGGGCCGAGGGGAGCAGGTGAAACTGTCGGGCTTCGGCAACTTCGACTTGCGCGACAAGAAAGAGCGTCCGGGACGCAACCCCAAGACGGGCGAGGAGATTCCAGTCTCCGCACGCAGGGTGGTAACGTTCCACCAAGGGCAGAAACTCAAGGAGCGCGTCGAAGCATATGCTGGACCAAAGCAGTAATCGCGAGCTGCCGGCCATTCCGGCCAAACGCTACTTCACCATCGGTGAGGTCAGCGAGCTGTGCGGTGTCAAGCCGCACGTTCTGCGTTACTGGGAACAGGAATTTCCGGCACTGAAGCCGGTCAAGCGTCGCGGCAACCGACGCTACTACCAGCGTCACGACGTGATGATGATCCGCCAGATTCGCGCGTTGCTCTATGATCAGGGCTTTACCATCACCGGCGCCAGACAACGCCTTGAAGGCGAGCCGGCGCGCATGGAGGCCAGCATGTCGAAGCAAATCGTCCACCAGGTGCGTCTGGAACTGGAAGACATTCTGAAAATCCTGCGACACTGAAATTTTCCGTCCGCGATAGCCGACAACCATCAGGCGCTCTGCTACAATGCGCCCTTCGTTGAACCGCATGTCGGGGCGTGGCGCAGTCTGGT
>CAZOXZ010000180.1:0-4852 GCA_964583865.1 uncultured Rhodanobacteraceae bacterium | reverse complement strand
CTTGCTGCGAATTCCGCAATCATCCGCGACCCTCATGAATAATGCAGGCTAGTGGCGTGTGGCAGATGAGCCAGCGCAGGATGTTGATGCCGAGGATCCGGTTCAGCGTCTCGCCGGGCAGGAAGTTGAGGTTTGACAGCCGCGCCTGGTAAAAGCCCGTCTGCCGCAGCGGCGCATTGATGAGAAGGCCTGCAATCCAGGAAACAAAGGTGATGGCTATGCTCAGTCCCAGTTCGTCCATGATCCTTGCCTTTTGTCTGCTGTTTCGTCGTCTGCCGCCACGGTCAGGTAGACGTGCTGTGCCGATTGTAGCTGCCGTTGCGATGGCGCATGACGCATAATCGGCTGGTCTGTCGTGCAAAGGAGAATGTCATGCAATACCGCCGCCTCGGTTCATCCGGCCTGAAGCTGTCGGCCCTGTCGTTTGGTGCCTGGGTCACGTTTGGCCGGCAAGTTGATCGGCATGCCGCGCACGAAATCCTGGCGTTCGCCATGGATCACGGCATCAATTATTTTGACAACGCCGAGACCTACAACGCCGGGCTGGCCGAGACCATCATGGGCGAGGCGCTGGATGATCTGGCCCGGCCGCGCGACAGCTACTGCGTTTCCAGCAAGGTGTATTTTGGCGCCGTCAATGATCCGGCGCCAACCCAGCGCGGCCTGTCGCACAAGCACGTACGCGAAGCCTGTGACCAGGCATTGCAGCGTCTGCGGGTCGACTATCTGGACTTGTACTTCTGCCATCGCCCCGATCCGGACACGCCGGTGGCCGAGACCGTCTGGGCCATGGATACCCTCATCCGCCAGGGCAAGGTGCTGTACTGGGGCACCTCCGAGTGGCCGGCCGAGCGTATTCGTGAAGCCCATCGCGTGGCCGAAAAGCATCATCTGCATGCGCCGGCCATGGAGCAGCCGCAGTACAACCTGCTGGTCCGCGAGCGGGTAGAGAAGGAATACGCACCGCTGTACGACGAGTTCGGCATGGGCACGACCATCTGGTCGCCGCTGGGCTCTGGGCTTTTGACCGGCAAGTACAACGACGGCGTGCCGGAAGATTCGCGTCTGGGCCATCAGGACTTCGCCTGGCTGCGCGAAAACGTGCTGGGTGAGAACGCCGATGCCAAACTGCGAAAGGTGGCCGCCCTGGCGCCCATCGCTGCCGACCTCGGTTGCACCCAGGCCCAGCTGGCCATTGCCTGGTGCCTGCAGAACCCGCATGTTTCGACGGTGATGCTGGGTGCCAGCCGTCTGTCGCAGCTGGAAGAAAATCTTGCCGCACTGGAAGTTGCCGAGCGCATGGATCGCGATGTGATCGCGCGCATCGAGGCCGTTTTCGGTGGCCTGTAAGCGCACGGTCGCAGCTGTCCCGCGTTCGGCATGCAGGACGTGGCTGCGTGCGACATCGTGCGAGGGGCTGCATGGGTGCTGACGCGCCAGCCGACCTGGAGCCCTGGGCGGCCGAACGTCTGGATGCCCTGCTGGCGCGGGCCGTGGACGCCGGCTTCACGCCGGCGGTGGATTCCCGCTTTCGGCCGTGCTGGCAGCAGACGCTCATCGCCAGCGATTTTGCGCGTGACGTGCTGCAGCGTCAGCCCGATCTTCTGGGTCCAAGCGGTTGGCAGTTTCTGGCCGGTTCGGGGCCGGATGTGGCTGATCGCGTAAACGGGACCGCTGCCGGTGCGGACACCGAAGCCGCATTCATGGCGGCGTTGCGCCGGGTGAGGCACCGCGAGGCCGTGCGTCTGGTCTTTCGCAGCGTCAACGGCCTGGACGAGGTGCCGGAGACCTTGCACCGGACCACCGAGTTGTATGTGGTCCTGTTGCGCGCGGCGTTGGCCCGGGCCGAGCTCCAGATGGAGCAACGCCATGGCGTGGCGCGTAATGCGGACGGGCAGCGGCAACGTCTGGTCGTCATCGGCATGGGCAAACTGGGGGCCGGTGAGCTGAATTTTTCTTCGGATATCGATCTCATCTTCGCCTACCCGGAAGCCGGGCAGAGCGATGGCCCGAAACCACTGGAAAACGAGGATTATTTTGTCCGCCTGGGCCGCAAGCTGGTGCACCTGCTGTCTCAGCGGCTGGACAACGGCATCGTCGCTCGCGTGGACATGCGCTTGCGTCCGTTTGGTCGGGCCGGCCGGCTGGCCTTGTCCTTTGCGGCCATGGAACAGTATTACCAACGCGAAGGCCGCGACTGGGAGCGTTATGCCTGGATCAAGGCCACGCCGGTGGCGGGCGATCTGGAGGCCGGCACACAGCTGCTGGAAACCCTGCGGCCGTTCATTTATCGCAAATACCTTGATTACGGCGCCTTTGCCGGCATGCGCAAGTTGAAAGGCAAGATTGCCGAACAGGTGGCGCGCGAGGACCTGGCCGAGAACCTGAAGCATGGCCCTGGCGGCATCCGCGAGGTGGAGTTCTGCGTGCAGTTGCTGCAGATGATCCGCGGCGGCCGCGAGCCCGAGTTGCGCCAACATGGCCTGTTGAAAGTGCTGGCGCATTGCGCTGAGCAAGGCTTGATGGACGACGAGGTTGCCGGCCGCCTGCGTGGCGCCTATCTGGCCTTGCGCGCCGCCGAAAATGCCGTGCAGATGCTGGGGGACCAGCAAACGCACGAAATCCCGGATGACGCGTTCAGTCGCGTGCGGATTGCCCGTGCTCTCGGGTTTGCGGGCTGGTCGCCGCTGGAGGCTGATCTGGCCGGTCACCGTGCTTTTGTGCAACAGACCTTCAGCGACTTGTTGCTGCCGCATGCCGAAGGTGCCGAACCGCAAGGCGACAAGCGCGACATCAGCTTGTGGCGGCATGCTCGCGCAGATGACCTGACGCCGGAGATGATGGCTGAGGCCGGTTTCGAGCCGGGCGATCGCGGGCGACGCGCGCTGCTGTCGGTGGCGCGCTCGGCCGACGTACGCATGATGTCGGCGCGTTCCGGCGAACGTCTGGATCGCCTGATGCCGCAACTGCTCGCCGAGGCACGCGGAACCGAGGCGCCCTTGGCCTGCCTGCAGCGCCTGGCCCAGTTGATACAGGCCGTGGCGCGTCGCTCGGCTTACCTGGCCTTGCTGGAAGAGCAGCCGGATGCCCGCCGGGCGTTGGCTCAACTGTTCGCCGACAGTGCCTTTCTTGCGGGGCGGGTTATCGACCAGCCAATCCTGCTGGATGACGTGCTCGACCCACGCATCGAGCAATTGCCCTTGCGCCGCAGCGACATTGCCGAAGAGATCGGCCACGCCCTGGACAGCCTGGACGAGCGCCATTCCGAAGCGGACCTGGAACGCCTGCACGAGGTTCGTGCCAGCCTGGCGTTCCGGTTGGGCATGGCGTTTCGTGCCCGCAAGGCCTCGGCGCCGGCCACCGCCCGGCGGCTGGCAGCGCTTGCCGCAGCGGTCGTGGCCGAGGTCCTGTGTCTGGCACGCGACGAGCTGGCCGAACGCCATGGTCGCTTGCCCGGTCCTGATGGCGGCGACGGTTTTGCCGTGATCGGCTACGGCAGTCTTGGCGGCGGTGAACTGGGATTCGCCTCGGATCTTGATCTCGTCTTCGTCTACGATCAGGCACGCGCCGAGCTACGAAGCGACGGCCCCAGGCCGCTGGAGGGCGTGCGCTGGTACCAGCGTCTGGCGCAACGCGTGGTGCACTGGTTGACCAGCATGCAGCGTGGCGGGCGCTTGTATGAGGTCGATACCCGGCTGCGGCCGGATGGCTCCAAGGGCATGCTGGTGACCAGCCTGGAAAGTTTCGCCGACTATCAGCACCAGCGCGCCTGGATCTGGGAGCACCAGGCGCTGGTGCGGGCGCGCCCGATTGCCGGTGATGGCCAGCTCATGCGACGCTTTGCCGACTGGCGGGCCATGATCCTGGCGCGGCCACGTGATTCGGCCCAGGTGGCCCTGGAAGTCAGCCGCATGCGCGAGCGCTGGCGGCGTGAACGCGATCGCAGCGCGGACGACATCGTCGATTTGAAGCAGGGGCGTGGCGGCCTGCTGGACCTGGAATTCCTGCTGCAGCTGCTGGTGCTTGCCCATGCGCACCAACACACGGGCTTGCTGGCCCCCAGCAACACCGAATTGTTGCTGGACGCAGTCGCAGCCGCCGGCCTGATCGACGCTGGCGATCGGACACAACTTGGCCGGGCACATGCAACCGTGCTGGCAGCGGCGCTGCACTGCACCCTGGATCGCAGACCGCGCTTGGCAAGATCAACACCTGAACTGCGCGCCGCCATGGACACCATCGCCAGCATCGCCGACCACCTCGGCCTCGATCCTGACCCGCCTGCCGATCCGTCCGTCATCGGCCCGGGTACCGATTGAGGCGGGCATGTTGTCGCCGTTTCAGCGGGAAAACATGCAAAAAGCGTGCTTTCCATCACGAATTTGACAATCCGTAAAGAAATCGCCGGAATCGTGGCCGGTTTTTCGCGAGTGCCCCGTATCTCTGGGTACAACTCACGAAAAGGGAGACGCCGATGTCTCAGAAAAGCACCACCCAGCGCCGGCTTGGCCGGCATTCACGCCTGACGCTGGCCCTCGGCCTGGCGCTCGGGCTTGGCGCAAGCACGGCCATGGCCGCCACAGGTCCTGCCGGCCCGGAACTGACAGCGCGTCAGGCCCCGGCAAATACCCAGGTTCTCAGGGCATCCCTGGCCAGCGGCACAACCGATGCCGTGGCCCAGCCCGGTACCACCGCGGCACCGCACAGCACCGCCGTCACCGCCAGCACTTGGGTGGTCACCAGCTGTGCTGACAGCGGTCCGGGCACCTTGCGCAGCATTGTTGACAACTACCTGCAAAACGGCGACACCATTAACCTCACCAACTGCGGCGCGATCACCTTGCAATGCTCG
>CAZOXZ010000179.1:0-4857 GCA_964583865.1 uncultured Rhodanobacteraceae bacterium | reverse complement strand
CCTGCAGGTGTCGCGGATGGTTGACACCGCCGCTGTGGAGCCTGCCTGCAGGCGAGCAGGCACGCCCGGGCTTCTATGCCTTCCCGTCGTCCACTTGTTTGTCACCCCGCCGGCGCAACTCCTCAATCTCGGCATCCAGCAGGGCGACGCTTTGCACCAAGCGGCGCAAGCGCCGTTCCTGGTGCGAGCGGTCAATATCCATCTTCAACATCCGCACCAGCACCAGCGCCAGCGCCACCACCACCGGCAACATCGGCGGATAATGCACGCCGGTGAGCCGGCCCAGCCAGTCCACCAGGCCAGGAAAAATGCCGCCGATCAATGCAAAAACGGCAACCAGCAACCACCACAGCGCGTAGGGGCCATGCAATCGGTCGCGGCGGACCAGATAAAGAATGGCGCCGGCCATCAACAAGCCGATGGCGGCGGAAACCCAGGATGTGGATGAAAGCACCTTCGCTACTCCTTACGCCTTGCTGCGTTGTCCCAGCGATGCCACGCACAGCACCGTCGATGCCAGCATATACCGGGCCACCGTGGGCCATGATGAAAAAATGCGCGAGTGGCCATAACGGCGCGCCGACATGTCCGTCTCCATCTCGCCCAGGCTGAGCCCGCGCGTGGTCAGCAACAGCAACACGCCGATGTCCTGGTAATCCAGCAGGCTGGCATCCGGGCGGGCCAGTGCCTCGACCGCGCGCGGCCCATACGCCCGCAGCCCGGAGGTGAAATCACGCACCTTGATGCCCGTCAGGCCACGAAAATACGCCCATGCCAACCGTTTTGCACGGGACAGGCGCGCCTCGCAGGAGCCGATCATCACATCCACGTCGCGTTTGCGCCGCTCATCCAGAAGCGACGACAGGCTGCTGGCATGATGCTGGCCATCGGCATCCATGGTCACCACATGCCGGTACCCGCGCCGCCAGGCATCGCGCAAGCCCGCCTGCGTGGCGCCCCATGCGCCCAGTTGCTGCGGCAAATCCAGCACCCGCGCGCCGGCATCGCGTGCCGTGGCAGCCGTCGCATCGTCGCTGTGATCGTTCACCACCAGAACATCCACGTCATGGCCGACCTCGCGGTACACTTCGCGCACAACCTCGCCGATGCTGGCCACCTCGTTGAAAGCCGGGATCACGACCAACACGCGCGCGGCGCACTCAGGGGAAAGTCTGGACATGGCATTCGGCCGAAAACAAACATCGCATTGTCGGCCGCACCACGGGAACCGTCAAACCGCAGCAACGGCACGGTTCAGCAACGCAGGGACGCGCGTAGCGCCCGCAGGGCAGTTGGCGCTGCAGGCCGCTCGGCACCACGTCAGGACCACCGGGATCGCCCGAAGTTCCACCAGCGTGTCCGGTTTTCCTCCGTGGCTGCGTTAGTAGGGGTGAGGCGGCAGGAAATCGCCGTCGCGGGCACCATCGGGGGAACTACCACCGACGGTCGGTTCACCAAAACATTTGACAGGATCAAACCAAGCCACTAGGGTTGCAACCTGAAGCGGCATCTGGCCGGCCCAGCGCCGTGGCAGACCGAACAAAGGGGCGATCCGCAAGCGCGAGATCCACTTGGGAGCAACGCAATGAAGAAACTCAACACAAAAATGAAACTGCTGTCGCTGGCCCTGCTGGGCCTGGGTGGCATGGCTCTGGCTGGCAGTGCGGCGGCGGCTTGTCCGGCGGGCCCTGATAAACCCAACGGCGGTGCGTGGGATAGCCTCACTGAGTTCGGCTCCGGCTCGTCATTTGCCGTTGTTGCCGGTGGTCTGGATGGCAGTGATTGCAAGGGTGTCTCCACCTTGGGGGCATCCGTAACGGCTGCGGCCCAGGTTGTGGATGATTTGGACCTGAGCGAGCCTTCCTACCGCTTCCAGTTCCTGATTGATACCAACGCCCTGTCCTCGTTTGGCGGCACCGATTCAGTCATGTTATTTCGCCTGAGTGGTAGTAACGCGGCACACGGGATGCTCCAGCTTTTGGAGGTGTATCTTTCGCCTGGCCCGGCTGGCGCCAAGCGCCTGCGGTTCGTGGCGAGTTGCAATACGGCGCCTACTTACCGCTGCTCATCGGATTACACGACGGACCTCAATAATGGCGTCAATCGCATTGAGGGCAAGTTGACGTTGGGTGCAGGTGGCGCCGGCCAACTGGACTATTGGGTCAACGTGGGGGCCGGCACTTCCGAACCCGCGCCGTCCGGTACCATAGCCAATCTGGACAATGCGGCTTGGACTGGCGCTAAACAGGCAAGGTTGGGGTTGTCAGGCCCAACCAGTAGTTTCAAGAACAACCATGCGGGTGAAGGCGTAGGCTTTGATACCTTTGATTCGCGCCGCAATACCTATATTGGCCACTGAGCCAACCGACCAACAAGCAAATTCCAATCGCAATTTCAAATCTGGAGTGGATTCATGAAACGCAAAGCCCTGTTTACTTCCGTTGCCGCATTGTTGCTGGGCGGCATGTTCAGCCTTTCGGCCGTGGCCCAGAACACGGGTGCCGGTACCTGCGCCGATCCCTTTGTATGGGCACCGGATGCCTCGGGTGCCCCGACCATCACCGGCACCACCTGCGGCAAAGAGACTGCCGATGTCGCGTTTTGCAATAGTACTTTCAATGCCCCCGGTCCGGCATTTGTAATCCAGGCGCATTTTGATTCCTCGCGTACCTTTACGGATTTCGGCTTCGTCACGACTGGCGCAGGTTATACGCCGGCCCTGTACATGACGCCGGTGTCTGGTGGTTGCGCAGCCAATGCCAACTGCACCGCTACGGGTGATTCCACGAACCCGATTCCGACGGGTGACGTGCCCAATGGTGATTTCTACATCATCATCACGGCGGCAACCTTCGACGGGACCGGCTCGTGTGGCGAGTTTACATTCGTGAGCGACGGCACTTTCCCGGTAGAACTGCAAAGTTTTGACGTCATCTGATTGTTGACTGCAAGCTTTTCCGGGGCCCGCTCGTGACCACACGGGCGGGCCTTTTTGTTGGAGTATGTTTTTTATGTCCCGTGTCGTGATTGCCTTGCCTGGCGTATTGCTTTCCGCTCTGTTGATGTTTCCGTTGGCCGGCCTCGCCGCTTCATCCAACCTGGTGATCCAGCCCTGTGACGCTGGCGCGCATTACCTTTTCGCGGAAGTGGAATGCGCCATTCCCCTGGAGAATGTCGGTGACACGCCCATCACGGTGTCGCAAGGTGAAGCCCGCTGGCCGTTTGACCATATCGAGCAGGACGAGATCGTGGTGCCGCCGCACGGCTCGACGGTCATCAAGGCAACCATCAGCCTGCATGACTGGGTGGGACCGGCGACCCATGATTTCCGCTTCCACAGCAGCGAGGCCGGGCAGCATGTCCGTGGCTCGTCAATCTATGGGTTCGGCCTGAGCGTGCTGGATGAACCTGATCCGAAGTTCGCCTTCGGCGAAGTCCGCATGGATGAGGCTTTGCCCAGCAAGACGGTGAAGCTGTCCAGCCGGGAAGTGGCGGGCTTTCGCGTCGAGAAGGTCCTGTCGCATCCGGACTGGCTGAAGGTTTCGGTGGACGAAACCGGGACCGCGGTCACCGCCACCGTCCTGCCCAGCGCGCCCTGGGGCCCGGTCGAGGCCAAGTACGTGAAGCTGGCGATCAATTCGGACAAGCAACCGCAAGTGTGGGTCGATGTCGAGTTCACCGGGATCGGCGAAGTCGCCGCCGGTACCAATCCGTTTTCCCTGGGCCTGATGCGGACCGGCGAGGACAAGACCCGGTTGATCCGGATCACCAACCGCGCGGGCAAGGCATTGAAGCTGGGCAAGCTGCGCGTGGAAGGCATTGAGGCATCGGCCGAGGCCCAACCCTGTATTCCAGCCAAAGACAGCTGCCGGTTGATCAACCTGGAGGTCTCCGACAAGCAGCGCCTGGGCCAGGTGCACGGCTGGTTGTACATCGAGCTGCCGGAACGTGATCGCGAGTTGCCGGTGCGCCTGAACGGCATGCTGCTTGCCAAGGAAACCAAGATCCACCAATGGGAAGACCTGGTGGCAAAAAGCGGCAACGCCAAGTCCGGCCTGACAACCGAAAAGAAAGTGGACTTCGGCGAGGCCCTGCAGGAAATGACCTACAAGGAACCGCCACCGCCGCCGGGCGAAGGCCCCCTGCTGAGCTGGTCCGTGGCCCACCAGGCCCGCATCTACGGTTACGTGATCTACCGCGCACCGGCGGAGGATGGCCCGTTCCTGCGGATCAACGACCACATCATCCTCAAGCATGAACGTGGCGAAGACCGCTCGGGCAAGTACCAGTGGCGCGATGTGACCGCCAAACCGGGCGAGACGTATTGGTACATTGTCGGCCTCATCTTCACCGATGGCACGAAGAAAGACCTCACCGGAGCCCAGAAGGTAGTCGCCAAGAAAGACAACGCCGAAAAGTCCAAGGCCGAGTGATTCGATCGACGCCGGGTCCTGCGCCAACGCGGGCCCGGTAGTTGGTGGTCGGAGCGCCGGCATCTTGCCGGCATGGCCGCGCCAGCGGCCTGGGCGTTGATTCACTGCGATGCGAGCAGGATGCTCGCGGTCCTTGGAGCGCCGGCATCTCGCCCGCATGGTCCTTGGAGCGCCGGCATCTTGCCGGCATGGCCGCGCCAGCGGCCTCGGCTTTGATTCACCGCGATGCGAGCAGGATGCTCGCGGTCCTTGGAGCGCCGGCATCTTGCCGGCATGGCCGCGCCAGCGGCCTGGGCGTTGATTCACCGCGATGCGAGCAAGATGCTCGCGGTCCTTGGAGCGCCGGCATCTTGCCGGCACGGCCCCGCCGTCCTTGGAGCGCCGGCATCTTGCCGGCATGGCCGCGCCAGCGGCCTGGGCGTTG